>NC_018677.1 GCF_000300075.1 Candidatus Portiera aleyrodidarum BT-B-HRs
ATGATAAGAATTATAGGTATTGATTTAGGTACTACTAACTCGTGTGTTGCAGTTTTAGAAAATGGAAAAAGTCGTGTTATAGAAAATTCAGAAGGTGCCCGTACTACTCCTTCTATAATTGCATATACTGATGATAATGAAATATTAATTGGACAAACCGCAAAACGGCAGGCTGTAACTAATCCGTCTAATACTTTATACGCAATTAAACGTCTTATTGGGCGTAAATTTAATGATGATATAGTGCAAAAAGATATAAAAATGGTGCCATATAAAATTGTAAGTGCTGAAAATGGAGATGCATGGGTACAAGTGAAAAATAGAAAATTAGCACCCCCACAAATCAGTGCAGAAATATTAAAAAAAATGAAAAAAACAGCAGAAGATTATTTAGGGGAAAAAATTACAGAAGCTGTAATAACTGTACCAGCTTATTTTAATGATTCACAAAGACAAGCTACTAAAGATGCTGGGCGCATAGCAGGGCTTAATGTTAAACGTATAATTAATGAACCTACAGCTGCTGCTTTAGCATATGGTATGGATAAAAATAGAGGGGATAAAAAAATAGCTGTTTATGATTTAGGTGGTGGAACATTTGATATATCAATCATAGAAATAGCTGATGTTGACGGTGAAACTCAATTTGAAGTTATGGCAACTAATGGGGATACTTTTTTAGGAGGAGAAGATTTTGATCTTAAATTAATAAACTATATAGTTAAACAATTTAAATTAGAAAGTGGGGTTGATTTATCTGGAGATTCTTTAGCAATGCAACGTTTAAAAGAAGCAGCTGAAAAAGGAAAAATAGAGCTTTCTAGTTCTCAACAAACAGATATTAATTTACCTTATATAACTGCTGATAAAACAGGTCCTAAACATCTTACTTTAAAAATTACTAGAGCTAAATTAGAATCATTAGTTGAAGATTTAATAAAAAGATCGCTTTTACCTTGTAAAAAAGCTATAGATGACGCCAAATTAACTACTAAGGAGATAGATGATATAATATTAGTCGGTGGTCAAACACGCATGCCTTTAGTACAAAAAAAAGTGGCAGAGTTTTTTGGCAAAGAAGCTAGAAAAGATGTAAATCCAGATGAAGCTGTAGCAATGGGTGCGGCTATTCAAGGAGGCGTATTAGGTGGCGATGTAAAAGATGTTCTTTTATTGGATGTCACTCCTTTAACTTTAGGTATAGAGACTATGGGTGGTATAATGACTCCTTTAATAGAAAAAAATACTACAATACCTACTAAAAAAACACAAATTTTTTCAACAGCAGAAGATAATCAAACAGCTGTTACTATTCATGCTTTGCAAGGAGAAAGAAAAAAAGCGTTACAAAATAAATCATTAGGTCGGTTTGATTTGACTGATATACCCCCAGCTCCTCGAGGAACACCACAAATAGAAGTAGCTTTTGATTTAGATGCTAATGGGATCTTAAATATTACCGCTAAAGATAAAGCAACTGGTAAAGAACAGTCTATAATAATCAAATCTTCGGGTGGTCTTTCAGAAGAGGAAATAAATAAGATGATTCAAGATGCAGAAACAAATAAAGAAGAAGATAAAAAATTTGAAGAATTAGTTCAAACAAGAAATCAAGCAGATGGCATGATTCATACAATACGTAAAACATTAAAAGAAATAAAAAATGAAGATGAAAAAAACAAACTTGAATCTTTAATTAATAACTTAGAACAAACTTTGAAAAGTGATGATATCAAAACAATCAAAGAAGATCTTAATAAACTCACTGAAGAATATAGTACAATATATCAAAAAATATATTCAGAAAAAAAACCACAAAATCATAATTCTGAACCAGCACAAAAAAACGCAGAAAAGTCTTCTAGTAAAAAAGAAGGAGATGTTGTGGATGCTGAATATGAAGAAGTTAATAATAAAACAAAATAAAGGCTTGATTTAGTAATGTCCAAACGCGATTATTATGAAATTTTAGGTGTTAATAAAACTGCTGATCAAAAACAAATAAAAAAAGCATTTCGTAGATTAGCTCAAAAATATCATCCTGATAGAAATCCTAACAATAAACAAGCAGAACAAAAATTCCGTGAAATATCTGAAGCGCATGAAGTTCTCTCCGTTAAAGAAAAAAGAAATGCTTATGATAAATTTGGCCATTCAGGATTAGATGGACGGCACACAAATAATAGTTTTCATACAGGTTTTAGTGACATGTTTTCCGATGTTTTTGGAGATATTTTTGGTAATAACAACAACAACAATACGCCTCAAAGAGGTTCTGATTTACGTTATAATTTAAATATTAAACTCGAAGACGCTATTTATGGAACAAAATTAAATATTAATTTAACAAAGCTAGTAAAATGTAATAGGTGTAATGGAACTAGGTCTGAACCTGGTTATAAAAACAAGTATTGTCATAGTTGTAAAGGATTGGGACAAATACGTATGCATCAAGGTTTTTTTTCTATACAACAAACTTGTCAAAATTGTAATGGGACCGGTGAGATTATAGATAAATATTGTATGAGTTGTAATGGGGAAGGACGTATAAATGATAAAAAGATTTTATCAATAAAAATTCCACAAGGTGTAGATAATGGGGACCGTATAAGAATTACAGGAGAAGGTGAATGTGGTGTAAATGGAGGCCCATATGGTGATTTATATGTCCAAATATCTATTAAACCACATAAAGTGTTTACTAGAGAAGGTAAAAATTTATACTGTGAAATACCAGTTAACTTTGTTGATGCTGCATTAGGAGGTATATTAGAGGTGCCTACGCTTGAAGGCAATACGGTAAAATTAAAAATTCCAGCGGAAACACAAACAGGAAAACAATTTAGAATAAAAGGTAAAGGAGTAAAATCAATACGTAGTAACTTACCAGGAGATTTAATTTGTAAAGTAATCATAGAAACACCTGTTAATTTGAATAGATTTCAAAAAGAATTATTACGTAATTTCAAAGCTAGTTTTGTTTAATTTATTAACTTTTTTATTTGTTGTGTAGTTGTCATTTTATTTATTTTTAACTATTTTTCGGTTTTAGTATTTTCTGTCTTCTTAATCGTTGTTTTTATTTTGCTTTTTGTTTTATTTGTTTTTTTTAGATTTTTTATTTTTTTTTGATGGAGTTAGCTGTTATGTTTTTTTGTTCTTATTATTAGTTGTTGTATTCTAGTTTATATTTTTTTATTAGTTATTTTATTTGGCTGTTATGTTTTGTTTGTTAAACTTGTGTTATTTTGTTTTGCTGGTATATTTGTATGTATAGAATTTGTTGTATTATGAGTAAGTAAGGGAAAAGTAGTTATATGCAAAATATCAAAATATAATAAATGATGGTTTAAAACGGTTAAAAGGTTTTTTGTTAACTGGCTAAAATAGTGGTAAGTTTGTTGTTAACAGATTATTGTTATAATTAATAAAAAAAATATATGTTAATATATATAATTGCTTTAGAATTTAGAATTTAGAGGTTAGAGTTGTTAGGTTAGAGGTTTGTTTAAAAGCTTTTAGAGGTTGGTTTAAAGAGTTTTTATTTATTTTTATTAGAGGTTTAATGTTTGCTTTAAAGATTTAAGACTTTATTTATTAGAGGTTATTTGTTTAGAGGTTAGAGTTGTTAGGTTAGAGGTTAGAAGTTTAAATAGTTAAAATGGTTGCTTTTATTATTTATTAGAGGTTATGTGTTATGTGTTAGATTTTAGATTAAAGATTTTATATGTTAAAGGTAAAAGGTAAAAGGTAAAATGTAAAATAAAAGAGGTTAGTTGTTTAGAGGTTATCTGTTGCTGTTGCTGTTGCTGTTGCTGTTAGAGGTTTATTTTTAAAAAAAGTTAATTGTTTAAATGTTTGCTTTTATTATTTATTATTAGATGTTTTCTATGTTATTTTTTAGATGTTAGTTGTTTAGTGGTTATATTAAAGTAAAGTTTTTATATGTAGTAAAAAATTAAAATATTGTATTTATATTATTTATGCTTTTTTTGGTTTTTAATAATAAGTTAACAACTAACATTAACTATCAACAAACAAAACAAATTTACAAGAAACAAATACACTAAAGCTAATAAACAACAAACCTTTTTCCCTTAAGCTATCAACTAATTAACAACAATTTTTACAATTACTAATAAACAACAAACATTTAGTTACGCTAACAAAAATTTACTACAACCATTTCTTTTTAAAATAACAAACATACAACTATATACAAACATACCTTTTGATTTTAACAACACAAAACATAACTACAAATAAAAAAATAAAAGCAAGTAACACATAACTAGCACAACGAAAACAAACAACAAAAAAAAATAAAATTACATATCACATATTTACTTAAAAAAAAGAATATAATTAAATTAGATTAACTAAAGACTCTTATTAACGAAATTATATTTTGTGGAAATAGTCCGAAAACTAAAATAAATAAAGATAAAGATAAAACCAAATAATAAACAAAAGAGTTGAGATCAAAAATAAGTTGTTTTTTATTTACATTCATATATAAAAATGAAATTATTCTAAAATAATAATAAATTCCTATTGAATTGCCTATACCTATAGAAATAAGTATAAACCATAATTGATAATTTAAGGCATTTAAAAATATATAAACTTTACCTATAAATCCTGCTGTTAAAGGTATACCAGCTAAAGATAACAACATTATCGTTAAGACAATAGCTAAATCTGGTTTACTCCAAAATAAACCTTTATAAAAAGATAACGTTTCATTATTTATTAAACTTATAATGCCAAATATACCTAAAGTTGTTAAAGTATAAGTTAATAAGTAAATATTTATTGTTTCAAGTATAAATTTACAAATATGCATTTGCATTGCAATTATTACTGTAAGTAAATAACCCAAATTAGCTATCGATGAATAACCTAATATACGTTTTAAATTATTTTGTTTAAGCGCTAAAATATTGCCAAATAGTATTGTAACAATAGAAATTATAGTAAGTACATTATTTAAAAAACTAGTTATATTGGGTAAGATCATTAACAAACGCATGAAAGCTACAAATACGGAGATTTTAGTAACAGTGGCGATAAAAGCTGTAATTGGGGGCATTGTTCCTTCATAAAGATCTGGCGTATAACTGTGAAAAGGTATAATAGATAATTTAAATCCTAAACTAATTAGAATTAACACAATGCCTATTATTGTCCATAAAGTAGTATTATCATCTAATTTAAAATAATAATTAGTAAACGTTAAATTTCCATAATAAAAATATAATAAAGCCATACCAAACAGTAAAAAACAAGATGCCATAGAAGAAAGTACCATATATTTAATTCCTGATTCCAAAGCTTTTAAATCATTATCTTTATCATTACGTAAATAAATTATTAGCCCATATAAAGCGATAGACATTAATTCTAATCCAATAAAGAAAGTAGTCATATGTATGCTTAAAACTAATAATATAGCTCCAATAGTTGAACAGATTATTAACATATAAACTTCTTCATTTTTATTTAAATATGTATAAGAAAAAATAGAACAATATAAAGCTGATATTAAAATTAAAAACGTATAAAATAAGGAATAATTATCTATCATTATTAAAGGATAAAATAAAGTATGTTTAATCAAAAATATAGATAATAATGAAATTAATAACCCTATTATGGTTATTATAAATATAATTAAATTTTTACGATTAAATGATATAGTAATAATTAATATTATTAATGTTATAAATAAAAAACTAATAGGTAATATTTGTGCATTCTTAATCATTTTTAATAAAAAAACATTGTTTTTTGTGCGATGTTGGTTATAGATTTAATTGATAAATCAAAAATTATTTGAGGATAAAAACCACTAATAAATATTAAAAATAAAATTATACTTAATATATTTACTTCACTGAAATTTAAAAATATATTTTTTAGAGCTTTATTTTTTGTTTTTCCATAATATACTTTATGTATTAAGTTTAATGAATATATAGCTGTTAATATTAAACCTAAACTAGAAATTATAGTTATTTTTGGATATAATTTAAAATTACCTAATAAAATTAAAAATTCCCCGATAAAATTTCCTGTTCCTGGTAAACCTAAGACTGCTAATGTTAATGATAATGCAAAACCAGGAATAGCTCCTAACTTACCAAATAATCCTCCCATAAAACGTATATCAAATGTATTTAATCGTTCATAAAGTAAGCCACTTATTATTATTAAACCCGCAGACGATAATGTATTTGAGATAACAAACATAATAGCGCCTTGTAATGATAAAATATTACTTGAAAAAATACCTATTAAAACATACCCCATATGTGATATGCTTGAATAAGCCATTAATCTTTTAATATTTCTTTGAGAAAAAGCCAAAACTGCACCATAATATATACTGATAATACCAACTATCATTGCATAAGGCGCAAATGAAAGTGATTGTTTGGGAAATAAACCTAAATTTAATCTTAATAATCCATAAGCTGCTGTTTTTATCAAAATACCTATTAAATCCAAGCTCCCATATTTAGGATTTTTAGCCATAACATCTGGTAACCAAGTATGTAAAGGAAAGATTGGTAATTTTATTGCGAAAGAAATAAACAAGCCTAACATTAATAAAACTCCTACTTTGTCCCCGATTTGAGCATTTACTAAACTTTGATACTCAAAAGTTAGTTTTCCAGTTACATAAAAGTTACTTACTACTAAAGTGAAAATTGTTATTAACAATATTACCCCTGAAATTTGAGTATAAATAAAAAATTTTATAGCTATTTGTTCTTTATATGCACTTCCCCACATAGAAATTATAAAATACATTGGAAATATCATTATTTCCCAAAAAAATAAAAATAAAAAAAGATCCATTGCAAGAAACACACCAATAATTGAACCTAAAATCCACAACAAATTAAAATAAAATAATCCAATACATTTATTAATTTCTTTAAAAGAACAAATGATAGATAATAAACCCAATACTACACTTAATAAAACCATACTTAAAGATATACCATCCACTGCTAAATTAAGATATATACCAAATCTATCAATCCATATTGTTCGGTATTTAACCACCCATATATTGGTTGTATTTAGATTTAAATAACATAAATATATGGATAAAACTAACAGTATAATCATAGTAAAAAGAGCTGAACAACGTGAATATTTTATATTTATTTTTTCAAAACTTAAAGATAACAATCCACCGATAAAGGGTATAAATAAAAAACATAACAATATCATAAAATATTACTCATTAATAATGAAGTTATAATACCAACAATAAATATTGTTAAATAAAAACTTAAATTACCATTATGTAGTTTTGTCATTACAGTATAAAAAAACAAAATTACTTTATTTATTATATTATTTATTATGAAAGTAATACAATCAAATTTATTTATCCGAACTAAATATAAATAAGGTATAATTACTAATTTAATATATAACCAATCAAACCCTCCAATAGTATATATAATATTTAGAACTAATTTTCCTAAAACAACTTCAATTATATCCATGTAATAAACATTAGAAAATAAAAATATTTTAGCAGCTATGGTAATACCAACTATGACAATTATTGAAGAAATTATATTACAACAATTTTCTACTTCTATATTATACATTGTAATTTCCTTTTGCATAGGTATTTTAATTAAAGAACCTAAGTAAGTAGATAAAATTAATAATATAAATAAAGGTAAATTATGTGATACATTATATATTAATGGTTTTTGGTTATTAAAAAAAATAATAAACTTATTAATATTTTTGTTAAACATAATTAAAATAGTGCGAAATGTATAAATAGATGTTATAAAAGCACCAACTAAACCTACTATCCAAATCTTGTTGTAGCCACTTATTTTAGATAACAAAATAATTTTTTCTTTTGAATAAAAACCAGCTGTAATAATGGGTAATGCAGATAAAGCTGAACCACCTATAACAAAACAAAAATAATATGCTATTCTTATGTTTTTAGATAAAGATAAAAATATTGATCTAATCTTTAAAATATTTTGTGAGTGTTTACAACTAATTATTAAAGAACCAGCTGATATAAATAATAAAGCTTTAAAAAATGCATGTATCATCACATGAAATATAGCCGCATGCCATGCTTTTATTCCTATAGCTACAAACATATAACCTACTTGACTCAATGTTGAACAAGCCAAAATACGTTTAATATTGTTTTGAGTTAACGCAGAGATACCTGCTAATAATAAAGTAATTGTTCCAATTAAGCCAATTGTATTAAGAGTTATTGGTGCGAGTTCAAATAAGAAATGTGTTCTAATTATAAAATATACTCCCGAAGTGATCATAGTTGCTGCATGAATTAATGCAGAAACGGGAGTTGGTCCAACCATAGCATCAATTAACCAAGTATGTAAAGGAATTTGTGCGGATTTACTTATTGTTCCAAGCATAAACATAAAAGCAATAAGTTCATATCTAAAAGAATTAGTATTATTTAATAAAGAAAATTTAGTTAAAAGTTGTTGAATATCGAAAGTATTAAATTGAATCCATACAAAGAAAATACCTATGGCAAAAAACAAATCGCCTATTCTTGTAGTAATAAACGCTTTAAAACCAGAAATAACATTATTATAAACACGATAATAATAACTAATTAATAAATATGAACAAAATCCTACACCTTCCCACCCTAACAACAATAAAATTAAATTATCACCTAAAATTAATATCAACATATTTAACATAAATAAATTCATGTACAAAAAAAATCTAGACAATAAATAATCTTTCTTATATTTAAAATTTTCACACATATACCAAGTAGAAAATAAATGAATTAATAATCCTATTCCATTAACTATACAAATCATTACTACTGATAAACCATCAATATAAAAATTAAAATTTATTTTTACATCATATATACTAATCCAACTATATAAATGTTCTAAAAAAGGATTAGGTTTTAAATAATAATAAAAGGCTAGTAATATTGCAAATATTGTAGAACTAACTATTGATCCAACACCAATTATACAAACCAATATTTTTGACATACATCTTAAACTAGCTAGTAATAGTGTACTAATTAAAGGAAATAAACAAATTAAAATTAATATCTTCTTCATCCTTTTAACCTACTAAATTTATCTATATCAAAACTTTTTAAATTTTTCTGTAATTGAATTAATAAAGCTAACCCTATACTTATTTCTGCTGCAGCTACCGTCATAATTAAAATAAACATAACCTGACCATCTGGTTGCCCCCAATACTCTCCAGATATAACATAAACATAAGCTGAAGAATTTAACATTATTTCTAAACAAATAAATATAACAATTATATTTCGACGAATTAATAAACCGAATATACCTATAAAAAATAAAATTAAAGATAATATAAAAACATAATCTATGGGGATTAACGTCATTGTTTACGTCCTAAATAAGAAGCAATAATTAATGCTGTTAATAAAATGATAGCGGATATTTCTACAGTAATTAAATATGTTGTAAATAATAAAACACTAAAAGGATGTGGAGTGTGTGGTATTGTACTACCCACTAAAATATTACGATTATTTAAACCATATTTGAGAATAGTGATTAATAATAAACCTAATAAAGTTATTGTCAAACTAGATGTACTTATCCAATTTTTTAAATTAATAAAACTTAATTTCTTCTTAATAGGATTTAGTAACATCATTACAACAAAAACAAATAAGACCATAATTGCACCAGCATAAATAATAATTTCTAAGACTCCAGCATAATTTGCTCCAATAAAAAAAAATATCATAGAAATTGAAATCAATGATATAATAAAGTGCAACAAAGCATGTATAATATTATTACTTATAATAACGTTCAACGTTGAAACTATTGCAATTATTGCTGAAATATAAAATAACACAATTTACCTTTTTATTATGGTAATAACGATTTTACATTTATTGGTTTTTTTTCTTTTTTACCAAAGCCTTTACATTTATCAAAACTAGCTATTCCTGTATTTTCATAAAATTTGTAATTATGATCTTTTCCTGTACCATAAATTAATAAATCTTCTTTTTCAAAAACTAAATCTTTCCGTTTAAATTCTCCTAACTCAAAATCCGGCGTTAATTGAATAGCTGAAGTTGGACAAGCTTCTTCACATAATCCACAAAAAATACAACGTGTAAAATTTATTCTAAAAAATAAAGGATACCAACTTCCATCTTTACGTTCAGCTTTTTGCAAACATATACAATCCACAGGACATACCACTGCACAAAGATTGCAAGCAACACACCGTTCTTTACCGGTATTATCTCTAGTTAATACAATACGACCTCTATAACGTGGTGATAAATATACAGATTCTTCTGGATATTGTAACGTAACTCTTTTATTAAAAGAATGTGTAAATATTATATAAATCGTACGAAAAATACTAAATATTGAAATAATTAATTTTCTTATCATTTTATGTATTGTAGCATAATATTATTATACCTGTTAATAGTAAATTTATTAAATTTAAAGGCAAACAATATTTCCAACAAAAGCTCATTACTTGATAATATTTTGGTCTTGGTATTGAAGCACGAATAATAATAAATAACACAATAAAAACTAATATTTTAGTTATAAACAAAATTAATAAATGTAAACCTGAACAACTCTTATACCCACAAAAAAACAAATTTACAATTAAAATAGAAATTAAAATAATATTAACATATTCACTAATAAAAAACATGCCCCATTTCATTCCAGAATATTCTATGTGATAACCATCTGCCAATTCTTGTTCTGCTTCTGGTTGATCAAAAGGATGTCTATGCGTTACACATATACCAGAAATTAAAAAAGTTATAAATCCTATTGTTTGAGTTATTAAAAACCAAAAATGAGTATTTTGATAGTCAATAATATTTATTAAATTTAATGATCCTGAAATAGAAACTATGCCCATTAAAGAAAGACCTATAAACACCTCATAAGAAATTGATTGAGCTGAAGCTCTAATAGCTCCTATTAAAGCATATTTATTACAACTTGAATATCCAGCAAACAGAATCGAATATACATTTATACCTGCCATAGCTATAACAAATAAGATTCCAACATTATTTAAATCAGTTTCATTATTAATTGCATTTGGTAATATAATAAAAGACAAAATTATTGTAATTAAAGATATAATAGGTGAAAAAACAAATAATTTATTGTCTGAAAAAGGTGGAATCCAATCTTCTTTAAATATAATTTTAATAACATCAGCAATAAATTGAAATATTCCAAACAATCCCACTCTGTTAGGACCATATCTATCTTGCCACAAACCTAAAGCCCTACGCTCGATAAAACTCATAAAAGCTCCACTTATAAATATAACAACTATAAATATAATATGTTTTATTATATTGTTCATTTTATTATTATAATTTTAAAACACATACAAAAAATTTCTAATGGTATTCCTTTAATACCAAACGGAAAACCTATAAACCCATTACGCATATTATTAGTATTTTTAATTATAATATTTACTTCCTTGTTATTAACAATAGCTTTAATTTTAGATCCTGGAGTTACTTTTAGCAATTTTATATCCTGTTTACTTATTTTTATATAAGGCTTTTTTGTACATTTGTTAATAGAATGTGTTAATGCACTATTTTCTTCACTACCTAATAGATGATATATTGGAATAATTTGCCAACGTTTATTTTTTTTAAACCCAACATATTTATAATATGATAAATACTTTTTTTTCTTACAATAATTTATTAACCTAATACCTGGATTGCCTGCATATAATTTTACACCTATTTCTTTTTGAAATTTATTCCATGCTTGAGGCGAATTCCATCCTGGATACCAAGCAAATGCTATTTCAGAACTATTATAACCTTTTGTTGAAAACGTAAAAGTTGAATAAATATCTTTATGAATTTTTTTTTCATGTATTTGAATGTTTGAATTTATAGCAGTGCGTCCACTTAGTCTGTGAGGTAAACGTGCTAAATTTCTTTTCAATTGTGATAAATTTAATATCCTGTTAAAAGCAGGATGATATTTAGAACATACCTTTAGTACATCATTTAAATGTATCCATTCTAACTTACTATTTTTTTTTGCTATAGTTAATGCATGTAACCATCTCCAACTTTCTTTTGTTAAATCTCCAGTACGATAATAACTTGGTTCATAAATTTTAAAAAATCTTTGTGCTCTACCTTCATAATTAATTAAAGTACCATTACCTTCCGCTATAGTTGCTGCAGGTAAAACAACATTAGCCTTATCAATAGTTGTATTTTTTTTATAATCAATCAAAATAATTTTTTTATTTTTTAATGCATTATAAACTAAAGATGATTTCATACGACGATAAATATTATTTTCTAAAATGATTACTGCATCTGCTTTATTTTTAATTAGTTTTTTTATTGCCCAATTTAAAGATTTTCCTCCTAACATAGTAACTCCAACACTATTAGAATCATTACTATTTAGTATTATAGATCCTTTTTTTCCTAAAAATTTAAATGCACGAGATATATTATAAGCAGATTTTAAAACTAAAGAATGTTTTAGTGAACAACCACTAATAATTAATGGTCTTTTTGAGCAACGTAATTTCTTTAAAAGTTTTAATAAAATTTTTTTGTTGTTATTATTAAATGAGTTTAATTTTTTTTTTGGGGAGTTATGATCTATGGAATTAGCTATTGCAAATCCGAATTTTGTAATTTCTTCTTTAGTACATATAACTGTTTCATAAGCTATAGCATCTAATCTAGTTTTATTTGTTGTAAAAATATATATAGGATGTTTATTTTCATTATTAATATTCTTAACATCCCATTCATATATTTTATATTTTTGTGCAATATTAAAAGAACCTCTTTGAGCAGCTTGTCTTACTGCTAATGCAATTCTTGCTGAAATTTGAGTAATATCTTCACCTAAGATAATGATAAGATCGTGATCTTCAATATCAATTATTGAAGAAAAAGGTAAAGCACCTTTATACAAAACATCTATATTTATTTTTAGACACTCTACTTCCCTTTTTTCAATGCCATTAGAAAAATTTTGTTTTCCAACTAACTTGCATAATGCAAAATTACTTTCTATACTTGCTCTTGGAGAACCTATACCTATAACTCTATTAGATGTATTTAACAAAGCAATACTATAATCAATTGCTAAATCTATTGATTTAATAGGATTATTATTTATAAAAGGTATCCGATTACGATTAGAACTATTTATATAACCATAACCAAACCGTCCTCTATCGCATATAAAATAATGATTAATTTTACTATTAAACCGATTTTCTATTTTACGAATTTTACCATACCGTTCTCCTACATTTAAATTACAGCCACAAGAACATCCCGTACAAATGCTTGGAGCATATTGTAAATCCCATTTCCTTGCATAATGCATAGAATATTGTTTATCTGTAAAAACTCCAGTGGGACATATCTCTATTAAATTTCCAGAAAATTCATTTTCTAATCTACCATTCCTAAGTCTACCAAAATATATGTTATTACTACTACCAAAAACTCCTAAATCTTTACCACCAGCATAATCTTTATAAAATCTTATACACCGATAACACGTAATACATCTATTCATTTCGTGATTTATAAAGGGTCCTAAGTATTGGTTTTTATGAGTTCTTTTATTAAAATTATATCTTCTACTATTATGTTTTAGTATCACTGTCATATCTTGTAAATGACACTGTCCACCTTCTTCACATACTGGACAATCATGAGGATGATTAGTCATCATTAATTCTATTATTTTAGAACGACAACTAAAACCTTCTGGATCTTTTGTAGTTATAAACTCATTTTTTTTAATTGCTGATGTTGTACAAGCTATAACTATCTGTCCTAGTGTATCGTCTCTATTATTGTATCTTTTAATGATACATTGTCTACAAGACCCTACACTTCCTAAAATAGGGTGCCAACAGAAATAAGGTATGTCTATACCAAAAGATAAACATATTTCTAATAAATTTTTTTTATTTCTATTATTTTTTATTTCATAATCTTTATTGTCTACATTTATTATTGTCATAATCAATTAAACCATTAACTTATCAAAATCATTACGAAAATATTTTATTGCACTAATTAAAGGTTCACTTGCTCCAGGTGCAAGAGCACAAAAAGTTTTTCCATTTGTTAATTGTTTTGTTAAATCTATCAATATATCTAAATCCTTATATTTACCTTTCTTATTTTCTAAAGTTTTTAATATTTTAACAATCCATGGCAAGCCTTCACGACACGGAGTGCACCAACCACATGATTCTCTATTAAAAAACTTTTCTATATTTTTTAAGAAATATATTATATTAACAGTATCATCAATAGCTAATATTATAGCCGTACCTATTCTTGTACCTAGTTTTCTTATTCCATTTGAACACATTTGCACTTTTAAATGTTTAGGTAATAAAATTCCTGTGCTTGCACCACCTGGTTGCCAGGCTTTTAATTTATAACCCTTTATCATTCCTCCAGCAAACTCTTCTATTATTTCCATTGCTGTTATACCCATTGGAACTTCCCACAATCCAGGATTTTTTACTTTACCTGAACAACCCATAAGTTTTGTTCCATTATCTTCTGATCCAGGTAAACATAACTTCTTATACCAATTAAGACCATAGTTTATAATAGAAGGAATATTACATAATGTTTCTACATTATTTATTACTGTAGGTTTTCCCCACGCACCTAGTTGACCAGGAAAAGGCGGTTTTCTTTTTGGATTTGCTCTATAACCCTCTAATGAATTAATTAAAGCAGTTTCTTCACCACAAATATATCTTCCAGCTCCTGAATGAACACATATATCAAAACAAAACTCAGAATTTAAAATATTTTTTCCTAAAAAGTTTTTTTTACGAGCTTCTTTTATAGCAATATTAATAATATTTATTGCATCAATATATTCTCCTCTTATAAAAATATACCCTTTATAAGAATTATTTGCGTAAGCTGCAATTATCATACCTTCTATTAATAAATGAGGTTCTTGTTCTAATAATAATCTGTCTTTATATGTATTAGGTTCCATTTCATCTGCATTGCATAATAACAAACTTTCTTCATTTGTTAAACTCCATTTTATTCCAGTTATAAAGCCAGCACCTCCTCGACCTTTTAAGCCTGAATCTTTTATTTCTGTTTTTACCTCTTCTGGTGTTGATTTTTTTAATATACGTTTCACAGCAATATATCCTTCTTTTTGTACGTATTCATTTAACCATATTGTTTTACCTTCTTTATTTAATCGCCAAGTCAATGGATGAGTTTCTTTTGATTTTTTTACTATATTTGCTGTACAAACTGACTTTATGCGTTTATTTACAATCATTTTTATAAATTTCCAAAATATTACTTATATTTTTTTTTATTAATTTAGAATAAAGTTCATTATTTATCATCATATTTGGGGCTTTATCACAATTACCTAAGCAACATATAGGCAATAATGTATAACGTTTATCCTTAGTAGTTTCTCCAATACTTATTCCTAACAAAAATTTTAATTGCTTATAAATAAATTCATAACCATTTATATAACACGTGATACTATCACATAACAATATTATATTTGTTCCTACTGGTTGTCTGTAAATTAAATTATAAAATGTGGCTATACTATCGAGTTCCGTTGGAGTTATTCCTATTATCTTTGCAAGATCATTAATAATATTATCAGATATCCATCCTCTATATTTTTGTATTATTTTCAAAGCACCAATTGAAGCTGCTTTACTATTTTTATAATTGTTTTTTTCAATAATAATTTCTGTAATTTCTTCTTTAGTTAATTTTTTAAACCTTTTAAGGTAACTATTTTCCATAATCCATTCCATTCCATTCTATTCTATTGTATTGTATTGTACTTAACGATCTACATCTGCCATTACAAAATCAATACTTGCAATATGTGCTATCATGTCTGGTATGTACGCTCCTTGCATTATTGTAGACAGATGTTGTAAGTTAGGATAACTAGGTGTTCGTATGCGGGTACGATAACTAGTTGCATTACCATCAGAAATTAAATAATAACTATTAAGCCCCTTCGTTGCTTCTATCATTTGAAAATTTTCATTTTGTTCTAATATTGTTCCCCAAGACATTTGTAAAAAATGTGTAATTAATGTTTCTATATTCTTTAACATTTTGTTTCTATTAGGAGGTGTAACTAAATGTTGTTCCATTTTTATACTTCCTTCGGGAATATTATTTATACATTGTTTAATAATTCTTAAACTTTGATACATCTCTTCTATTCTTATATTTGCTCTATCAAACACATCTCCATTTGTACCTATTGGTATATCAAACTCTACTTTATCATAACCGGAATAAGGTCTATTTTTTCTTACATCAAAATTTAAACCTGTAGCTCTTAAATTTGGCCCTGTTATTCCCCACTCCAATGCTTCTTTAGTATTATAAGATGCAATAAATTTAGTACGTTTTCGTAATATGTAATTATTCATCATTGCCTTATTATATTCTTTAAGCCTTTTATTTATCCATTTTATAAAGTTCTTGATTAATTTATACCAACCTTTTGGCAAATCATGAGCCAATCCTCCAATACGAAACCAAGCAGGGTGCATACGAAAACCCGTTATAGATTCGATTATTTCATAACATTTTTGCCTATCTGTAAACGTAAAAAACACTGTACTCATAGCACCTAAATCTTGTAAAAAAGTACCTAAAAACAGCATATGCGAATTTATTCTAAATATTTCCATCATCATAACACGTATTATTTTTGTTCTTTCGGTAACTTGTATCTTTGCGATTTTTTCAATTGCTAATATATAAGGTAAATTATTTATTACGCCACCTGTATAATCAATTCTATCAGTGTAAGGTAAATAACTATGCCATGCTTGTCTTTCTCCCATTTTTTCTGCTCCACGATGATGATAACCTATGTCTGGCATACACTTTTCTATTTTTTCTCCACAAAGCTGCATTATTATTCTAAAAGCTCCATGTGCAGAAGGATGATTCGGTCCAAAGTTTAAAAACATATTATTTTTCTTATTTGAAAGTCCCCATTCGTCAGGAATTAAACATAATGAGTTTTGTTCTTTATATTGCTTATATCTATTTATTTTTAAAACTTTAAATTCAGTTGCACGTGATGGATAATCTTTACGCAATGGATAGCCTTTCCAATTTAAAGGCATTAATACTCTTCTTAAGTTTGGATGGCCATAAAATTTAATTCCAAACATATCATAAACTTCGCGTTCATACCAGTTTGCATTCTGCCAAATTTTGACAATTGATGGTATTACTAAGTTTGGTTCTATTACCGCTACTTTTATTATTAAATCCTTATTATCTTTTATTGACAACAAATGGTAAACCACTGTAAAATCTGCCTTTGGTAAATTTTTTCTGTTATTTCTTAATCTTTCATCTATGCAATGTAAGTCATATAACATGTCTATTTTATATTGTTTGTTTCCATTACGTAAATATTTTATTATATCAAACATTTTATTTTTTTTTACCCATACAACAGGTATTCCCATTAAAGTCTTTTGTGAATACAAAATGTTTTTTTTTCCAAATTTTTTATATAATATTTTTAAAACCATTTGTTCTTGTTTTCTTACTTGTTTATTAAACATTCTTTTGTGTGCGTAATTTTTTTGTTTTAATACGCTTAATATATTTTTTTTGTTTTTGATTTGGCATATCATATCTATAAATCTTCTGATCCCCTATTATCCAAGATAAAGGCCGTCTTTCTTTATGTATTGATTTTTGTAACAATTGTATTCCTTGTAAAAAAGCTTCCGGTCTAGGTGGACACCCTGCTACATAAACATCTACAGGTAATATTTTATCTACCCCTTGTACAACTGAATAACTATCATACATTCCACCTGAATTTGCACAAGAACCCATTGAAATTACCCATTTTGGATCTAACATTTGATCATATAAATGCTGTATTACTGGAATCATTTTGATAAAACAAGTTCCCGCAATTACCATTAAATCTGCTTGCCTAGGTGATGATCTAATAACTTCAGCTCCAAATCTAGATATGTCATGTGGTGATGTAAAGGAAGTTGTCATTTCTACATAACAACAGGATAATCCAAAATTAAAAGGCCATAAAGAATTTTTACGCCCCCAATTAATTAATAACTTTGAAAGTTTTTTAAGTTTACATAACCAAATATTGTTTCTTAGTTGCTCAAAGTTTTTATCTTTCTCTCTAGTGGTTTTTTTAAAATCTAAGTTATTTAATATGTATTTCATTGTTTTCTCCATTTAAAGTTACTCAAACACTCCATTACATACATCATATATTAAACCTACTAATAATATAATAATAAATAAAACTATTTCTATAAAACCTTGCCATCCAATCTCTCTAATTGCACTTGCCCAGCTAAATAAATAAATCGCTTCTAAATCAAATATTACAAATAATATGGCTAAAATATAAAATTTTGCAAAATAATTAATTTTTTTTATTGAATTTATAGAAATTATTCCTGATTCAAAAGGTATTTCTTTGTTAGGCGACCAACTATATCCCCCTAAAATATATGATATTATGCTTATCATTACTAAAATTAATAAGGTGATAATTAAAAAATTCAACAATTTATTCATATCTATATTAATCTCTTTTTTTTTCTATTGATTGTTTTTTATTAGTTAGATCTTTAGAATTTGTATGTAAGATGATGTTTGTTGCTTTTATTTTTAATTAGAGATTAGAGACTTGAGTTTTTGTTTAAAGTTTTTTGTTTTGAGTTTTGTGGTTTGAGTTTTAAGATTAGAGTTTGTATGTTAGAGGCTAGTTTAAAGAGTTTTGTTGTTAGAGGCTAGTTTAAAGAGTTTTGTTGTTAGATGTGTTTGAAAGCTTGTAGCTTGTAGCTTGTAGCTTGTATGTTGTAGAATGTAGAATGTAGAATTTAGATGTATGGTATTTTATGGTTTGTGTGTTGCAGTTTTGTGTTATGTGTTAAAGTTATGATTAAACGGTAGAAAGGGTTAAAAAAAATAGACTAATGTTTAAATAAGGATGTATGGAAAAACAGATTAGTCTTAAATATTATTTACTTTAGTTAATAAATTAGTTAATAACATATAATTTATTGTTTTAAAAATGTATTTGCTTATATAAAAACATAAATAGACTTGAATAAAATTATAGTTAAATATTCTTATATATTCTTTTAATAATCTTTTTAAAATATTACGATAATTTGCTTTGTTTATTATCTTAGTTATAAAAGCTTTATATATTATCGAAGTTTCATTAGTTATAAAAAAACCAACACAAAAAAAATGCTTGTTGATTGCTTTAAAATTATAAGCTTTATTGATGGTTTTATGAACATTAAAAGGTTTAATTACTTTATAATTCATTATTTACAAAGTATGTTACGTTTTTTTTTTCTACGATTTGAAATAATTCTTCTTCCAATCTTAGTACTCATCCGTCTTCTAAAACCATTAACACGTTTTATTTTTATTTTACTAGGTTGAAAAGTTCGTTTCATGAATATCTCCTTTATTTATTTTCTTTAGTATTAATCTATATACTGAACCGGCAAATTTAAATTATATTTAAACCACCAACTAGTTTCTTTTCTTCTGTACCTTAATACTAATTGATATAAATGTACCTTAATACTTAACGAAAGAACTAGATACTTATTTAAGTTACTACTTTCTTTTTAACAAACCTTTGTTTTTTTAAACCCAAAGACTATACCTTTAATAAAAAGCATCAATTTAAACAAACCCAATTTTATGTTTCTATAACCACTACAATTTAACAATACTTCAACAATACTATATCTCTCTTTTTATTTACAATTTAAATTATCAATTGTTTACTAATCAACAAAATACTTACAACTATTTATTAACAACACTGTAATCTCATCTAAACACATTAATCCCTTACTCTACTGTTTTATTTTTTTTACTTGTTGATTCGTTGCTAAATGTTGCTTATTTTTTTATTTATGTTCTGTTTTAGATTATTTTGTTTTTGCTGTATTATTTACTTGTTTAATTGCGTTGAGCTCTCTATGTTTTACCATCGAAATGGTATACTTCTTGTTTTTTTTGTTTTATGTTTATTAATTTATGCTTTATGTGTTTTGATTTTTGTATTTTGTGTTATTTTTACTCTGCTTAGTTTGTCCTGTTGTTATATTGCTTGTTATTTTTTTTTTATTTTATTATGTGTATATTGTTTATGTGACCGTAAACTTTCTATTTTATTACCGTTATACAAGTTTAAACTTTTCAATTTTTGTTAGCTTTTTAAAATGTTCTTATGTATTAAAGCGTCTTTATTTACCATATATGTTATATTGTTACTGTATTATCTTTTCTGATTTTGTGTAGTTGTAGTTATGGTTTATGGTTTGTGGTTTTTGGTTTTTGGTTTTGTACCTGTGTTTTCTGTTATCATTTAGCACTTATGTTTTTTTTTTGTTTGACAATTTTTGTGTTTTCTGGTTTCTATTTTTTTTCTGCTTATTATTTTCTTCTCTTTTATTTTGTTGTATTTTTGTATCAGTGTCTTTATGTTTTGTTTAGTTGTGTTTGAAAAAAATACTATCGGTTATTTAAATATGTTATATGTTTATTAGTAAGGATAAAAGTGAAAGCTGTTATATGCTGCTTAAATTAGATGTTAGATGAGATTTTAAGATGTTAGATATTTGATGGATTGTTTTTAAGAGGTTTGCTGTTAATTATTGTTTTTAAGAGGTTTGTGGTTGGAAGATATGTTTTTATCTGTTAGTTATTAGAGGTTTGTTGTTTTTATGTTAGAGTTTAGAAAGTTTCTGGTTAGAGGAATTTTTGTTTAAAGTTGTTGTTTGATGTGTTTTTTTTAGAGGTTATTTTTTAGTTTATTGTTTTTTTGTTGTTAGTTTTATGTTTTTTCTGATGTTTGTTGCTTTTATTGTTAATTAGAGATTAGAGTTTGGTTTTATGTTTTTGCTTTTGAGTTTTTATGTTTATGTTTATATTTTGTTTTGTTTAAAGTTTATTTATTAGATGTTGTTGTTTAGAGGTTTAGATGTTGGTGTTTTTAGATGTTAGATTGTTTTTTTATCTTTTAGAGGTTATATTATTATTTTTTATGTTTTGATGTTTGATGTTTGATGTTGTATGTTGTTTAAAACAGTTAAATTGTTAGTCTGTTATTTGAAAATTTATTATATGTTATTTGTTTAGATGTTTAGATGTTATTTGTTGTTTAATTATATTATTTTTAAGAATTTATGTTAAATGTTAAATGTTGTACTATTAATAAATTAGAGGTTATATTAGATTTTAGTTTTGTACGAAATTTGATTGAATGATTTTTGAGGTTGTATGTTAGAGTTTTATTTTATTTTTGTATGTATCTATATTATTAGAGGTTAATAGTTGTGTAATGTAACAGAGTTTGTATACCTGCTTTTCTTTTACAACAACAATAAGAACTAACACCATTTGTATGTTGCATTATTTATTTATTAGATGTTGATTTTTTGTTGTTTTGTTAAACTGTTTGCTGTTATGCTTTGTTTTATTAATTAGAGATTAGAGATTAGAGATTAGTAGTTAGTTGTTAATAGAAGTTATAAGTTGTAAGTTATTTTTTTATTTTAATGTGTTGTAGTTTAAACATGAACATGATCATGATGTACGCTATTACATGATAAGAAACGTGTTACTTGTGTTATATAACTAAGTAATACATACAAATGTAAGTTTGTTAGATAATATACAGTAGGCAGTAGGTTTAGTGTGTATAAATGTGTAAAGTTGTCATCAATGTGTTGTGTTAACAGAATTATTGTTTTGATATTTGGTGTGTTGAAGGATATGTTGTTTAAAAGATAATAAAAGTTGTAGAAGAAAAAGGAGATATGTTAGTTTGAATTATAGGAAGGGGTTTGTTGTTTTGGGTTTGATAGAAACTGTGTAAATCGAAAGTCTGGGTTATGGGTCAACAGGTGTATAGTAAATATAAAATGTAAATACGTTAAAAGAGAAGTTAGGTTGGTTATTAAAGGAGGTTTGTTAAAGTATTTGTGTATAAGGTTAAAATTGTGTTATTTGAGTAGTTTGTTAAATTGTTTTGTGTGTGTGTATATGTATGGGGTAGGTTTTTGAGAAAGAAAAGAGTTGTATATTTATGGGGTGGGGTGGGGTTACTATACGATTGGAAAGTAATAGGATTATAGGTTTGATGGAAGACAAAATAATGGACAAGTATTTGTTAATAGTTACTTAACTTAAAAAAGAGTTTATGAAATGGTAATAAAGATGTATAAATGGTGAAGAAGGATGTTAGTATAAGTAAATAATGAAGATTAAAAAAGTCAAAAGGTAATAAACTAAAAAAAAAAGAAGAATCATATTTATAAAAAAAAATGAGTTATTAAAAAGTAAAGAGATAAAACAAAAATTGTTTAAACGGTTACACAGAAATTTTATAAATATATACTAAACTAAAGAAATAAATCAAGCAAATCACAAACGTGATAAAAAATATAATATAAATTACTCAGGGTAATAAAACTTAGTTTTAAGGGATAGTTGTTAATAGATGTCTTTATCAAGATGTGATAGAAACAAATTCTATATATACTTTATATAATAAATATAATAGTTGATTATGAAAAAAAACTATAAATAACAAAAGACTAAATTTCTTTATAACAAGGAATAATTATTTTAATAGATTGTAATAAAAGCATAAGGTTTATTTAAAATGTTTATAATTTTTTATGTATGATTCATCCAAGATTAAGATCTTAAAAGGTTTAGATCCTGTAAAAAAAAGACCAGGAATGTATATAGGCAATACAGATGATGGTACTGGTTTGCACCACATGTTATTTGAACTTATTGATAATTCTATTGATGAATATTTAGCAGGTTTCTGTACAACTATTAGAATACAAATTATAAAGTATAAGATACTAACAATTGAAGATAATGGAAGAGGAATACCTATAGATACTCACTCATTCGGCATATCAGCTGCAGAGATAATTATGACTATATTACATGCAGGAGGAAAATTTGATAATGATTCTTATAACTTTTCTGGCGGTTTACATGGTGTAGGTTTATCGGTAGTAAATGCTTTATCTGAATTTATGAAATTATATATTTATAGAAAAAATAAATCTTATAAACAACTATATTTAAATGGAATACCAACAACGCCTTTAAAAACAATTGGAAGAACAAAAAAAAACGGTACCAAAATAAGTTTTAAACCTTCAACAAAAATTTTTATAAATAGCAGTTTAAATTACAATATAATCTATAAAAGATTACAAGAAATGTCTTTTTTAAATAAGAAATTAAAAATCGTTTTAATAAATAACGAAAAACAAATAGTATTGTATAATGAAGGTGGAATTAAGACGTTTGTTGCAAAACTTAATAATCATAAAACTAATATATGCCCAATTTTTTATTTACATTCAAAAAAAACAAATATGCTTATAGAAGTAGCAGTTCAATGGAATAATTCATTTACAGAATTAGTTAAATGTTACACAAATAATATACCACAAACTGACGGTGGAACTCATTTGTTTGGTTTTCGCACAGCTTTAACAAAAGTTATTAAAACGTATATTAAAAAGGAAAACATAAAGAATAACTATTCTATAAATAGTGATGATATAAAGGAAGGAATAACTGCAATTATAGCTATTAAAATGCAAAACCCAAAATTTTCTTCACAAACAAAAAATAAATTAATATCATCAGAAATAAAAATAGCGGTAGAAAACGAATTAAACAAAACATTTTATCTTTATTTATTAGAGCATCCTAAAGAGTCAAAAAACCTTATAAATAAATTTATTAATTCCGCAAAAATACGAGAATCTTCTCGTAAAGCAAGAAATGTTGCTAGAAAAAGACTAGCTTTAGATGTTGCTAAATTGCCGGGTAAATTATCTGATTGTCAAGAAAAAAATCCAAAAAAATCGGAATTATATATCGTAGAGGGCGATTCTGCTGGTGGATCAGCTAAGCAAGGAAGAGACAGACGTATACAAGCAGTTTTAGCTTTAAAAGGAAAAATAATTAATGTAGAAAAATCAGGGTTTGAAAAAATATTTGTATCAAATGAAATAGTCACGTTAATAACGGCATTAGGTTGTGGAATAGGACAAAAAGAATTTGATATAAAAAATTTACGTTATCATACAATTATAATTATGACAGATGCAGATGTAGATGGTTCACATATAAGAACATTATTATTAGCATTTTTTTTTAGATATATGCCTAAACTAATTGAAAATGGTTATGTATATATTGCACAACCACCTTTGTTTAAAATTAAACATATAAAAAAAGACATATATATAAACAATGAAAAAGATCTACATAAACATACACTTAAAATATGCTTAAAAGAAAAACAACTTCTAAGCAATAAAAAATATATAAGTATAAAGAAATTACTGTTGAAGTATATAAGTGTTTATAATATTTCAAACAAAAGAAAAAAAAGTGATTTAAAATTAGAAAAAAATTATTTAAATGATGCTTATTATCTAAATAAGTTTTATTCTTTCTATTTTTATTTAAATAAATTGGTATTATCATCTAATATCTATTACGTGTTAATAAGCTTTAAAAAACAACTAAACAAATTAAATAATTTTAATGATAAGATTAATTTATTCTTTAATAAAAAGATATTTAAAAGTTTTTATAAACTCTATGATTTAATACAACTTATATTTTACAAATTGTTCTATAAAAGTTTTTATATACAGAGATATAAAGGGTTAGGAGAAATGAATCCTAATCAATTATGGGAAACATCAATGAACCCCTTTAAACGAATATTATTCAAAATGATAATTAAAGACGTTTGTAAAGCAAATTTACTTTTTAATATATTAATGGGTGAGAGCGTTAAACCTAGAAGACACTTTATCCAAAATAATGCGTTACTTGCTAATATAGATCTTTAGTTTTATACTACTACTACAAGTAGTAGTACTTCTTTACTGGTTTTTCTTTTTAATTTCTATATTTTTCTGTAGCTGTTATATTTTTTTTTGTTACTCTTTGCACTTTTTTTTTATTATATTTTTATGTACTTTTAAAGACTTAAGTATTGTTATATCTTTTATATATTTTTATGCTATCTATTATAAACATAATTTATTGTTTCTGTTCTTTTTATGTTTAAAACTGTTTTGGTCGATTTTGGCTTTTGATTCTCTTAGTTAAATGATGTTGTTCTTGCTTTTAGTTTACTTATATTGTTTAAAGTTTATAGATGTTTTATAAGTTTTTGTTGCTTGGGGTAAGTAAATATTGTGTTGTGCAGTGAGAGAAATGTATAAAAGAGGAACAGGAACAGGAACAGGAACAGGAAGAGGAATAGGAATAGGTAGTAGTTAGTGTTATCAGTTAATAGGGGTTATCAGAGTATAAGTTAAATGTAAGATATAATAGAAGTGGTAGCGGGTAGATTCACATATGTAAGTGTAAGTATGTTAAAACTTTTTAAAATAGATAATTTGTATAATGTTAAAGAATATATGAATAATAAAAAGTTGATTTAAAGCATGGTTTGTGAATGCCGCTATAGATGGTAAGGCCTATAGCTCAATAGGTAAGAGCAGAGGACTCATAATCCTTGTGTTGTAGGTTCAAGTCCTACTAGGCCTATAAAATCAGAAAGTCGGATAAAGATATTAAATATAGTTAATAAGATTAAAATGTTGTTTTTAGTTACATTAATATTATTCTGAAAAATTTGAAGAGCTTTTATATATGCGTTAAATTTAGTATGTAGCGTATAACTTATATAAAAAATATCTTTGTAGTTACAATTACCGTTACTTAGTAACTTATTATAGGTTTGTTTAAAAAATAATATTGAATTAAATAATTTATATTCTGCATTTGTTTTTAAATGTCTTATATTAACTGTCTTTTTTAAAAAGCAATTATGTTTATATTTTTTTTTAAATTGTTTTATAAAGTTATTTATTCTTTTATTAATTTCTATTATTTTGTAAATAAACGTATTATTAGTTAATAAATAATTAATTATATAACTCCGTCTAAACAAATCATAAGGACAATAACTTGTATGTTGTATAGAACCAAAACTTGTTTTATAGATATGTATTTTGTAAGTTATAATTAATAGTTTGTCTGTTATAAAACATATTATGTCCTTTACAAAATGATTAAGTTTTAAAAAACAGTTGTACTGAGAAAAGGAATACAGAATCAAAAACCATAAATCTAAATTATATTCATTTAAAATAATAAGTTTTAATATTATATAAGCTAATCTTCTTGTAAAGAAAATATCCTTACTATTATTAAATTTATAACCCAAATAAAAAAAACCTATTAAATCGTCTATTTTATTTGATAGGGATAAAGATATACCTTCTTTTGTATAAGGTAAAATATTTATATATTGATTTGGTAAATATTGTTGATACAATGTTTTATAGATTTCAAGTTTCTCTTTATTTATATAGCAATAATAAGATCCAATTAATCCTTTAAATAAGTTAAACTCATTAACAAAGTATGTAAGGAAATCACATTTTGCTAAATATCCAGCTCTAATAGTAATGTAAACATTTCCACCTATATATTGTACATATTTTTTTAAAATGGTAATAATTCTACGAGTTTTATCAGCTAAAGTACCTAAGTTATATTGAAAAATTACTAATTCTAAATCTTTAAAACGTTCATATAAATTTCTTTTTAAATCATATAGTACCAAACATAAAATATCATAAAAACAAATGTTTATATTCATTTCATAAAAAGTTATTAATTTTTTTTTATTTAAAGTATTTACATTTACAATAACAATGTATTTATTTGTTATAATGTTTTTTTTATTTAATAAAAGAAACCCTTTTTGTTTAAAATTAATAATAAAGATTGTTATTTCCTTCGGAAAATTTTTAAATATTTTATTAAAGTTTATAACTATCGCTACGGGCCACTCAACTAAATGAGTAATAAATCTTAATAGGACTTGATCTATACTTACGACTAAATTATGTTTATTAGAATTATATAAAATCATATGTCTAATTATTTCACATCTATAATTTAATTTAACAAGTACATAACCAGGATACTTTACTTTTAATAAGTATTCATTACTATTTTTTAGTTTTATATATTTTTTACAATGTATTATATGACCATAAGTTTTTCTATTAGACAACATATTAAATAATTTAATGTTTATTATCTTTTTATTAAATAACAAAATAAACCATGTTATAGGACGTATAAACTTTTTTGACTTTTGTCCCCATCTCATTTGTTGTAATGCTGATATCTTTGTTAAAAAGATTTTTATAGCAATTTTAAGTATATGTTTTAATTTATTAACCAAAACTTTGTGTATACTGTCTATATGTATGGCAATACGTCTAGCTGTTGTAAAAACATTTATTGTATTAAAATAAAAATTTTCTTTATTTTGTTTATAGGTATATGTTCTGAATTTTTGGTTTAAAATTCTTATAATATTGTTGATGATAATTTCATTAGCTTTTATAGGTAAGTTTTCAAAACCAACTTCAATAAATAAATTATTCATAATTGTTTATATATTTTTTTGCAATTTCAAAAGCCATAGATCTTACGCGATGTATATACATTTTTTTTTCTATAAAATCTATAATTTTACAAGAATCTAATAAGTTTAAAATGTGTGATGATTTTAATAAATTTTCATAAGCAGGCATGATTAATTTTTTTTGTAATAAATGAAAACACGTAGTTTCATATTTTAAAAACTTTTTTAACAAATTTTGTTTGTTTAAACAATTAAAGTTATAAGTTGATTGTTCTTTTTCATTTTGTAAAAATAGCTCACCATAACTAATATTTTTATTCCATTTTATGTCATATATATCATCTATACTTTGCAAATGCATCGCTATTCTTTCAAGTCCATATGTAATCTCTCCTGTAACAGGAGAACAATCTATACCTCCTATCTGTTGAAAATAGGTAATTTGTGTAATTTCTATATTATTTAACCATACTTCCCAACCTAAACCCCAAGCTCCTAAACTAGGTGACTCCCATTTATCTTCTAAAAATCTTATATCATTTAATTTTAAATTAACACCTAACGTATTTAATGAATCTAAATAAAAATTTTGAAAGTTTTTTGGTGAAGGTTTAAAAACAACTTGAAATTGATAATAATGTTGTAATCTATTTGTTTTATTTCCATATCTACCATCTTTAGGCCTTCTACAAGATTGAACAAAACAAGTTTTAACAACTTTTATAGTTTTATTTATAGACGTAAAAAAAGTAAAAGGATGAAATGTAGCAGCACCTATTTCTAGATCAAAAGGTTGTAAAATAATACAACCCAAATTAGACCAAAACTTTTTTAAACTTAAAATTATTTTTTCAATAGTAATATATTTTTTTTTCATTCTACTTGTTTTCAGTTTATATTTTTTTTATAGGTATTTTTTTATATTAGTGTTTTTTTTTTTAACTTTCAATTCTTTTTTTTTAACTAATTCTTTGTTTTATTATTTTTCTATGTTTATTGCTATTTGCTTTAGATCTTTGCTTTTGTTGTTTTTATAGTTATTTTTAGCTGTTTTTTATTATTTGCCTTTGATATTTGCTCTTGCTCTTGCTTTTGCTCTTGCTCTTGCTCTTGCTCTTGCTCTTGTTATTGTTATTGTTTTATGCATTATATGTTTTGTTAAAATTAATAGTTGTATTAGATAATAGCAGTAGTAAAAAGTTGCAATTGATGTTAGCTCTTGTTTATTATATGTTAGTTTTGGCTGTTAGTTTGTATTGGTTATAGGCTGTTTGTTAAGTTATTAATTGTTAGAGGTTATGTTGTAGTTTGAAAAATTCAGCTTTCAGAATTCAGCTGTTAGCTGTTAGCTGTTAGCTGTTAGTTTAAAGATGTTGCTTTTTAGAGATTAGAGATTATACTGTTTGCTTGAATTGTTTATTAGAGGTTTTAGGAATTGTTTTGTTTGTTTGTTAGTTGTTATTTATTAGAGGTTTATTTATTTTGGAGGTTGTATGTTAGAGTTTTTATATGTTTTATTTGATTTTTTATATTCTATGTTTTTTTTGCTTTCTTTGTTCTTCTCTTTTTAGTATTTTGTATGTTTTTTTCTGTATATTGTTTTGTTTTTATCTGTACTATAGTTAAGCCTTGTATAAACTCTTTCGTCTTTTTCTATTGTCTTTAGTATTATGTATAGCAATACTACTATATTGTGTATGTTTAAATTTTAGATATTGTAGGCATTATGTTGTATTTTAGATATTTAGTTATTTGAGGTTTGAGGTTTTGTTAATTTTGTTAGTTAGAGGAAGTAGGATGTTATTATGTTGGATAGAGCTTGTAGCTTGTATGTTGTAGGTTGTAGGAAAGTATTGGCTAAAAAGATTAAAGCTTTTTGAGGTTATATTGTTAGTCTGTTAGAGGATTTGTTTTAAAATTAGAGGTTAGAGGTTAGAGGTTATTTGTAATTTGTTGTTGATAAAAGTTTTATGTTTGATATTGCTTTTTGTGTTAGCTGTAATTAATGTTTGATATTCTGTGTTAACAGGATAAATGCACGATGTTATAGGAATTGAATTAAAGTTAGCTGTTATAAAGTTTATGGGTTATGAGTAAGGTGTATTTGTGTTAGTAGTTAGGTAAGAAGTTGTTAAAGTAAGGTAGTAGAGGTAGGTTGTTAAATAAGTAAAAGTGTGTTATGTAAAGAAAAAAATAGATTTAGATGATTTGTGGAAGCTGTTAAATAAATTAGTGAAATGCTAAATGTGTGTAATTGGATAGGTTAATGTGGTAAAAAAGGTTTGTAGGTTAGACTAGAACGTGTTAAAGGAAAAAAGAGAGAAGAAATTGTGGTTAGGGGTTGTATAAAGTTTTTTTTATAGGAAAAAGGGTGTGTATAATTATGGTTTTATGAGGTGTTTGTAAGAAGTAATATAAGAAAGGTAAAGAGAAAAAAAGAAATGTAGTATAAAAGAAAAAAGGGTTTGTATAATAATGGTTAAATGCTGTGTTAGGTAAAAGAGAGATATTTGTTTTTGGTAGAGTGATGAGAAGGTTAGTTAAAATGTATTAGATGTTGTTTTGTTTAACATTTGTGGTAAAAAATAGATGAGTAGTTAAAAGATAACTGATAGATGTGGTATATATATGAATTGTTTTAAAGTTAAGTACATAAAATTATTAATTGTTAATGGTATTAGGGGTATGCGTTTTGTTGAATATGTCTTATTAACTTAATTAAAGGTTAAATTTTAGCTTAGATGTTTTATTTGTCTATTATTTAGCGATAACAGGCATTATTGAGTTATTTTCGGTATAGGTAAAGTAAATGTATAATCATATTAAAAATATAAATTAGATGTTATGATTAATAGTTGATTAAATAGAATATAGATAGAGTGGTGTTATTGGTATTAATGGAATAATAGTAAGATTAGTATACAGGTTATATGTAAAAATGGAAGAGTCGGATAGGTTGTCAAAAAAAATAAGAGAAGTTATATAAAAATGGAAGAGTCGGATAAGTTGTCAAGAATATAAGAGATATTATATGAAAAAAAGTAAAGATATTCGGCAATATAAGTTTAAAAAAACAAGTAAAGTCGTACAGTTTTACTAATAGAATAAAATTAAAATCATAAAATAAACAAAAAAAAAAGAAATAAATATGAATAACAGTGAATATAAAAGATATAACTTCATAGTAGAGAATTATGTAAAAAAAATACTTAAAGCAAAAGTGTATGAACTTGCTAAAGAAACACCTTTAGCTTGTACGCCGTTACTTTCTACTTATTTAAAAAACAACATATTTATAAAGCGTGAAGATTTACAACTAAACTTTTCGTTTAAAGTTAGAGGCGCTTATAACTGTATGAGAAACTTATTAAAAAATAAGAATATTCAATGCGTAATTACAGCTTCAGCTGGAAACCATGCACAAGGAGTTGCTTTAGCGGCAAAAAAATTGGGTATAAAATCAATTATTATTATGCCAAAAGTTACACCTGAAATTAAGGTTTTATCTGTACAATCGATTGGATGTGAAGTTTTAATAAAAGGTGATAATTTTAATTCGTCTTTAAAGTATGCGTTAAGTTTAGTAAAGAATTATGGTTATACTTACATACCTCCTTTTGATGACACAGAAGTTATTGCAGGTCAAGGCACTTTAGCGATGGAAGTATTAAAACAATATAAAAATAAAATACATGCAATATTTGTTCCAGTTGGCGGAGGAGGATTAATTGCAGGTATTACAGCGTATCTAAAATATTTACGTCCTAAAATAAAGATCGTTGGTGTAGAGCCAGAAGATTCTGCTTGTTTAAAAGAAGCAATTAAATATGGTTATCCAATAACATTAAATACTATAGACATGTTTGCAGAAGGAGTAGCAGTATCACGGGTTGGAAAGAAGCCTTTAAAGTTAATAAAAAATATATTAGACGATCTAATAACTGTTAATATAGATGAAATGTGTAGTGCAGTAAAAGATATATTTGAAAATACAAGAGCATTGGCAGAAGTTTCAGGAGCTTTATCTTTAGCTGGTTTAAAAAAATATATAATAAAACAAAACATTACAAATAAAAATTTAATTTGTGTTAATACTGGAGCAAATATTAATTTTGACAAATTACAATATATAGCACATAGAACAGCACTAGGGGAAAACAAAGAATTAATATTAGCTATAAAATTACCTGAATCTATAGGGAGTTTAAAAAGTCTATGTAATATAATAGGAAACAAGAAAAGGTTTACTGAATTAAATTATCGGTTTTTAAATAAAAAAAAAGCAAATATATTGATAGGTTTAAAAATAATTCCAGGGAATGAAGATAAAAAATTAGTAATTAATAATATACGTAAGGCTAAGTTTTTAGTTAAAGATATGAGTTCAAATGAATTAATAAAAATACATATTCGTCATTTAATTGGAGGACAAGTAAATAAATTTACAAATAAAAAAAATTATAAAGAAGAATTATATTGTTTTGAATTTCCAGAAAAAACAGGAGCATTAATAAAATTTTTAAATAGTTTACCAGAAATATTTAATATTTCTTTATTTCATTATAGAAATTATGGCTATGCCTATGGTCGTGTTTTAATAGCTATTCAATTATATAAAAATAAAAAACAACAAGTAGAAAGTAATTTAGATAAGTTAGGTTATAGATATTGGAACGAAAGCAAAAATGTTGCTTATAAAATGTTTTTAAATCAAAATTGAAAATAATTATGTAATGGAGAATTTGATTGAAAAGTTTTTGTCTTGAAAAAATTTTAAACGTTGTTCATTGGAATCATAATTTATTTAGTTTTTTTATTACCAAACATAAAACTTTTCGTTTTAATAATGGGCAATTTATACTTATTGGTTTAAATAATAATAAATACTATAAATTAATAATAAGAGCTTATTCTATCGTTACCCCCAATTATGCAAATCATATTGAATTTCTTTCAATAACAATAAAAAACGGAAAATTTACATCATTATTAAAAAATATAAAAATTGGTGATTATATACTAATAAGTACAAAATCTTCTGGAAGTTTAATACTTGATAATATTCGAATTGGTAAAATTTTATATCTTTTATCTACTGGAACTGGTTTAGCACCATTTATAAGTTTAATACAAGATCCACTGATATATAACAGGTTTGACAAAATTATTTTAATACATGGAGTAAGTTATATAAAAAATATAGCATATAAAACTTTTGTTAATAAAAACATTTTTTATAGGTATATTGTTAACATAAAAACAAAGTTAATTTATTATCCAACAATTTCTAGGGAAATTTATATAAATAAAGGTAGAATAACAGAGCTTCTTATTAAAGGAACCTTATTGAAATGTTTAAAGTTACCTTTTCTTAATTTTCATTATGATAAGTTAATGTTATGCGGTAATAGAGCTATGTTACAAGAACTTATATATTATTTAACTAAGTTATCTTTTAGATTTTCAATAATAAATAATCCAAATGATTTTGTATTTGAATATTCTTTTATAAGCAACTAAATTCACTAAAATGTATTTTACGATTTACGACATATTACTAACTTATACTACTAAATATAACATAACAACACATTTGCTAACATCTTTACGAATTAATTTATATACCAGATATACGGTTTCTTATAATTTATAACTGCTTTTTATATCAATTTACTATAAAAACCAAACAATCGTTTAACCTTTCAAACAATTTTTAATTTTTATAAACAGCACAATTTTCATATACACCACTATCACTCTAGTTTTACAGTTACCTTACACCAAGATAAATAAGAAAAAGCACTTAGCTAAATTTTAATAACTTAGCCATTATCAATTTACCTTTTATATATAACATACTCCCATTGTCTACTAGTCCATTAGATCAAATTGACATAACTAATACAGTATCTTTAACAACACAATAATATATTTAACAACTGTACATAACCTTTTAAATAGTATTAAACTTTAACTTTTAACACAAGACAGCTTAACACAACCTACCATTAAGACCTTAAACAATGGCCAATAATTTCAACAAACATAAGACTTACACATACAGATAACAAAACATATCATATAACGTATTAAAAGATATACAGATTACACATAACACAAAAGCATAAATTATCAATAAATATAAAAAAAAAAGCAGTTACCTTAAACCTCTTTAATACAACAACCTCTAACAAACACCTCTTACTATTAACTACCAACTATCTAACATCTTTAAATAAACATCTAACAAACAAACCACAAACCACAAACCACAAACCACACATCAAAAGTCTTAAAAGCAAACAACCTACAACCTACAAATAAACAAAAGCTATAATCTTAAAATTTTTAAGCAACAACTAACCTAGTTTTATTTATTATACAACTCTTTTTCGCTAATAATTAATTAAATACAACAGCAATAATATATCCTCTAATAACTTAAAGCTTTAAAACACAAACCATCTAAAGTGACAAATCTGAAACAGTGTAAAATAAATAAAAAGGAAAAAAAAAGTTAACAATCAAACTAACAGCAAAAAAAATAAAAAAGAACACAAGCAGAAAACAAAAATCAGAAAAATTAACACAGAACATAAACAAAAATCAGAACACAAGCAAAAATTAACATCATAAAACAAAAACATAGAGAAAGAAAAAAAAAGAGAAATAATATTGATTTTAAACTTAACACAAAACAAATATAAAAGAATTCAGCAAAAACATACAAGCGAAAATCACACAAGCAGAAAACATAAAAGTATAAATAAAAACGCATAACATAAATACATAAATAAATAAACATATAAAAGAAAATATATAAAAACGCAGAAAACATATTATGAAAAATTTAATTTATACGAAGTATATAAAACATCATTTGCAAAATTTAACAGTTGGACTAACGAAAAAAAACGTTTGGGTATTAGCACATAATATAGAACAAATAAAAAGTATGGGTTTTATTTCAATTAATTTAGATTCAATATTGGTTTCTATAGTTATTGGTTTATTATTCTTTTTTGTATTTAAAAAATGTTCGTTGTTATTGAATTATACAACTAGTCCTAAAGGGTTAAGAAATGTAGTAGAATATATAATTGAAAACATAAACAACATAATAATTAATAACTTTAAATATAAAAATGATTTAATAGGACCGCTGTCAGTAGTTATTTTAATGAGTATTTTATTAATGAATTGTATAGATTTGTTACCTATTGATGTTATAAATATATTTTTATATTGGCTAAAATTAGATCAAAACATTAAAGTGTTAGCAACATCAGATATAAACATCACAGCAGGTATGGCAATAAGTGTGTTTTTTATAATAAATTTTTATGATATTAAAAACAAAAGCTTAACCGGGTTTTTGAAAGAAATTTGTACACATCCATTTAACAAGTTAGTTTGTATACCGTTTAATATTATTCTAGAAATAATTAATTTATTAATGGAACCTTTATCTTTATCTTTACGTTTATTTGGAAATATGTTTGCTTCAGAAGTTATATTTATTTTAATAAATATGTTACCTTTTTGGATGCAATGGATTTTAAGTTTCATTTGGGGAATGTTTCATATTTTAATAATACCTTTACAATCTTTTATTTTTATGATGTTGACTATAATTTATTTCAATAGATCGTATAAAACTAATTAATTAAGATGAAATCAATAAACATGGAGAAAACATAAAAATGGAAATTTATATAGCAGCAGCTATAATGATAGGTTTAGGTGCGGTAGGAACGGGAATAGGCTTTGGTATTATAGGGGGTAGATTGTTAGAATCAACTGCACGACAACCAGAATTAAGTAATTTATTATTAACTCGTACTTTTTTAATGACAGGATTAATAGATGCTGTACCAATGATTGGTGTAGGTATTGCTTTATATTTAATTTTTGTAGTAGCAGGTTGAAAGGAATCACTTACATTAAGTTAAAACGTTAAGGTTAAGGTTAAGGTAATCTTTGTGAATATTAATTTAACTATTTTATGTGAAGTTATAAACTTTTCTATTTTAATATGGTGTTGTAAAAATTTCATTTGGCCGCCAATAAAAAAAAATATATTAGATAGAGAAAAAACAATAAATAATGCTTTAACAGCTGCTAATATAGCAAAAAAAGAATTATATAAAGCAAAAAAAGAATCAAAATATATTTTATGTATAGCAAAGAAAGAAGCAGATTTAATATTAGAAAAAGCACGATTACATCACAATGTAATACTTGAAAAAGCAAGAAATATATCGAAAAAAGAAAGTGATATTGAATTAAAAAACAGGAAAAAGTTATTTGAAGAGCATTTGGCAATTAGAAAAAAAGATTTGCATGAAAAACTAATAAAAGTATCTTTAATCGGTTTAGAAAAATTATTAGAAAGTTCAATAAATATAAACATAAATAAAGAAATTTTTAAAAAGTTAGTAAACAAAATATGAAAATATCTGTAAAATTAAAAAAAAACAACCCATATTTAAAAGCATTATGGACAGTATCAGTTTTATCAAAAGATTTAGATAAATGGAAAAATAGAATAAAAATTGTTGAGTTTATTTTAAATTATTATAAAAAAAATAATGTATGTAAAAGTTTTTGGGTTAAGACACAATTAAAAAGGGTTTTAGATACAGACAGTTTAAAAGTAATAAAGTTATTATTAATAGCTAATCAAAATAAGAAAACAAAATATATTTTATTGTATTATGAAAATAAGATACTACAACAATATAAGATTATGAGTATAGAAATACTTAGTGCTTTTATAATGAACAAAAAGCAAAAACAACAAATAACAAACAAAATAAGTTTAAAATTAAAAAAAAAAATTTTTATAATAAAGATCAAAATAAAAAAAAAGATAATGGGTGGCTTTATTATAAAGCTTAAAAATATAAATATAGATTGTTCAATAATCGGTAGATTAAATAAATTAAAAAATAATATATTAGGGTATTAGGATGATGAATTATGAAACAATTAAAGTTTTCTGAACTTAGTAATATAATCAAAAAAGAACTTACAAATATTAAGTTTCAATTAGATTTGAAAAATGAAGGAATCATTATAAATGTATTTGATGGAATCGTTCGAATGTATGGATTATATGATGCTATGTATGGTGAAATAATAGAATTTGTGGACAATATTTTTGGTTTAGTCTTTAATATTGAACGCACGAATGTAGGTATAGTGATCTTAGGCGATTATAAGAATCTTTCAGAAGGAATGAAAGGTAAATGCACAGGTAACTTATTAAAAGTACCTGTCGGTTTAGAACTAATTGGTAGAGTTGTAGACACATTAGGAATTGCTATAGATGGTAAAGGAACAATAAAAACAAAAAAAAAAGATTTAATTGAAAAAATAGCGCCAGGTGTTATCTGCAGAAAAACTGTAAATCAACCATTAAACACAGGTATAAAAGCAATAGATTCAATGATTCCAATAGGTTTAGGGCAAAGGGAATTAATTATTGGTGATAGAAATGTTGGAAAAACATCGCTATGCTTGGATGTAATTTTAAATCAAAAAAATAAAGATATAACTTGTATATATGTTGCTATCGGGCAAAAAAAATCTAATGTTGTAAAAATTGTAAATGTTTTTGAGAAATATGGAGCTATGAATTATACAATAGTAGTTGTTGCTTCGGCATCAGACCCGGCTATAATGCAATATTTAGCCCCTTATACAGGTTGTACGATGGGTGAATATTTTCGTGATAGAGGAAAAAATGCAGTAATTGTATATGATGATTTAACAAAACAAGCTTGGGCATATAGACAAATATCATTGTTGTTAAAAAGACCACCAGGAAGAGAAGCTTATCCGGGGGATATTTTTTATATCCATTCAAAATTATTAGAAAGAGCTTGCAGGGTTAATAAGAAGTTTGTTGGTAATCAGACAAAAGGAAGAAGAAATACAACGGGGTCATTAACAGCTTTACCAATTATAGAAACAAAAGGTGGAGATGTATCAGAGTTTATTCCTACAAATGTAATTTCTATAACCGATGGGCAAATTTTTTTAGAAACAAATTTATTTAATAATGGCATAAGACCTGCAATAAATGTAGGTTTATCAGTGTCAAGAGTAGGTGGTTCTGCACAGACTAAAATTATAAAAAAATTAGGATCAGGTATTCGTTTATCTTTGGCTAAATATAGAGAGTTAGAATCTTTTGCACAATTTAGTTCAGAATTGGATAAAATAACTAAAAAACAAATTATTAAAGGAAGAAATATAACAGAATTAATGAAACAAAAGCAACTAAACAAAAGGAGCGTAGCTGAATTAGCAATTTTATTGTATGCTGCAAATAAAGATTATTTAAACGATGTAGATATAAAAAAAATAGCTTTTTTTGAAAACGAACTAATAAAATATTTAAATATAAAATATAAAAAAATAAGAAATTTGATAAATAAAAAAGGTAAAGAAGAGTATATAGAGCAATTAAAACAAATATTAGAAAAATTTAAAGAAAATCATAGGTAAAAAATTGATAATAGCGACAAAAGAAATAAAAGTACAAATTGAAACTATAAATAATACAAAAAAAATTACTAGTGCTATGGAAATGGTATCAGCTTCTAAATTGCGTAAAATACAAAATAGAATGTTATTAAGTAGGTATTATACTCAAAAAATAACAGCGTTATGTATCCGTATTTTAACTGATCAAAATATAAATTATAAAAATAAGTATATTACTTTAAATAAAAAAAATAAAAAAACTTGTTATATTTTAATAACGAGTGATAAGGGACTATGTGGAGGTTTAAACATAAAGGTATTCAGAAAATTATTAACTTATATAAACAACAATAAAAACAATTATTGTTTTTGCACTATAGGAAGAATTGGTAATAAATTTATAAAAAAATATGGTGGAGAAATTGTATGTTATATAAAAAAAATAGGAGAATATCCCAAAACCAATGAGTTTTATAATTTAATAAAACTAATAATCAAAGATTATGATGAAAATAATATTGATTGTATTCAAATAATATATAATAAATCAATAAATTCAATCAAATCATTACCGATAATAAAAACGATTTTACCTCTAACTAGAAATATAAAAGAAGAAATCATAAAGAAAATAGTTTATATTTATGAAACTTATGATTTTAATAAATTATTAAATAATATCTTAACTAAATATGTTGAAGCTCAAATATATCAATCTGTATTAGAAAATATAACTTGTGAACAATCAGCGCGAATGATGGCAATGAAAAAAGCAACAGAAAATGCCAACAATTTAATAATAGATTTAAATAATACTTATAACAAATTAAGGCAAGAAAATATAACGCAAGAAATTTCTGAAATAGTAAATGGAGCCGCAGCATTAGTATAATTATATTACCACAAGGAAATAAAATGAATGGAAAAATTGTCCAAATTATTGGTGCAGTAATTGACGTAGAATTTAAAAATAATAACTTACCTAAAATTTATTATGCATTAAAAGTAGTAAACCTTAGTTTAACTTTAGAAGTTCAACAACACATCGGTGATAATATAGTAAGAACTATAGCTATGGGATCAACTGAAGGTATAAAGCGAAATTTAAAAGTGATAAACACAAAATCTCCTATAAAAGTACCCGTAGGTGTTCAAACATTAGGTAGAATAATGAATGTTTTAGGTGAAACTATAGATGAAAAAGGCCCAATTAATGAGAAAACAAATATGTCAATTCATAAAAAACCACCTAAATATATAGAACAATCTATTAATAATGAAATTTTAGAAACAGGTATTAAGGTAATAGATTTAATGTGTCCTTTTGTTAAGGGAGGTAAAATAGGCCTTTTTGGTGGTGCTGGTGTCGGAAAAACTGTAAACATGATGGAATTAATTCGAAATATAGCGATCGAACATTCAGGATTTTCTGTTTTTGCAGGAGTAGGCGAAAGAACACGTGAAGGAAATGATTTTTATAATGAAATGAAAGTGTCTAAAGTTCTTGATAAAGTTGCTCTAATTTATGGTCAAATGAATGAACCATCAGGTAATAGATTTCGTACAGCATTAACAGGCTTAACAATTGCAGAGGCATTTAGAGATGAAGGTAGAGATGTGTTATTATTCATCGATAATATATATAGGTTTACATTAGCAGGGACGGAAATATCAGCTTTATTAGGAAGAATGCCTTCGGCTGTAGGCTATCAACCGACATTAGCAGAAGAAGTTGGGATGTTACAAGAAAGAATTACTTCAACCAAAAAAGGGTCAATTACATCAATACAAGCAGTTTATGTGCCAGCTGATGATTTAACAGATCCATCTCCATCGGCGATTTTTTCTCATTTAGATGCTACCATAGTATTATCTCGCAAAATTGCAGAGTTAGGCATTTATCCAGCTATAGATCCTTTAGAATCAAATTCTAGGCAATTAGATCCTTTAGTAGTGAGTAAAAACCATTATAAAGTTTCTTTAAAAGTACGAAAGATTTTACAACGTTATAAAGAATTGAAGGATATAATAGCTATTTTAGGGTTAGATGAATTGACTGAGGAAGATAAAAACATTGTAAATAGAGCTCGTAAAATTCAAAACTTTTTATCACAACCTTTTTTTGTTGCAGAGATATTTACAGGTAAAGTAGGTAAATATGTAAAAGTTGAAGATACTATTTTAGGAGTAAATCGTATTTTAAATGGAGAATTTGATGAAATTCCTGAACAAGCTTTTTATATGATTGGTGATATTGAAGAAGTTAAAACTAAATATAAACCATAATCACAATAAAAACATCTTACCATTAACACCTCTTTAAACATCAACACCTCATAATATAATAACAGTTTGTACCTACATAACGAAATAAAAGATCATACAGCATAATTAAAGTAAGCTAAAAAGTCTCATAAAAATAGGCAAAAAATATAACACAGAAAAAAAACAAAAAAATATAGTAATAAAAAACATAAATATAAAAGAGAGTAGACTTGGAATTCATATGAACAGTATTCAATGTGATATTATGAGTATAGACTGTTTAATCTTTTCAAAAAAAATAAAACAAATAACAGCAATTGGTACGGAAGGGGAATTAGGCGTTTTATCAGGACATACCCCATTTATAACACAATTAAATTCAGGTCCTTTAATAATTACACATATTAATAATAAGAAAGAAATTTTTTATTTAGATGGTGGTTTAATTGAAGTTGAATCAAATATGATTTCATGTTTATCTTATTCTATTATTAAAGCTAATGAGATTAATGAATATGAACTAACTAAAAATATTAATGAAGCTAAAGTTTTAATTAAAGAAAAATCATCAACAATAAATTATACACGCGCAATTGCAGATATATCTTTAGCACATTCTCGCTTACGTACTTTAAAACAATTTAAAACTACATTAACTAACAATGCTTAACATAAACTAAAATATATACAAAAAATGAAAGACTAAACCGTGTAAGGAAAAAAGTAAATGAATTTACGTAATAGGAATCTTTTAAGCTTAATGAATCATACTAAAGAAGAAATCAATTATTTATTAAATCTAGCAAGTTATTTAAAAAAGTCAAAATATATAGGTAATGAATATCCTAGATTAAAAGGTAAAAATTTAGCTTTGCTTTTTGAAAAACCATCAACTAGGACTCGGTGTGCTTTTGAAATTGCAGCTAAGGATCAAGGTGCTAATGTAACTTACATTGATTCTAACTCTTCTCAACTTGGAGCAAAAGAAACTATTAAAGATACAGCAAAAGTATTAGGTCGTATGTTTGATGCAATTCAATATAGAGGTTTTAGCCAAAAAATAATTGAAGAGTTAGCAAAAAATTCAGGTATCCCGGTTTTAAATGGATTAACAAATGAATTTCATCCAACACAAGTTTTAGCTGATGTATTGACTATGTTAGAGCATAGTAACAATAAATCTTTTAATAAAATAAAATATGTTTATTTAGGTGATGCACGTTACAACATTGGAAGATCTTTATTGTTAATTGGTGCAAAACTTGGAATGGATGTACGAATTGCTGCTCCTAAACAATTTTGGCCAGAAGAAAAATTTTTTATATTTTGTAACAACATAGCAAAAAAAAACAATTCAAAACTACTTTTAGTTGAAGATCCTTATCTTGCTGTAAAAAATGTAGATTTTATATACACGGATGTTTGGGTTTCTATGGGAGAAAGCGAAGAGGTATGGTGTGAAAGAATTAATTTTCTTTCAAAATATCAAATAAATAACGAACTTATAAAACATACCAATAATTTTAAAGTTAAAGTAATGCATTGTTTACCCTCTTTTCACAATACTGAACCATTTGTTATAAATAACTTATTTAAAAAACATAAGCTTATAAAAAACAATCAAACTTTATTGAATGGTTTTGAAATTACTGATGATATTTTTGAATCTTCATTTAATATTTCTTTTGATCAAGTTGAAAATAGAATACATACAATCAAAGCTATTTTGGTTTCTACGTTGAGTTAACCCCAAACTACTATAACTTTAATCAATAACTATTTTAACAACCTCTTTTAACACTTCTCTACTTTACAACTACTTTATTATTACCTACAACAACAAACAATTGTCAAATAACATAATAGTATAAAAAACAGAAATAGACCTCTAATAATAAAGCCATCCTCTAAAAACAATATAACACATAACAACAACAACTATGCTTAAATACAATAACAAAAATCATCTAACAGATAAAAACTCTAACAACAAACCTCACCTCTAAAATCTTAAAAGCAACATCAAACAACATACCTCACCTCTAAAATCTTAAAAGCAACATCAAATAACTAACAGATAAAAAAAACCATCTTAAAACTTTAAAGCAACTTCTTTTTAAAAACCATCAAACAACAAAAAATAATAACTATCCTCTAAAAAATAATCAAAAACCTCTACATAACAACAAATAATATATAAAAAACAACATATTACTTCTAACCAACAACCAACAACCAACAACCAACTACCAACTACCAACTACCTACTACCTACTACCTACAACCTCTAACCTAACAACTCTAACCTCTAAACTCTAATAACTAAAACTCTAAACAAATAACAATTTTAACATCTAATAAATAAACCTACAACCTAAAAATATAACCATTTTATTTTAACATCTAAACTCTTACCTCTTTAACATCTTTAAATAAACATCTACAAAACAACAAATAACCTCTAACGTTTCTAAAAAACCAATCTCCAATTAACATCAAACAACCTCTTACACAGAAATAAGTAACATCTAACACATAACAACATAAAAAGAAAAAGATCTAGCAAATTTATTATAAAAACATAACTAACCCTCTAACAAAAAAAAACATAAATAAATAAACAACAAAACTAATAATCAATAACAACAAACCTCTAACACCTAATTATTTAACAATTAACAATATTTAAGCATAAGTTGTATTACATAACAAAAACACAAAACAATATTTAATAAAATTATAACAAATAAGAATTGAAATAATTAATAATACAACAAACTTATAAAAAAAGAAGAAGGTAAAACAGCTAACAAATAGTTATAAAAAATAACAACAAACGACTAACAAAAAAAAAGAAATAACAAAGAATAAACAAAAAGCAAAAAATAAAGAGGTAGTAACAAACCTAAAACCTAAAACCTAAAACCTCAAACCTAACAACTCAAACCTCAAACCTCAAACCTCAAACCTCAAACCTCAAACCTCAAACCTAACAACTCAAACCTAAAACCTAAAAAACAAACATCTAACATCAAACATCAAACAAATAAACTCTAAATAACAAAAAAAGAACATAAAAACTAAGAGTAAACACTAACAAAAAAAATATAACGCATAAAAAGAAAACAAAAGCTAAAACAACAGACATCTAATATAAAACATATAAAGCTAAAGAGAAACAAACGGTTGTATAAAAAGAAAATAAACATAACACATAACAGAAAAAAGTAGTAACGGCGCGGGAAAGTTTGTAAAAAAAAAAACGAAAAAAAAACACAATAATAAAAATAAGAAAGCAGTTTAAATAGGTATTTTGCTGTAGAGGTTTAAAATGGAAAAAATTATTAAGCACAAAGGATTAGTTGTACCTATAAATAGATCAAACATAGATACTGATTTAATAATTCCTAAGCAATTTTTAAAAGCAATAAATAGTAGTGGATTTGGTTTAAATTTATTTGATGGATTGCGGTATATTGATGAAGGTTATCCAGGAAAAAAAAACAGATTAATAAATAAAGATTTTGTTTTAAATAAATCTAGATATAAAGGAGCTAGTATATTATTAACACGTAAGAATTTTGGATGTGGAAGCTCTAGAGAACATGCAGTTTGGGCACTTAAAGAGTATGGTTTTAAAATAATTATAGCGCAAAGCTTTGCAGAAATATTTTATAATAATGCATTAAAAAATGGTATTCTAATTATAACGGTCAAAAAAAATTTGATAAAGGATCTGTTTTTATCTGTTTGCAAAGAAAAAGGTTATATGGTAAATATAAATTTACCAAAACAAATATTATATAATAAAAGTGGAAAAAAGTTTAAGTTTACAATAGATCCGTTTAGCAAATACTGCTTAGAAAATGGGTTAGATGATATAGGGATTACATTTAAAGAAATAAAACTTATTAAAAAGTTTGAACATATTCATAACAAAAAAAATCCTTGGTTATAAAATAATATGAAAAATGAAATTTTGATTTTACCTGGTGATGGTATAGGGCCCGAAGTGATCAATGAAGCAGTTAAAGTAATTAAAGTTTTGCAAAAAAAGAAATTAATTAATTCAGTTATTCGTTATGCGAAAATTGGCGGCTATGCAATAGATACAGTTGGTTTACCACTTCCAAATGATACATTAAAAGCAGCAAAAGCATCTCGCTCAATTTTATTAGGTGCTGTAGGAGGTCATAAGTGGGATAATATAAAAGACTTTAATAAACGCCCGGAATATGGATTGTTAAAATTACGTAAATCATTAAAGTTTTTTGCTAATTTAAGACATACTTGTTTTAATCCACAAGTATTATCATCAAGCATAAAATCAGAAAAATTATCAAATGTTAATATTTTGCTTGTAAGAGAATTAAGTCAAGGTATTTATTTTGGTAAGCCAAGAGGTGTTTTATATAATAAATATTTTTTACGACATGGTTATAACACATCAAAGTTAGATGAAAAAGCAATACGTAGAATTGGTATAATAGCTTTTGAAATTGCTAAAACCCGTAAAAAAAAAATTTGTTCAGTAGATAAAGCTAACGTTCTAGAAGTTTCAAGGTTATGGAGAGAAATAATTTCTGATTTAGCCAAGTCATATCCGGAAGTAAAAGTTTCTCATATGTATGTTGATAATGCCGCTATGCAAATTATATTATCACCAAAAATCTTTGACGTAATTGTTACTGGAAATATGTTTGGAGATATCATCTCTGATGAAGCGGCTAATTTAACGGGATCAATAGGTATGTTGCCTTCAGCTTCTATAAATTCAATAGGACAATCTTTATTTGAACCTTGTCATGGAAGTGCTCCAGATATTGAAAATAAAGGAATTGCTAATCCTATTGCTACAATTTTATCAGTTTCAATGATGTTACATTTTTCCTTACAAAAACCTTTATTATCTAAATATTTAAATGCTTCTATAAGTAATGTTTTGAAGAAAGGATTTCGTACAGCAGATATAAAATATACTGGAATAAAAATAGTTTCTACAAAACAAATGGGTGATTTAATTATTGAAGAATTTGAAAAATTAATTTAAACAAAATTATTAGGAAAATCAATTAATGCTTAAAATGGGTTTCGTAGGTTGGAGAGGTATGGTAGGTTCAGTTTTAATTCAACGTATGCTTGAAGAAAATGATTTTAATTATATTGAACCTATTTTTTTTTCTACAACTAAATTTGGTAAAACAGGTCCTATTTATGCCACAAAGATACAAAATGCTTATGATTTAAACAAACTAAAAAAATTAAATGTCATTATTACTTGTCAAGGAGGGGATTATACAAATCGGATTTATAAGAGTTTACGTAATACTGGTTGGAACGGTTATTGGATTGATTCATCAAGTAAACTTAGAATGGATAGTAATTCAATTATTGTTTTAGATCCTATAAATATTAAAATTATAGAACAAAGTTTATATTTAGGCATAAAAAATTTTATTGGAGGAAACTGTACAGTCAGTTTAATGTTGTTAAGTTTGGGTGGTTTATTTCAAAATAACCTTATAGAATGGATTACTTCTATGACATATCAAGCAGCTTCAGGAGCTGGATCAAAGCATATGATTGAGTTATTAAATCAGATGCGTATACTTGGTAATATCGTTAAGAAAAATAACAATGCAAAATCAATTTTAGAAATAGATTCAAAAATTACTAAGTTTATGGGTAAGCTACCAATAAAAAATTTTGGAGCTCCTATAGCTGGGAGTTTAATGCCTTGGATAGACAAAAAGATGGATAATGGACAAAGTAAAGAAGAATGGAAAGGAAATGTTGAAACTAATAAAATATTAGGTTGTTCTCCTAATACAATTAAAATAGATGGTATATGTGTGAGAATTGGTGCTATGCGTTGTCATTCTCAAGCATTTTTTATTAAGTTGAAAAAAAATATTCCTATAAAGGATATAGAATCAATAATTAAAGAACATAATCCTTGGGTAAAAGTTATAAAAAATAATAGTACTCAAAGTTTAAAAAAATTAACACCAGCAGCAGTAACAGGTACTATGTCAATACCAATAGGGAGATTACGTAAAGCTAGTATAGGAAGCAAATTTATAACTGCATTTACAGTAGGAGATCAACTATTATGGGGGGCAGCAGAACCTATAAGAAGAATGCTAAAAATACTCGTTAATAGATAACTTATGACTTTGTTTTATAATTTAAATTTTATTTATGGACGTATAGTTTTAGGTGTTGAATATATTGGTTGTGAATATTTTGGTTGGCAACTACTTAAACATTTTAATACAATACAACAACAAATAGAAGAAGCTTTAAAGTATTTTACAGGACATTCAATTACTTTAAAAGCTAGTTCGCGAACAGATTCTGGGGTACATGCAATAAAGCAAATAGCGCAGTTTGATACATTTATATGTCGTAGTCAAAAAGCATGGGTATTAGGTCTAAACTCTAAATTACCTAGTGATATACGAATTCGTTGGGTCGTTAAAGTATCTGATAAGTTTAACTCGCGTAAAGCAATTGCTAGAAGATATAACTATTTAATCTATAACAAGTTTGTACATTCAGCTTTAATAAGGAATACTAGGATTTGGCAGAAAAAACCTCTAAATATAAAGAAAATGCATATTGCTGCTCAAAGTTTGGTTGGAAAACATGATTTTACATCTTTTCGTTCTTCAAGTTGTAAATCTATAAATACAATTAAAATTTTACATTTTATTGAAGTTCGTAGCTATGGTCCAATAGTTATAATTGATATACAAGCAAATTCATTTTTACATCATATGGTAAGAAATATTGTTGGAGTATTAGTAGACATAGGTAAGTGTCGTCGTTCAGTAAAATGGTGCAAAAATTTATTATTAAAAAAAAATCGCAAAGAAGCAGGTAAAACAGCAACAGCAAAAGGATTATATTTGGTTGATGTTCTATTTAATAAAGAATTACAAGATCAACTACCAACAGAATATATAGGTTCACATCAGTTATTTTATATTTAGAAAAATGGAGTATATTTAAAATGAAAACTAAACGAGTAAAAGTAAAATATTGTGGAATCACTAATAAAGAAGATCTAAAAGATGCTGTAAATTCTGGAGTTGACGCACTAGGTTTTATACTTTGGCCTGGTAGTAAACGTTCTGTTGATATTCATCGGTTAATTCTTTTATCTACTAAAGTTCCTGTTTTTGTTTGTCGTGTTGGTGTTTTTTTTAATCAAAGCTATGACTTTATATCTTCTTGTACTCCTTTTTTGGATAGTTTACAATTTCATGGTAATGAACATTCTAAGTTTTGTAATTTATTTAAGAAACCATGGATAAAAGCATTACGTATGTCTCATAATATAGACCTACTGATGGAATCAGAAATTTACAGCAAAGCATATGGGTTACTTTTAGATACTTATTGTGCATGTTTACCAGGAGGTACAGGAAAAAGTTTTGATTGGTTTAAAATAAAACAAAACCTTAACAATAATATAATTTTAGCAGGTGGATTAAATTCTTTAAATGTAAATAAAGCTATAAAAATAGTTTTACCATATGCCGTAGATGTTGCTAAAGGTATTGAATTATCAGAAGGTATAAAAGATCATTATAAAATGAATGCTTTTGCTATAGCCGTTAACAAAGCTAATATATTGTTTTTTTAGGCAAACTTTTTATTAAAAATAATAGGATAGACACAATGGGTTTATTATCTGGATGCAATGGTTTAATATTAGGTGGAGCTTTAATTATAGTTATAGGAGCACAAAATGCATTTGTTTTAAATCAAGGATTACGTGGTAATTATCCTTGGATGGTTGCATTTATATGTGCATTGTGTGATGTAATATTAACTGCAACCGGTGTTGCAGGACTTTCAGTTTTTATTCAAAACCATAAAGATTTTATTATTATAGCACGTTGGATAGGTATATTTTTTTTAATATTACAATCTATAAAAGCGTTTGTACGTATGCGTGAATCAGAACAACTACAACTTCTAAAAAATTGTTATAAAGGAAGATTAAGTATTTTTTTTTATACCCTTGCTATTACATTACTTAATCCACATGTTTATTTTGATACTTTATTAATGTTAGGTACTATTGGGGCATCTCAGGCTTGTCCATTTATGTTTGTTTTAGGCGCTGGATTAGCTTCTTTTTTATGGTTTTTTAGTTTAATTTTTATAGCTAGAACATTTAAATTATTACTAGCGTCTTCTAAAGTATGGAGATTATTGGATTTAATTACGGGAATAATTTTGTTATTTGTCGCTTGGCAATTACTACTACCTTTTTAAATAAAAATATATGTTAGATATTAAATTAATTTGCAACAATTTTAATAATGTTGTTAAAAAATTAGCCAGCCGTGGTTATGAATTAGATATTAAAAAAATTAAAACGTTGCTAGAAATACGCAATAAGTTTAAAACTAATACTGAAACTTTACAAAATAAACGCAATATTATATCTAAAACTATAGGAAACAACAAGAATTATATATTAAAAGTACAAAAGTTATTTGTAAAAGTAAAAAAAATAAATCATAAACTTCATAAAAATATTTTATGTTTAGAAGTAACCAACAAAAAAATTTATAATATTTTATTTAAAATACCAAACTTACCACATAATAGTGTACCAATTAAAACCAATATAGAGATAATACGTTGGGGAGTTCCTAAATCATTTAACTTTTCCATACGTGATCATATTAAGATAGGCTTATTAAATGGTGATATTGATTTTGAATTAGCAACTAAAATAACTGGTTCTAATTTTACTTTAATACGTGGAAATTTAGCTAAATTACATCGTGCTTTAATACAATTTATGTTAGATAAGCAAATTAATGATCATGGTTATGAAGAAATGTATGTGCCATATATAATTAATAGAACTTCTTTAGTAGGTACAGGTCAATTACCTCAATTTAATAAAAATGTTTTTGAACTTGAAGGAGAAAATGAATATTTTCTTATTCCTACAGCTGAAGTCCCTTTAGTTAATAGTGTCAGTGGTAAACTTTTCAATGTTAATGATTTACCAATTAAATTAACAGCACATTCTCCTTGTTTTAGAAACGAACCTGTATCTTATGGAACTGATTCTCGTGGTATGTTGAGACAGCTACAGTTTGATAAAATAGAATTAGTTCAAATAGTACATCCTGAAAAATCTTATGTTGTATTAGAAGATATGACTAACCATGCTGAAGAAATTTTAAAAGCATTAAATTTGCCTTATAGAGTTATAAGTTTATGTAAGGAAGATATTAGTTTTTGTGCATCTAAAACTTATGATATAGAAGTTTGGATTCCTAGTCTTGAAACTTATTTAGAGATTTCATCGATATCTAATTGTGAGGATTTTCAAGCAAGAAGAATTAAAACTAGATTTCGTATTAATAAAGACAAAGCAAAGCCTAAATTTGTACATACACTTAATGGCTCTGGACTAGCTGTTGGTCGTTGTTTGTTAGCCGTATTGGAATATTATCAAAACGAAGATGGCTCTATTACAGTTCCAGATAGTTTGCGCTCTTATATGTGTGGTATTAACCGTCTTTATTAGTTCTTTTTTTTTTAGTTTTTGCTGGTTTTTTCTTTTAACCCTTACTACTACATATACCCCTAACATAAAAACACAATTTACCACTTTTTGCTAATAACTACACTACTTTTACAAATACATAACTATTTAACAACACCTACTGTTATATTTTTATATTCTTAATAACTTTTAACTATAATTAAACAATAACTAATAGTTAACAATATAAGCTATTAATTAACATCACAAAAGCATTAAACCTAAGTGCTAAACACAACTACATAACAAACTTTTTAACACAATATTCCATTTAATAATACAACTACAATTCATAATTTTTACAAAACACAAACAATTAAACTGCTAACACATAAACACATAAGCATTTATACTATCAGCTATAAAAAATAAAACAAAACTACATAACTTTTAAGAACAAACAAACAAATGATTTTTAAGCTAACAGCTTTTAATCAAATAACAACTTTTTACATAACTAACCCTCTAACAAAAAAAACATAAAATATAAGTCATTACAATATTTTGTATATACTACTAAAACATAACAACACAACAAGAACAGCAAAAAAAACAAAAAAGCGCCTGTAACTCAATTGGACAGAGTATTTAACTACGAATTAAAGGGTTGGAGGTTCGATCCCTCTCAGGCGTATTATAGTTTCTAAAAAAAATGAAGTTGTAAAAATAGGTTTGTTATATTGAGTTTTTGTACAAGAAAATTAAATAAATATCTTTTATAATGATTTGGTAAACTTTGTTTGGTTGTTTGCCCAAAAACAACAATAATTATAGGATTTATATTTATTTGTTTTGCTAATAATAATTTAAAATTATGCTTGTTTTTAAAGAGGGGTTTTTTTTTTATTGCTAAATTTAGCAAGTTTGTTAAAAATTTAATAGACCAAAATTTTGTCTTTAAAAACACAAATAAGTCAAGAGAATTAAAAATGGAAACGAAATTATAAAGATATAAAGCAGAAATAAAATGCATGGTTAAAATTTTTGTAAATTGATATAACTTAGAATACAACAACTGATGTATAAACATAATTTGTTTGTTATTGATTGCATCACATTTATTAAAAATTAAAAATAAATGTTTTCCTGAAAATAAAATCTGTTTTAAAAGAAAGATATCTTGTTCGAAAAAGCCCCTAGTTGCATCGATAACATAAAAAACAATATCATAGTGATGTATAAACTTACTAAATAGTTTAAGTTGTTTTATAGTGTTAGTTATTCCTTTTGTATCTGTTAACAGAAATAAATGATTTTTATAGAGGATTTTAATCGTTATATTTTCTCGTGTAGTACCAGGTTGATGATTAATAATTAAACGCGTTTCTTTTACTAAGCTATTTATTAGTGTTGATTTCCCAACATTGGTTTTACCAATAATACATATATTTGTAAGATTACTAGTTTTATGATTGTTGTTTTGTTTATGCTTATTTTGGTTAGTTGTTATTTGTTTAAAGGCTTTGAGTTTAATAGGATTTTTATTAATAGGTTGTTTTATGGTTGTTATTTGTTTAAAACTTTTGATAATATTTTTATGTTTGCTGTTTATTAATAGATTGTTATTGGTTATTTTATGATGTGTGTTTTTGATTTTGAGAGTTTTGTTTTGTGTATGCTGGTTAGTTTTTATTATGTTAGTTGTTATTTTAAGATGTGTGTTGTGAAGTAAAAAGGGTTTAAGTGTTGTGTTTTGTGTTTGATTTATATAATTGGTTTTATTATCATTAGACAAAATACCAGAAATTCTTGTTAACAAATGTTTTATATTAATTTTGTGTAAAGCAGAAATAAAAAGTGTTTGATCGTCATAATTTAAATAATTAAAAGAACACGGTATCATATAATCAATTTTGTTAATAATAAATATTATTGTTTTATTTTTTTTTTGTAAAAACTTAATGATTTTTTTGTAAAAAGAATCTAAGTGACTGTAAGCTGTTATTAAAAACAAAATGATATGTGCTTCTTGAATAGCTATTTTTGTTTGTTTATTTATACAATAGGTTAGATTGTTTGTTTTATAAGAAAAGAAATCAGTAGAAAGTGCAGCTGTATCTATTAAAGTGCAGTTTTTATTATTTAGTTGTAATATTCCATACTTTCTATCTCTTGTAAAAAAAGGAATATTGTTTGTTATAGAATCTTTATTTTTTGTTAAGCAATTAAACAATGTTGATTTTCCTACATTGGTTTTACCAATTATTGTAATAATTTGACTCATAATAAAATATTGATTTCAGAGTGTTTATTAACGGTTTTAAAGCTAATAAGTTTTGTGTTTTTTTATATAAATCTTTTATAGACACTTTATTCTTTTGAACTTCATTCTCTCCATAAATTAAAAGAATATTTATGTTATTTTTCTTTGCTTTATATATATTTTTTTTAAAAGATGTATCACAAAAAGTGTTTTGTATAATCAAATTAGGTAATTCATTACGAAGAAACTCTAATAGTTTAATTGATTTAATTATAATAGTTTTTTTATTTGAAATTGTAATAAAACAAACATGACTTTTAATTTTCATATTAGTTGGAAGTTTATTTGTGGTTTTTAATAACAATATTGTTCTTTCTAAGCCTATAGCACAACCTATAGCTGGAGTTTTTTTACAATTAAAAAATTTTAATAAATAATCATACCTACCACCAGCACATATAGTATTTTGACTACCTAAAGCTTTCGTTTTCCATTCAAAAACAGTGCGTGAATAATAATCTAAACCTCTTACTAAGTTTTTATTTATTTTGTATTTGATGTTTGTGTAATTTAAAATCTTTTTTAAATATTCAAAATGTTTAATAGATTTTTGATCTATATAATCTAATATGTTTGGAGTATGTGTTACTATATATGTTATATTCTTTACTTTAGTATCTAATAATCTTAAAGGATTTTTATACATCTTATATATTAGATTGCTATCTAAATAATTTTTAAACTTTTTTAAATACTTGAACAATATATTTGTGTATAATCGTCTTGATGTTTTTGAACCCAAAGAATTTATTTCTAAATGTAAATATTTTTGCACCCCTAATGCCTTGAATATTCTATTTGTCATTATTATTATTTCTGAGTCCATCTCTGGACCATGTTTATTAAAACTTTCTACTCCAAATTGATGAAATTGCCTAAACCGACCATTTTGAGGATTTTCATATCTAAACATTGGACCAACATACCACACTTTTTGTGTTTGATTTGTCATATGATTTTCTAGTATAGATCTAATTATAGAAGTAGTGTTTTCAGGTCTTAATGTTAATTGTTTTTGCTTTTTATCCTTAAACGTATACATTTCTTTTTTTATTATATCTGTAGTTTGTCCTAAAGAGATGGTAAATAAATTAGTTTGTTCAATAATTGGTGTTCTAATCTCTAAATATAAATGCTGATATAAAATCATTTTAATTTTATTTTCTATATATTGCCAAATAACAGATTTTTTAGGTAGAATATCATTCATACCTTTAAGAGATTTTATTGTTATCATAAACTATATCTGTTATATTGTTTTGTTTAAACAAAGATTATATTTACTTAAATACTAAATAAGCAATATTAAAACTACATTGCTAACTAGATTTAAATAATAGAAAATACAATATGTAAAAAAACTCTAATAATAAAACAATTTTTTTAACACACACAAATAATCTACTCAACGCCATTTTACAATCTTAATTTAATTCTTTCCTTTCTTATACAAACATAATTCTTTTTAACAAATAACAATTACCACTTCTACATACAATACAATTTTCTTTTCTTTTAACCAACACCATTAAACCACAACATTTTTATTTAATAACTTTTTAACAACAAAACTTCTACTAATACTACTGTTTAATAAGCCATGATTTTTATTTTCTTTTCTTTCTTTTTTTATCATTTATCACAAACAACAAATTCTTAACCAAATACATACTTGAGATTGCTAACACATAACATAATTATCATACAAAAAACATCCTTCTGCTAACATTTGCTAACTTATAACACAAAACACAAACAACAACATGTTACCATCCATTTATTTTTTTTATATAACATATTTTTTTCATTCTACACTTAACCTTTAAACATAGTTTAGAAAAAATATAACTACACAAGTCTTATATATCAAACTAAACTAATATAATATAACATAACATAACATATAATAAATGAAATACACAAACCAAAAATTTAACAAAAATCACTAATACACAATCAAAAAAAAAAACTATATATAATAACAACATACAGCTAAAATATATACAAAACAAAAAAAACAAGAAAGAATATACACGGTTTAGTAAAAAGCAATAACGATATAAAAATTTAAAGAATAAACAAAAACACTGAACAATAACACAATTTTAAAGATATTTTTTTTAAGTACAACACAATTTTTAATAAATAATATAAAACTATTAGTTTTACACAACCACTTACAAACTAGTTATAAATTAGTTTTTCAACTTACATCAATACCAATACAACCATCTCTTTAGCAATACTACATAGTGTTGTATTTATTATTTACATTATTTATAATTAGCATAACAAGTTACGATATTAAGCATTAAACAAACAACATCAAAAATAACAACAATCCTAAATTATTAAATATACTTCAAAATTCACAACTCTTTTAAGTACAAAAAATTCTATACATTAATCATAAAACATAAGACATAAGAACTATTTAACAACCATAACCACAATTCACAAAACATAAAACATAAGACATAAGAACTATTTAACAACCATAACCACAATTCACAGCAAAACAAATATTTTTATAATACATATAACTCAAATATGTTAACGAAATTAAGAAAGAACAGATAACACCTAACAACTAAAAAAAGACAAAACAGCAAATAACAAATCTAAACGGACATAAAGCATAACATATAACCCAACTTAGCAAAATAAAATACAATAGAGAATAAAAATACAGCAATTAAATAAATTCAGCGTTAATCAAAACATAAAAGAAGAACACATACAGCAACTAAATAAAAAGATTAAACTAAAACTCTAACATAAAGCAAACACAAACGCACATACAGATAACACAAATACAAAACACATAACAACTAATACAATGAAAATAACAGCTAAAAGTTAACACAAAAACTAAAAAACATAAAATATAAGAACGAAGACATATAAAATAAAAAAGCACAAAACAAGGAGTAAACAAGCTTATATAACAAAAATATATCCTCTAACACATACCTACAAAACTGCCAACTAACATCAAACATAAACACATAGATCTTAAAATAGAATACATATAACTCAAAACAAAAAAAAAACAATAACAAACAGAAAAAAAGTTAAAGCGAAAATATATAAAATCAAAAAAAACAAAAATCAGAAAACTAAAGAAAACGAATAACACAGAACAAAAACAAAAATATAAAGGACGAAAATAGTGTCAAATAATCAAATATTGCCAGAAAGTATTTATTTACTGCCCATAAATAATAGGCCGTTTTTTCCAGCACAAATACAGCCATTACTAATAGATAAAAATAGATGGGTTGAAACTATAAAAAGAGTGTTTAATACAAAACATGGTTGTTTAGGCTTAAGTTATGTTGGAAACAATAAGATTGTTGAAGAAAGTCCAAAAATTAAAGAATTTCCTATGATGGGAACAATTGTAAAAATCCATCGTACAGATGGAGATCAAATTCAATTGATAGCTCAAGGTTTAAGACGTTTTAAAATAATAAATTGGATATCAAATAAAGCTCCATTTTATGTAGAAGTTATATATCCTAAAGAAAATATAAATAAAGAATCAAATGAGACACGCGCGTATGCAATTGCTATGATAAAAGGAATAAAAGAATTATTACCAAATAATCCATTATATGGTGAAGAATTAAAAAAATATTTAAATAGATTTAGTCCTAGTGATCCAGGCCCATTAACTGATTTTGCAGCAGCAATTACATCAAATAAAGGTAAAGAGTTACAAAATATTTTAGAAACATTATCAATTTTAAAACGTATGCAATTAGTGCTACCTTTGTTAAGAAAAGAAATAGAAATTTCTAATTTATATAATGAAATATCACAAAAAGTAAATTTGCAAATGCATGAAAGACAAAGAGATTTTTTTTTAAGAGAGCAATTAAAACTTATACAAAAAGAATTAGATATAAAAAAAGACGAAAGAAAAACAGATATAAATACATTTAAAAAACGTATAAAAAGGTATAATTTATCAACAAAAGCAAAAAATAAAATAAACGAAGAAATAAATAAATTAAAAATATTAGACATAGGATCTCCTGAATATAGTACAACTCGTAATTATTTAGAATGGTTAACAAAAATTCCTTGGGGAATTGTCTCGAAAGATATAATTGACATAAAATATGCACGGAAAATATTAAATAACAATCATAATGGTTTAATTGATATAAAAGAAAGAATTATTGAATTTTTAGCTGAATGTACTTTTAAAGGTACTGTAGGAGGCTCAATTTTGTTATTACTAGGTCCACCCGGTGTGGGAAAAACATCGATAGGAAAATCTATAGCTAATGCTTTAGGAAGAAAATTTTATAGAATATCATTGGGTGGTATACGTGATGAAGCTGAAATAAAAGGACATCGGAGAACTTATGTAAGTTCAATGCCAGGAAAAATAGTTCAAGCATTAAAAGATACTCAAGTCTTTAATCCTGTCATTATGTTGGATGAAATAGATAAAATTAGTCAAACATATAATAATGATCCAGCATCGGCTTTGTTAGAGGTATTAGATTCAGAACAAAACAATGAATTTTTTGATAATTATTTAGATATAAAGGTAGATTTATCTAAAGTAATTTTTATATGTACAGCAAATCAAATAGACACAATTCCCATACCTTTATATGACAGAATGGAAGTGATTCGATTGTGTGGTTATATTTATGAAGAAAAATACACTATAGCGAAAAAATATTTATGGCCTAGATTATTAAAAAAAGATAATTTACCTAAAAAAAGTATAAAAATTACCTCGCCAGCATTAAAACAAGTTATTGAAGGATATGCTAGAGAATCAGGAGTAAGAACTTTAGAAAAACAATTACATCGTATTATTCGTAAATCAGCAGTGAAATTATTACTAAATAAAAATAAAGTGATCAAAATTTCAAAAAATAATTTAAAAAATTATTTAGGTTTACCTAAATTTAAAAAAGAACCTTCGTTGAAAGGTATAGGTGTAGTAACAGGATTAGCATGGACGCAACTAGGTGGTGTGACTTTACCAATAGAAGCTGTTAAAATAAATAATTTAAAAAATGGATTAAAATTAACAGGCAATTTAGGTAGTGTAATGAAAGAGTCAGCCAAAATAGCATACAGCTATATATTAGCGAATATAAATCATTATAAGATAAATAAAAAGTTTTTTAATAAATATTTTATACATTTACATGTTCCAGAAGGCGCAGTGCAGAAGGATGGCCCTTCTGCAGGTATTACTATGACAACAGCTTTAATATCTTTAGCTACGTTAAAAAGTATAACAAGAATTATAGCAATGACCGGAGAAATTACGTTAACAGGTAAGGTATTAGCAGTAGGAGGAATAAGAGAAAAAATAGTAGCAGCTAGAAGAAGTGAAATATTTGAAATATTACTACCAAAAGGAAATAAAAGTGATTTTGAAAACTTACCAAATTATTTAAAAAAAAATATAAAAATTCATTTTGTTAAAGACTATAAAGATGTTGCAAAACTAGTATTTTAACATATTGTTGATTCTTTTAGTTATTTATTAGGTAAATAAAACATGAATACTTATAGATCGTATACAACGACAAAAAAAACCATGGTTGGAGCACGAGCTTTATGGCGTGCGACGGGAATGAAAGATAATGATTTTTATAAGCCAATAATAGCAATTGCTAATTCTTATACAGATTTTGTGCCTGGTCATATCAATCTAGATAAGGTAGGAACTATTATAAAAAAGTCAATTATAAAAAATGGAGCTAACGCAAAAGTTTTTAATACTATTGCGATAGATGATGGTATCGCTATGGGTCATAGCGGAATGTTGTACTCGTTGCCTTCAAGAGAACTTATAGCGGATTCAATAGAATATATGGTAAATGCGCATTGTGCTGATGCTTTGGTTTGTATTTCTAATTGTGATAAAATAACGCCAGGTATGTTAATAGCTTGTTTTAGATTAAATGTACCTACAATATTTGTTTCGGGGGGTGCAATGGAAGTAGGTAAGTTAAAAAAGGAAAAAAAAAATATAAATTTAGTTGATGCAATAATAATAAGTGGATCAAAAGATAAAAAAAAAACAAAAAGATTAGAAATAGAAAAAAATGCATGTCCTACTTGTGGTAGTTGTTCAGGTATGTTTACAGCAAATTCTATGAATTGTTTATTAGAAGTGTTAGGTTTGACATTTCCAGGCAATGGGACGTTGTTATCAACTCATAAAAACAGAAAATTATTATTTAATAAAGTAGGCAAACGAATTGTAGAATTAACTAACGAATATTATAACAAGAACAAAAAAGTTTTACCTCGTGATATTTGTGTAAAAAATTCGTTTGAAAATGCGATGATAATGGATATAGCAATGGGTGGATCAACAAATACAATACTTCATTTATTAGCGATTGCTACAGAAGCAAACATAAAGTTTAAATTAAAACATATAGATATATTATCAAAAAAGGTGCCTCAATTATGTAAATTATCTCCAAATACAAATAAATATTATATTGAAGATTTTCATAGAGCTGGAGGTGTTTTTGGATTGTTAGGAGAATTAAATAAATTAAATTTATTAAATATTAAGGTATCCACTGTACACAGTAAAACATTAGAAAAAGCTCTATATAAATGGGATATTATGTGTTCTAATGATAAAAATATATTAAACTTTTATAAATCAGCTCCTGGGCGTATAATAACAACAAAAGCGTTTTATCAGAACAATCAATGGACTGCATTAGATAAAGATAGAGTTACTGGTTGTATACGTAATCTAAACAATTGTTACTCCTCAGATGGAGGTCTAGCTATTTTGTTTGGTAATATAGCAGAAAAGGGATGTGTTGTTAAAACAGCTGGAGTTTATAGAAAAAATTTATTATTTAAAGGAAGGGCTAAAGTTGTATATTCGCAAGAAAAAGCCGTCCAACAAATATTAAAGAATAAAATAAAAAAAGGGGACATTTTAATTATATGTTTTGAAGGACCTAAAGGTGGCCCTGGTATGCAAGAAATGCTATATCCTACCTCTTATTTAAAATATAAACATTTAGATAAATATTGTGCTTTATTAACGGATGGAAGATTTTCAGGTGGTACTTCAGGTTTATCCATTGGACATATATCTCCAGAAGCAGCTGAGTATGGCAATATAGCATTGGTTGAAGATAATGATGTAATAAGTATTAATTTAAAAGAAAGATATTTAAATGTATTGATTAATAAAAAGTTATTAAATAATCGTAGAAAAATAATGATTAAACTTTATAAAAACAAATGGACGCAAATAACTAACCGTAAGAGAAAAATAACTAACACGTTGAAATTGTATTCACATTTTGCTACATCAGCAGATACAGGTGCTACAAGAAAAATAATATGTTATAAATGATTTACTTTTTTTTATAAAAAGACTTTACACATTACATTCCAATAAATAAAACAAAACAAAACGTAAATAACTATATTTTCATAATTTTTATAAAACAAATCATAACAAAGTTCATAGTTTTTATAAAACAAATCCCAACAAAATCCATAGCTTTTTCGTTAGAAAAAAAATTACAAAACAAAGAAATAAATTTTAAATAGAAGAAAAACTTTATATAAACAATTCAACACTTTAAATCTCTTAACTAATGATTTTTATCTTATTCAATATAAACATATAAAGATTAAGCTTTATATATAATAGATATATTAACAAACATATTGTTAACCAATATTTAAACTTTTATTTTTAAACAAAACATCAATTATATATTATTAGTTTAATATATTTTTTTTTGAATTTGATTTGGATTACATAAAGATTTTAACTTGAATAATATCTACTAAACTTAAAACTTACTAAACAACAAGTTTTTTATAGACACAACTATTCAAACACTCCATATCTGTTCTATCTTTTCTATTTTTCACATCTAATTTATTTTTACACAGGAAAATAATAGGCATTTATACTTGTGTACATGTGTTTTTTTTTATCGGTATCGTTAATACGTAATATATGTTTTTAGATATACGTTTAAAATAAGTATTTTATATTTTCTTCAAATAACTAATACTAAATATTTTGTTTTTATACAATTAATGTTTTTTTACAAACATATTAATACCTTTTTGTTCAATTTATCATTACAAATTCTATTAAATAACAACAAAACCTTATTTTACTTGTATACCGTATGACATATATATTTTTCAAACTATACAATACAAAATACAACTCTTATAGTTAGTTAAGTATTAAACAAACAAGTTTAAGCATTTATAATTTTAACAACAAAATTAACTTAACCAATAAATTTAAAAGAAACAACTACTATAAACAAACACATTAATCTACTATTTAAACATTACATCCACTACTAACAATTTAACCCTTAACCCTTTTCTACATCTACATTCATTAAACCTACAGCATATTTTACATAGTATATACAACCTTCTATATATTAGTAAACTTTACAAGTCTATACAAAAAAGAATAGTTACTATACAGCATACAACTTTAAGCAATAAACAACATACAGCAGAACCCAATAAATCCATTAACCATACTAATAAAAAAACTGTAATACAAAAGCTAAACAAAAATATCATCTAAAACCATAATAACAAACAAAAAAAAATACAACACATAACATAGAAAAAGTAGAAAAAAAAAACAACAAAATAGCATATAGACAAAAAAAAAGAACAGTAAACAGCAAAGAAAAAGAGAAAAATTATACAATACAGAAAAAGATGGTTATATAGTAAAGAAAAAACCATAAAAACACAGAAAGCTAACCATCAAAACTAAACAAAAGACTACGTAGATAAATAGAAATATATATAAAAAGTATAAAAAAAATAAGAATATAAGTAAAATTAGATATGGGGACCACAGCATCAGGAAAAAAAGTTAGCTATAACTTTAAAAGAATATAAAATTGTGAGTTAATTAGTGTAGATTCAGCTATGGTTAATAGAAAGATGGATATCGGAACAGCAAAACAAAAATATAGATATCATGAATTAATATATATAAAAATAATAATGAAAAATATTTAGATTTGGATTTTCGTAAAGAAGCAATAAAAACAATTAGTAAGTTAGGAAAGATTCATATTTTAGTTTGTGGTACAATGTTTAATTTAAAAACTTTATTAGAAGGAATAGCAACAATAACTTTTTACAATATTAAATTAAGCAATAAGTATTGTTTATTATTTAATAATAAATTATTTCATAAAACTGTATTAAAATTATATAATAAAGACATTTATCGAATAAAACGATTATTAGAAGTATATTTAAATACTGATTAATTAATATTGGAAAAACAATAATAAAAATTTAAATGAAATGTAATAAAAATTATTATTAAACACAATAACAAGGAAAACTTATATAAAACCGTGTTAATACGTTTAAATATTATTTTTGAAAAAGCTTTCATCACACAAGTATAAATGTTAACGTTTATGAAAAATATGTATTTAGAATTACCTGAAAATCGAAGTATAGGTTATCGGAAAATTGGTGACTTTGTTGATGAAAAATATAATTATTTTATTTTAAAAGATAAGATTTAATCAGCTAATAGAAACTTAGCAAAAAAAAAATTATGGTTACAAAAATATAAAGATGCTTTTTTGTTAGATGCTTATAAACATAAAAATAGAAATAGAGATTAGGTTGTATAATTAGTTGAAATAAATATTACAGAAGAATGGAAAAAAAAATATATTATATAGTATTATAAATGTATGAAAAATTATGAAAAAAATTTATTACCTGATGGTATAAAGGAAATATTACCCCCACAATCTATAAATATAGAGAATTTAAGAAAAAAATTATTAAATTTATATTATAAATATGGTTATAACTTAATTATACCTCCCCATATAGAGTTTTTAGAAACATTATTGAATGTTGTAGGATATGATTTAGAACTACAAACAGTTAAGTTAATTGATATGTTAAGTGGTAAATTAATTGGTTTAAGTGCAGATTCAACACCTCAAATTGCTAGGATAGATTCTAATGTATTAAAAAACAAAGGACCGTACAGGGTGTGTTATTGCACAAATGTGTTTCGTGCTTTTCTTGATGAAGATCAGAATGATTTAGAAAGAACGCCTATACAAGTAGGAATAGAATTGCTAGGATATAAAGGTTTAGAAGCAGATATTGAAATAATAATTCTTACTATAAAAAGTTTAATAGTATCTGGCGCAAAACATATAAATTTATCAGTTGGACATATTGGCATATATAAAGTATTAGTAAAAAAATCTAAAATAAAAAAAAAATATTTAAAACAGTTGTTTGAAGCCATAGACAATAAATCATATACTGATGTAGATCTTTTAATAGATAAAATAAACGTTGATTTTAAAGTAAGGAAAATATTTAAACTGCTACCTAAATTACATGGTGATTTTAAGATTATACAAAAAGCATATAAAACAATATCGTATATTAAAGAAATAAAAGTACTGTTAGATGAATTAAAAGAAATCTATAAGCTTATAAATAAAAAAGTAAAAAATATCTCTATATATTTTGATTTATCAGATTTAAAAGGTTATCAATATCATAATGGTTTTATATTTACAGCTTATGTGTCTGGTGTCGTAAAACCATTAGCAAAAGGAGGTAGATATGATATTGGTCAAAAATATGGAAAGCAAAGCCCAGCCACAGGGTGTACTTTTGATTTAAATTTACTTATATCCTTACATGAGAAACAAGAAAATATAAAAGAAGGAATATTAGCACCTTTTTTAGAAGATAAAAAATTAGAAAAAAAAATAAATGAGTTAAGATTTTATGGAGAACAAGTTATACACGAATTACCAGGAGTTTGTACGAAGGAAAATAATTGTAACAGAAAGTTATGTTTAATAAAAAAAGAATGGCAAATAAGATGTTTATAAACAAAATAAAGATTATGTTGAGACAAGAATATAGTTTTAAATACTATTAATACAATTTGTGATGAATGTAAAGCAAAAGTAGTAGATTATGTAACTTATTTATCCATAAATACAGTCGTTCGATAAAATTGTGGTCATACACTAGTTAGAAAAATAAAATTAATACCATAAGTTAGTTTAAGATCGAAGGAAATTTGTATAATAAGCAAAGGAGTCGTTAGTTCATAAAATAATTTGTTGAAGTAAATAGACATTATAAAACTTAATAAAAGATTTATTATTTCATAATAATGTTTAAAAAAAATTGACTAACATGTACTGTTAGATATAGCAATAGAAATTTATTTAAATCAACAAAAATCGGCACTACTAAGTGTGTAATTTTCCCAGTATACGAAGACATACTAGCTATAAGATTTATTAAAATTAGTGATATCTTATTTAAGGAACAGTTTTATTTTAAAGATACAATAAGTTAAATTTTTAGTTTTGTATTGAAAATTCTTTTATAAATAAACAATTTACATTAAAATCAAGTCTTTGAGCACACAATTGTTTTACTAAAAAGTTTACGTAAGTTCTTTTAAAAAAAATATAATAAATGTTAAAAAAAAATTTTTTGTCAAAGGTATTTTGTTAGGAGCACAATTTAAAAATTAGATATAGACTTATCCCTATGTTACGAGCTCAACTACTATTTATTTGTGGTCTTATCCCTATGTTACGAGCTCAACCACTATTTATTTGTGGTCTTATCAATTGTACTTGTGGTTTTTATAACTTAACAATACAACTAATTGTCTTTAAAAAAAGAAAATAGGTATATATTTATTTATTAAAGCAAACGAACAAGGTAAAAACACTGGTATTTAAAAGAAGCTGTTTATTGTTTAGTAAGTAAAGTTTGTTATATATTAATAATAATAAAATATATGCTTAAGTAAGTTATAGGTTTTAGAACTTAAAAAAAAGATTAAAGCATATGTCTTGATTTAAAAAATTAGTATAAATACAACAGTCTTAAAAACAGTATAAATACAACAGTCTTAAAAACGTGAAAGGTTTGAGGCAACCCAATAACGGTACTGTGAATTAGCTTAGAAAACATTACCAAAATAATCAAAAGTTAATATTAGGTTTCTATAGAAAAAACAAAATATTTAACTCGTGATTAGATCGCCATGATAAAATATTAAGGATACTATCATATTAAAATTTACTTTAAGAGAAACAATAGGTGAGAAATACAGATAAAACTTTAGTAAAATTGTTTGATAAAAAAGACTATAAATATGGTTTTAAAATAAACATCGCTAGTAACGTACAGTTACCAGGTTTAAATAAAAAAATAATACGTAATTTATCGAAACAGAAAAAAGAACCAAAATGGATGTTAAAATGGCGATTAGAAGCTTATTTAAAATGGTTAAAGATGAAACCACCCTTTTGGGCTATATTTAAAACACCAGAAATAAATTATAAAGAAATGTCTTTTTATAGCTCGCCCCAAAAAAAATATTTAGATAAAAAGTTATTACATGTTTACAAAAAATTAGGTGTGAATTTGTATGATAAAAAAAAACAAACAATAGCTATAGATGCGGTTTTAGATTCAGTGTCAATCGCAACTACATATAAAAAAAAATTATATAAATTAGGAATTATTTTTTGCTCTATTTCAGAAGCAATAATGAAATATTGTGATCTAATACAACTATACTTAGGGTCAGTTGTACCGAATGATGATAATTATTTTGCTTCATTAAATTCTGCAGTATTTACAGATGGATCTTTTGTGTTTTTACCAGAAGGAAAAAAAAGCCCTATAGAATTATCAACTTATTTTCGTTTGAACTCTGAAAAATTAGGACAATTTGAAAGAACTTTAATAATATGTGAGAAAAGAGCAGAAGTTTCTTATTTAGAAGGTTGCACAGCAACTATATACGATTCGAATCAATTGCATGCTGCTGTCGTTGAATTAATAGCTTTTGAAGAGAGTTATATAAAATATTCTACAGTACAAAATTGGTATCCAGGTAATAAATTTGGCAAAGGAGGCATTTATAATTTTGTAACCAAACGTGGTTTATGTAAAGGAATAAAATCAAAAATCAGTTGGATTCAATTAGAAACAGGCTCAGCAATAACATGGAAATATCCTTCGTGTATCCTGTTAGGTGATTTTTCGAAAGGTGAATTTTATTCAATGGCCATAACAAATAATAAACAAAAAGCTGATACGGGAACTAAAATGATTCATATAGGGAGCAATACAAAATCTACAATAATTGCTAAGGGTGTTGCTATTGGTAAGTCTAAACAAGCTTATAGAGGTTTAGTTAAAATTAGCAAACACGCCAGTAACTCAAGCAATTTTACTCAATGTGATTCATTAATAATAGGCAAAACAAGTACTATTTACACAATACCTTATCAAGCTATAAAGAACGATACGGCAATAGTAGAACATGAAGCTACTGCATATAAAATAAATAAAGAAAAAATGTTTTATTTAATGCAACGTGGTATAAATAAAGAAAATACTATAAATATGATAGTAAATGGCTTTTGTAAAGATATTTTTCAAAAATTGCCAATGGAGTTTGCAGTTGAAGCGTCTGCTTTGTTAGAAATTACATTAGAAGGGTCGTTAGGTTAAACTTTTTTATGCTTTAGTGTTTACTTGTTTTATTTTATGCGTTATCTGTTATCTTTTTTGTTGCTTTTTTACTCTTTTTGTTATGTTGTTTAGCTTATATCTGTTTAATGTCATTTAAAACATTTGTGTTATGTTTGTTTAATGTTGTGTAAGTGGTTTAGCTGATAAATGTTGTTTATAATAAAGAAATTATGCGTTTAGTATTGAATTTATTTTTGGTAAATTGTTTTGCTTGAATGCTAATGTATAAAAAAAAAGATGTTGTAGTAAATTTATAGTTAATTAGTTAGTAAGGATTAAAATGTTAAGCAGTTAGGTTTGTTATTGGTTTTGTGTTTGCTTAATGTTAAAGCAGTTAGGTTTGTTTTTGCTGTTTATGTTAAAGAAGGTATGAAAGTTGTATCGTTTAGAAAATAGATAAACTAAAAGCTTGGTGTTAAATTACTTATTTTATGTTAAAGGTTAAGTTTTGGATAAAACTGTTGTGTGTGATAGGTAAACTAAAAGCTTTTATGAAAATATATTATGCTTAAAGAATAGGTTGTTGCTTGTTTGTTTAAGGGTAGGTGTAGAAACAGTAAAGGTGTTGTATTTTGTATAAAAATAGAAAAGAGTAAAAGTATAAAGGGGTAAAGGTTAGTGGAGTGGTTAAATGTTAAGTAGTTAGATTGTAGGTCTTTAGGTTTGTTTATTTTTGCTTAAGGTTTGTTTGTTTTGTGAGTGGTGTTAGTGGTTAAATTAAAGGCTAAATAGTTGGTGGTTTTTTTTTTGCTTGAGATATAGGTTTGTTGGTGTATGGTATGGTTTGTAGTAAAATATAAAGGTTTTGTGATTTGTTTATGGCTTTGTATTAAATGTTTTTGCTTAATCTTATATTTTTTTAAATTCTGTATTTATGGTTGTTGTTTTTTATAACTTAAAAAGTTAAACTCAGTTCTCTTTTTATACCAATGTGTATATAATGTTTTAAGGCTTAATGCTATAGGTTTTAGGTCGTTATGTAGTTGTGGTTTTATTTTTTGTTGACTTTTTTCTTTTTCTTTATGTTTAGTTTTTTTTATGCTTATTTAAATTCCATTTTTTTCGTTGTATTATTTTACATATAAGTGTATTTGTATCTACGTATTGTATTATAAACTATAAAGGTTGTTGTATAAATATATAGTAAAAAAAAAGAAAGAAATGAAAGTAGGTAGATGTTGTATAGCTAAAAAAAAAGATGGTGTTAATAGTTTGTGTTCGTAAAAGGTTTGTGTTAAGAGGTGTTAGAAGTAGGGTTTGTGTTAATAAAATGTGAGTTTGTATTTAGCTGTATGTGTAAAGTGTGTAAGCTGTAAAAATTGTGGATTACGTATTGTAATTTGTAAGCAGCTGTATGCATGGTGTAGTGTGTTTATGGTATATAGTCGGTTCTGTGGATATGGGTTGTAAATTAAAATATTGTTGTTTTTTTTTATAGAAAACAAAAGAGCTAATAAGAAATTGATTGTTTTGTATTAACAAAAGAGCTAATAAGAAATTGATTGTTTTATATATATTGGTGTAGTGTGTGTAAAAAATATTATGTAGAAGTGGTAAGTTAGTTTTGAAAGTTTTGTTATGTATTGTGGTTGGTGTGTTATGTTCAACATATTGTAAATAGGTGAGTTATTATATCAGTTGTATTCATATGAAAAAAGTATGGTGTAAAAGTATTAAGTTTATTGACTAATTTATATATTGTATAATTAAAACTAAAAAGTTTATGGTTAAATTAAAAGCTAGTAGCTCTAAGTTCTTAGTTTAAGGTTTATATTATAAATGCTGTAGGGTAATAGGTTTAAAGTAAACGTTTTAAAAATGATGTTGTTAGTAAATTATGTTTGTAAAATAAATATGCTGTATGGTTAGAAAGAAAAGTAATGTAAGTAAATATTAATGGTTATATTAAAATGTTAAAAATAGAGAATTTAAAGGTTAATATAAAAAAAAATAATATATTACAAAGTATTAACATAAAGATAAAAACAGGTGAATTACATGTAATAATGGGGCCAAATGGGTCAGGGAAATCAAGTTTAGTATCAACATTGGTTGGAAAAGAAAATTATACAATAAAGAACGGGAAATTGTTTTTTAATGGTATTAATATTTCAGAGCTAAACATAGAAGAAAGATCTAAAGTTGGAATGTTGTTGAGCTTTCAAAATCCCATTTCTATAGCAGGCGTTAAAAATATATATTTTTTACATACAGCTTTAAATGAAAAATTAACGTATTTACAAAACGAAACAATAACTGTTTTACAAGTAATAAAAAAAATAAAACAAAAAATGAAATATTTAAAAATAGAAAAAAAACTTTTAAATAGAGATGTAAATGAAGCATTTTCAGGTGGGGAGAGAAAAAAAAATGAACTTTTACAAATGTTATTGTTAAAACCAAAAGTCGCTTTACTTGATGAAATAGATTCAGGATTAGATATAGATTCAATGAAAGTTGTATCAAATGGAATAAATTTGATTAAATCTAAGAAATGTTCGATTGTTTTAATTACTCATTATAAACGTATATTAAATTATATAGAGCCTAATTTTATACATATTTTAGTTGATGGAAAGATTATAAAATCGGGTGATAAAACTTTAGTAAATGAAATAGACCTCTTTGGTTATAAAAATTATGTGTGATTTATTAAATATTGATGCTTATATGATTGTATTTATAGATGGTAAACTGTCAAAAAAATACTCAAATGTAATTAACTCATGTGAAGTAAATATAATTTATTTAAAAAATAATCTTATGAATAAAGAAACTGATAAAATAAAAAAAAAATATTACACTTATAGTGGTTTAATACTTAATTTAAAATCAAATATAAAAATAAAAAAACCAATTTATATGTTACATATTTCAAAACAAAAAATATATAAACAAATTAATTTAAAAATATTAGTTTTGGTTGAGAAAAAGCTAAAAATACAAATTTTAGAGCATTATATAAATAAAAGTAGCAACAAACATATAAATAATATAAAAATGGAAATGAATATTAGTGACGAGGCAAAGATTACATGGTTTCATTTAGTTGCTTTAAATACAATAGATTATTGTTTATCAAATATTGTTGTAAATCTAAGTAAATATAGTAATTGTGAGTTTTATAATATAAAGATATATAGCTATTTTTTGTATTATAACTTAGAAATTAATTTAAAAGATGAATATAGTAAATGTGATGTGGTAGGGTTGTTTTCTCCGAAAGATAAAAATTTTATAAGAAATAACATAATTATTAATCATATAACGAGTTTTACAAAATCTAATGTAAATTATAAAGGTTTAATAAGTTCGACAGGACTTTTACATTGTTATATCAACATAAAAAAAAATATAAAAAATATATATGGCATTCAAAAATCTTCAAATATATTATTGTCTAATAAGGCTACGATTAAAACAAATCCGAAATTAAAAATAAAATCAAAAGATGTGGTCTGTACACATAAAACTATTGTTGGTAAAATAAATGAAGATTATATTTTTTATTTGAGAACAAGAGGATTAACAAAACCGTTAGCTAAATCATTAATATTATTAAGTTTCATTAATGACTTTTTAACTAAAATTGAAATAAAAGCGTTTAAACGATATTTAGGTTGTACAAAAATAATAAAGTTAAAAGATGCTTATAGACAATAAAAATGTTAATAAATTATATAAAACTAAAAAACAAAATTCTTAAAATAAGAGAAGAGTTTCCTATATTAAAAAATTGTATACACAAACTATATGAGTTAATTTTTTTTGATAATGCAGCGACAAGTCAAATGCCAAACAATGTAATTAACATAATGAATGAATATAATAACTATTATAATGCTAATATACATAGAGGAATAACTTATTTATCAAAGGAAGTTACAATAGCATATGAACGCACAAGAAAAATGGTTTGTAAAAGTATAAATGCAAAATATAAAGAAGAAATTATATTTACAAAAGGAACTACAGAATCTATTAATATAATATCAAATAGTTATGGTAATTTATTAGACAAAGGAAGTGAAATTGTAATTTCTATGATGGAACATCATTCAAATATCCTACCTTGGAAAATTTTATCAATAAATAAAGGATTTAAATTAAAAATAATCCCAGTAACAGAAACTGGGTTAATAGATATAAAAAGATTTCACAACTTATTGACACATCAAACGAAATTAGTAGTTATAACACATGTTTCTAATGTATTAGGTACAACAAACAAACTTAACATATTATCAAAAATAGTTCATAAAAAACAAGCTTTAATATTAATAGATGGAGCGCAAGCTATTTCCCATAAAAAGATTGATGTACAAAAAATAAAGATAGATTTTTATGTTTTTTCTGCCCATAAAACTTATGGTCCAACTGGAGTTGGTATACTATATGTACGGTTAGACATCTTAAACAAGATGGATCCTTGGCAATATGGTGGAGACATGGTAAAGTATTTTAGTTTTTTTAAAGAACAAATTATATATTCAGAATTACCTTACAAATTTGAAGCCGGTACACAAACAATATGTAATATTATAGCTTATTATTCGTCTTTAAAGTGGTTAACAAAAAATTTAAAGTTGATTAAAACTTGGGAAAAACTTTTAGTATATTTTATCATTAAAGATTTTCAACAAATAAAAACAATTCATATTATAGGAAGAAGTAAAAAAGTTTCAGTGGTATCTTTTCTTATTGAAGGTATTAATTCACATGATATAGGGTTAGTATTGGATAAATATGGAATTGCTATTAGAACGGGCCATCATTGTGGCCAACCCATATTAACTAATTATGGAATAAATACAGTTTGTAGAGTCTCATTTGCCTTATATAATAATTTAGAAGAAATAAACACGTTTATAAGAACATTAAAAACACTAATAAAAATATTTTAACTTAGGTTCTATTATAAGTGCTAGAAATAATAGCGCCACCGAAACAAATATTATTGTGATATAAAACAATTGTTTGTCCTTCAGTTATGCCTTTTTGTTTATATAAAAAAGAAACTTTTATGTAATTTATAAAGTTATAAACGATACACTGTTGATCTATTTGTCTATATCGTATTTTAGCATATAAAGTAATTTTATTAATTGTTTTATCAAACGGATTTTTAAGCCAAATTACATTATTTGCAATTAAAGAATTAGTATATAAAATTTTATTTTTGGTCTTAGCGACAGATAGAATATTTTTATGTATTTTTTTTTTTATAACATACCAAACAGTTTTATTAAAAGTTTTGGTGATATTAAATCCATTAGTTTGTCCATTTGTATAAAAGAAAAGGCCTTTATGTTGTCCGATAATAAGGTTATTTTTTGTTACGATGTTACCAAAGTTAAACGGAAAAAACTTGTTTAAAAAAGATGTAAAGTTGTGATTTCCTACAAAACAAATACCAAAAGATTCTTGTTTAAAATTTAATTTATAAAAAAGAAAGTTTGCAAGTTTACGTATTTCAAATTTATTATAAAATCCTATAGGAAAAAGAAGTTTGTGAATATAATATTTATTTATATTATAAAGGTAATAACTTTGATCTTTATTTAAATCAAGACTTTTAAAAAACAACTTATTTGTTAATCTAATATAATGGCCAGTTGACATATAATCAGCGTTTAATACATTAAACGCATATTTTGTTAATAAATTAAACTTTATTTCTTTATTACATAAAGAATCTGGATTTGGGGTTTTACCATAAATAAATTCTTGAAGAAAAGTTTTAAAAACATTACTCCAATATTCAGATGTAAAATTTACAATATGTAAAACTATTTTTAATCTATTACATATATATTTAACATCAGAAACTTCGTTTTGTAGTTTACACTGACTGTTTAACTCCCAATTTTTCATAAATAACCCTTCAACCTTATATCCTTTTTGTAACAGTAAAAACGCACATAAAGAAGAATCTATTCCTCCAGACATACATACAATAATTTTTTTCATAATAACTTACCGCGAACGATATATTATACGACCTTTTGTAAGATCATAATGTGTTATTTCAACTTTTACTTTATCTCCTGTTAAAATTTTTATATAATTTTTTCTAATTTTACCAGATATATGTGCTGTTATAACATGCCCATTGTCTAATTTAACTCTAAACATGGTGTTTGGTAATGTGTCTATAATTCTTCCTTCCATTTCTATTGTGTCTTTTTTTTTCATATCTTCTTACTTCCTTACATATTTTTTATTGACATTTTTTACCTTTGATTTAATAATATTATCTTATTCTGTCCCTTTCGTCTAGTGGTTAAGACACTGCTCTTTCACGGCAGTAACATGAGTTCAATTCTCATAGGGGACAAAAGAAAGAAGAAAGGCGGAAATAGCTCAGTTGGTAAGAGTGTCACCTTGCCAAGGTGAAGGTCGCGAGTTCGAGTCTCGTTTTCCGCTAAGAAGGAAGTATGAAAAAATTAGCATTAAATATAAAAAAATTAACAAAAATTTATAAAAAAAAGAATTATGCGTTAAAAAATATAAATTTAGAGGTTAGAAAAGGAGATTTTTTTGCAATATTGGGACAAAATGGAGCAGGAAAATCAACAACAATAGGAATAATAAGCTCTTTAATAAAAAAGACTTGTGGAAAAATAAAAATTTTTGACACAGATATAGATAAAGAAAATTCAAAAGCTAAATGTAATTTAGGTTATGTATCGCAAGAATACAATTTAAATCAATTTGAAAAGGTTGAAAATATTCTTTTTACACAAGCAGGATTGTATGGCATCTCAAAGAAGTTTTCTAAAGTACGTATTTATAAATTGTTACAAGATTTAAGTTTATTTAAACAACGAGAAATAATAGTTAAAAAGTTATCAGGTGGAATGAAAAGAAGATTAATGATTGCGCGTTCTTTAGTACATAATCCAAACTTGTTGATTTTAGATGAACCAACAGCAGGGTTAGATATTGAATTAAGAAAAAATATATGGGATTATATGTACAATATAAATAAAAAAGAAAAGAAAACTATTATTTTAACAACACACTATTTAGAAGAAGCTGAAAGATTGTGTAGAAATGTTGCAATTATAAAGAAAGGTAGAATTATAAAAAATACAAGTATGCAATCGTTATTAAGTAAAATAGATAGAAATACATTTTTATTAGAAACAAAACATCCTTTAAAAAAAATTCCTTACATTACAGGAGTAAAATTACAAAAAAAAGATTCTTATAACTTTATAATTTCATTAAAAAAAGGAACAAAATTAAATGAGATTTTTAATATATTTGATAAAGCTAACATAGAGATTGTGGCTATGCGGAATACTTCTAATAGATTAGAAGAAAGGTTTTTAAATATAATTGAAAAAGCTAACATAGAGTATAAGATTTGAAACAAAAAAGAACTATTATAGCACTTAGTACATTAATTAAACGAGAAGTTGGTAGATTTTTACGAATTTGGCCACAAACTCTATTACCATCGTCAATTACTACTACCATGTATTTTTTTATTTTTGGTAAATTAATAGGTTGTAAATTAGGTAATATGGATGGTTTAAGTTATATAACTTATATATTTCCAGGTTTAATAATGATGGCGGTAATAACAAATAGTTATTCAAATGTAGCGTCTTCTTTGTTTGGTAATAAATTTCAACGTTCTATAGAAGAGTTACTCATATCTCCTATGCCTAGTTTTTTGCTAGTAGACGGTTTTATTTTAGGGGGGTTGTTTAGAGGTTTATTAGTAGGTTTAATTGTTACTTTTGTAGCTTTACTTTTTACAAAAATAAATATTGTACATCCTTTTTTAACAATAGTAATAGTGATTTTAACATCTATATTATTTTCATTAGCAGGTTTTATTAATGCATTAGTAGCGAAAAAATTTGATGATATCTCAATTATCCCGAGTTTTGTTTTAACGCCTTTAACTTATCTTGGGGGTGTTTTTTATAATATAAATTTACTACCAGAGTTTTGGAAAAATTTGTCATTAATCAATCCAATAGTTTATATTGTGAATACTTTTAGATATGGGATTTTAGGTGGCTCAGATCTTGTTATAGGAAAATCATTAATTGCAATAATTATATTTATATTATTTTTTTATATAGTTTCATTACGTTTATTAAAAAAAGGTATATAGTTAGTCTGAATATTGGAGAGGTGTCCGAGTGGACTAAGGAGCACATTTGGAAAGTGTGTAAGTTTTAGACTTCAAGGGTTCGAATCCCTTTCTCTCCGTTAAATCAAAGAACATAAAGATCATTAGGAGAATAAAATAAATATGCAAATAGGTATTATTGGTTTAGGTAAAATGGGAGGTAATATTTCTAAAAAATTTTTAAAAAATAAATATACTTGTTATGTTTTTGATAAAAATAGAAAGAATATAAAACACATAGAAAAAAGGGGAGCACTAGGCGTAAACTCTTTAAAATGCTTGGTTTTAAGTTTATCGAACCCTAGAACAATTTTGTTAATGTTGCCAGCAGGGAAAATAACGGAAAAAATCATTTTAAAAATCACAAAATATATGGAAAAAGGAGATACGATTTTAGATGGGAGTAATGGGTATTTTAAAAAAGATATCAAAAGATCTGAACAATTATTTATAAGAGGAATTAATTATCTAGATGTAGGTGTTTCAGGGGGAATATGGGGTTTAAAACGAGGTTATTGTATGATGATCGGAGGAAATAAAAAGATTTTTGAAAAAAAAACGACTATATTTTTTAGTTTATCTTCAGACAATTCAAAATGTTATATGTATTGTGGTAAAGTTGGTTCAGGGCATTTTGTTAAAATGATACATAACGGTATAGAGTATGGAATGATGCAATCTTATGCCGAAGGTTTTGATATAATTCATAATATAAACAACAAACATGTACTTTATAAACATCGTTATAACTTAAATATATATGATATTTCTGAAATATGGCGTAGAGGAAGTGTAATTGAGTCTTGGTTGTTAGATTTGATTTCTATTTCTTTAGCGCACGATGTCACTCTCAATGATTTTAGTGGTAAAGTGAATGATTCAGGTGAAGTGCGATGGCTTGTACAAACAGCTTTAGAAGAATCAATGCCCTTAGACGTTTTAACTACCTCTTTATATGTTCGTTTTAAATCGAGGTATAATAATAGATATGGTGATAAATTGCTATCAGCTATGCGCAAACAGTTTGGTGGCCATATAGAACTTTTATATCCTTCTTCCTAATTACTTCTTTTTTTTTTACTTGTTGTTTTCTTTTTTCTTTATAGTCTTTTTTATACCAACATCAAACATCAAACATCAAACATCACCTATCACCTATCTAACATCTATAACTTCTTACTAACAACCAAATATCAACTTCTTACTACCAACATCTAACAACAAAATGGCTAACTAACTAACTAAAACATATAAACACCAACTACTAAACTATAACCATATAAATACAATAATATAACATATAAACACAACAAACTAAATAACGAAACACAAAAATATAACAGAAGACAAGATACTAAACTTCAAAATTATAACTAGAAACAACAAACAACAAACAACAAACATCAAACATCTACCTACAAACTACTTAAATACACACATATAACTACAAACTAATAACTTATAAACATATTATATAAAAAATAAATAATAATAACATATATATGTATAAAATATAAAAAACTATATATAAATACAAACTTTTAAAAGCAACAAATAACATCTAAATAAAAACAAACTAACAACTCTAACCTCTAACATTCTTTATTCATACATATAACATCTAATAACTAACATAACTTTAATATTACATATTAGTAATTAATATAACCGAAACCAATAAAACAACACCAGCAAATATATAAATTCTAAATAACATAGAACAATATAACGAAATAACAATATACCATATATAAACAACATATATGGAAAGATAAAGGCAGATAAAAAAAAAGAAAGCAAACATATGATATCTAATAACATCATCTAAATAACATTAAACATATAACTTAGAAGAAAAGAAACATCTAACAGCAAAAATTACACTAAACATATAACATAAATAAAAAAGCTATAAAAAGGGAAAGATAATTAAGAACAACACATCTAAACACTAAATATTAAATATAACAGGTAATAAAAAACAAAAAATTATAAATGCTAACAGCTATAAACATAAAAACTTAAGAATTAAGAAAAATAAAACTGCAAAAAACAAAGAATCAGATGAGCAATACTGCAAAACTACACTATATAAGTAAATAACACAGAACAAAGCATGCCACATAAACAGGCGAACATAGTTTAAGGGTAAAACATTAGCCTTCCAAGTTAATGATACGGGTTCGATTCCCGTTGTTCGCTAATAATCGCTCATGTAGCTCAGTTGGTAGAGCACACCTTTAGTAAAGGTGAGGTCAACGGTTCAATTCTGTTCATGAGCTCAAGCAGTTATAGTTGTAAGGTCAGTAGCTCAATTGGTAGAGTAGCGGTCTCCAAAATCGAAGGGTGGGGGTTCAATTCCCTCCTGGCCTGAAGAAAAAATAGGAAAAACGATGAAAAAAAACAAGCAAAGCAAAAAAAAAGATTATTTAAAGTTGTTGTTTTCTATTCTGAATATATTAATTGCAATGTATTTATTAAAAAAAAATAAATATATATTTTTATGTTTGTATAGTTTGAGTTTATATTTAATGTTAGTTACTGTAAAAGGAAAAGAATTAAGAATTATAGGAAAGATTGCAAAAAAAGAAATACAAAGTGTAGTGTGGCCAAAAAAAAAAGAAATAATAAAGACAACAAGCGTAGTTTTATTAATTATATTTATAATAAGTATTATAATATGGACATTAGATACTTTAATTAGTGGATTAATAACAATTATGATAAATCAAAGCTAGTTAAAGGGAAAACAAGTGAAAAAAAGATGGTATGTTGTTAATATATATTCAGGTTATGAAAAACAAGTTATAAGTGATTTAAAAACTAGAATTAAAAGATATAAATTAGAAACAGCATTTGGAAAAATGATAGTACCTTCAGAAACTTTGTTTGAAAAGATAATAGTACCTTCAGAAACTTTGTTTGAAAAGATATCAGGTAAAATACGTAAAAGTGACCGGCAATATTATCCAGGATATATATTAGTAGAAATGGAATTAAATGATAAAACATGGAATTTAGTAAATGAAACAAAAAGAGTAGTTAGATTTATAGGATCAAATGTAAAAAAACCTGCCGTTATAAAAAAAAATGAATTTAAACAAATACTAAGTAATGTAAAAAAACATATAGATCAAAAACTTTTAAAATTAGGAGAAAGAATAAGAGTGCTAGAAGGTCCTTTTGCTGAGTTTACAGGTATTGTAGAAGAAATAAATTATGAAAAAAAGAAAGTTAAAATTAGTGTTTTAATTTTTGGCAGATCAACTCCAGTAGAAATAGACTTTTATAAAGTAATTAAGGATATCTAAAATGATTGATAAAAAAAAAATAATAAATGTAGTTAAAATACAAGTAGAAGCAGGTAAAGCAAATCCTAGTCCACCAATAGGACCTATCTTAGGACAACAAGGAATAAATATAATGGAGTTTTGTAAGAAATTTAATTTAGAAACTCAACATATAGAAACTGGTATGCCAATTCCCGTAATAATAACGATATATTCAGATAGAAGTTTTACTTTTCGGATAAAAAATCCCCCTGTGTCAAGTTTATTAAAAAAAATCATTGGTATAGAAAAAGGATCAAGTGAAAATAATAAAAAAAAAATAGGAAAAATAACAAATAAACAAATAAAAGAAATAGCAAAAACTAAAATGCATGATATGAATGTAATAAAAATAAAATCAGCCATAAATTGTATAAAAGGTACAGCAAAAAGTATGGGTTTAGATATAATAGATGATTAAATAAAACGAGGCAGGTAAAAATGGGACCGTTTTCCAAAAGAAAAAAAATAATACAAAATAATATTAACAAACATCAAAACTATAAAATAAAGGAAGCGATAGAACAGTTAAAAAAATATAGTTTAGTAAATTTTGTTGAAACAGTAGAAGTTGTTATAAAATTAGGAAAAAAAAAAGTTTTAAATAAAGTAATAAAAAATACATTAAATATACCTTATGGTTTAGAGACTAATAAAAAAAATATTGTGTTTGTAAAAACAAAGGAACTTAAAGAAAACGAAATAAAAAGTTTATTAAAGTTAGGTGTAGATACATTAAGTCTAGATGAAATCAACAACGCCAAAAACAAATATAAAATTCATTATATTTTATGTGAATCAAAAAGTGCAGATATATTAAGACAAGCACATTTAAAAGCAAAAGTATACATGATAAATAACGAAAATCTTACTAAAAATATTTTAAACAAAGTTAACGAAATAAAAAAAGGAAAAATCACTTATTGTGTAAATAAACATGGTAGAATAAACACAGTTATAGGAAAAATAACTTTTTCGATAAAAGAAATTAAAAGAAATTTAAAGGCTTTAATAAAAGATGCTTTAATAAAAAAATCAGTATGCAATACAAGTAATATATCAGATATATATATATCGACAACAATGGGTCCAGCATTAAGGCTTGATAAATGTGAAGTTAGATTTTTGTGATACTGGCATACAATCACTCATAAAAGGAGTAAGAGTTTGAAAAAAAAAATAAAAAACAAAGCATTAATAATAAAAACAATAAATAAAAATATAATTGAATCAACATCAATTATGGTAGTAAACTATAAGTATATTAATTCAATAAATATGAATGTATTATATACAACAGCAAAAAAAAAAGATGTTAAGTTGTATGTTGTTAGAAATAGATTACTTATCAAAGCAATAAAAGGAACAAAATATGAAGGTTTAAAGGATTATGTGCAAGGACAGATAATGCTATGTTTTTCTAAAAAAAATATAAATGATAGTTTGGTGTTATGGAAAAAATTAAAATTAAAAGAAGAAAAAATAAAAACATTATTTTATGAAGGTAATTTAATAAAAACAGATAAAAGAATAATTTTAGGAAAAATAAACATATCTGATACAAAGAAAATATTGTTAAAAACAATGATAATGTTAAAGATAAATACAATAGGCAGATTAATATATATATTAATGCTTTTAATAGAAAAAAGGGAATTAGAAAAATGAATAAAGAAGAGATTATAGAAATTTTATCTAAAATGAATGTATTAGAATTGATAGAGTTAGTGTCTGAAATGGAAAAAAGATTTAAGATTAACAAAGATAATATATTTAATAATAACACTAATAATAATAATATTAAGAAAAAAGAGAAAAAGTTAGAATTTGATTTGATTTTAAAATCAATCGGTGAAAAAAAAATTGGCGTAATAAAAATTGTCCGTGAGATAACAGGATTAGGGTTAAAAGACGCTAAATTAAAAGTAGAAAGTGCACCTGTAACTATAAAAGAAGCTTTAACTAAAGAGGATGCTGAAAAAAATAAAATAAAATTAGAAAGTGTTGGGGCAAAAGTAGAAATTAAGTAAGCAAATAAAAATAAACACAATATAGTTATTAACTATAAATTTTGTAAATGTATAAGAAGTATAGGAGTGTATTATAGATGGGTTCTTCATACACGAAAAAAACCAATATTCGTAAAATTTTTGGTAAAATACCTCAGATAATGGAGGTACCTTATTTATTATCTATTCAAATAGAATCATATAAAAATTTTTTAAAAAAAAAAACAAATATAGGAATAAACGCAGCATTAAATTCAATATTTCCTATAAAAAGTTTATCAGGAAAAGCATTATTAGAATACGTGGATTATAACTTAATGAAGCCAGTTTTTGATGTGAAAGAATGTAAAATAAGAGGTATGACATATTATTCTAATTTGCGTGTTAAAATGAGGTTAGTTATTTTTGATGAAATAGAAAAACAAAGAATTATAAAATATGTAAAAGAGCAAGAAGTATATATGGGTGATATACCTTTAATAACAAAAACTGGTACATTTGTAATTAATGGAACAGAACGGGTAGTAGTATCACAATTACATAGAAGTCCTGGTTTGTTTTTTGATAATGATCATAATAAAAATTATTCAATAGGCAAATTAATTGCTACTGCAAGAATAATACCTTATCGTGGTTCTTGGTTTGATTTTGAGTTTGATCAACGTGATAATATTTTTGTACGAATAGATAGAAGAAAAAGAATCCCTGTAACAGTTCTATTACGCGCTTTAGGTTTAAATAATGAAAAAATATTAAATTTGTTTTTTGAAATAAATAGCTTTAAAATTGCAGAGAAAAATATTATTTATTGGGAAAATTTTAAGCCATATAAAATAAGAGGGGACGTATCAAGTTTAAATATAGTAGATCCTAAATGTAAGAAAATTATAGTCGAAGAAGGTTGTAGAGTTAATAAAAATTTGGTTTTAAAATTAAACGAATTAAAAATAAAAAAAATAAAAGTACCAATAGAATATTTAATAGGAAAAATATTAGTTAATAAACAAGTTAATAAAATAACTAAAGAAGACATATATAACAGTAATACAAAACTAAATTTAAAAAAAATAAACAAATTATTAAAAAATAAAGTAAAAAAAATAAATACAATATATACAAAGGATTTGGATACAGGTTCGTTAATTTATGAAACTATAAAGGGTGATACAACAACAACTCAAATGGAGGCAATATTGGAGATATATAGTATTATGCGGCCAGGAGAACCACCAAATAAAGATTCAGCAGAATTAATATTTAAAAGTTTTTTTTTGTCGCTTGAGAAATATAATCTGTCAGCAGTTGGTAGAATGAAAGTTAATAGTAGACTAAATAAAAAAAATAAGAAAGGTAGTGGAATAGTAAATGCTGAAGATATAATAGATGTGACAAAAGAATTAATACAAATTAGAAATGGTTTTGGCGAAATAGATGATATAGATCATTTAGGAAATAGACGTATTCGTAGTGTTGGAGAATTGGCAGCAAATAATTTTAAATCAGGATTATTGCGAGTTGAACAATCTATAAGAGAAAGGTTGTTGTTAACAGAATCTGATGAAAAACTAAGGCCTAAAGATCTAATAAATGTTAAACAAATCACAGCTGCAATGAAAGAGTTCTTTATTTCAAGTCAATTATCCCAGTTTATGGATCAAACAAATCCTTTAGCTGAAATTACTCATAAAAGAAGGATCTCAGCGTTAGGACCAGGGGGGTTAACACGAGATAGAGCAGGATTTGAAGTGCGGGATGTACATTCAACTCATTATGGAAGGTTATGCCCTATAGAAACTCCAGAGGGACCAAATATAGGGTTAATAAATTCTTTGGCGACATATAGTAAAATAAATAAATATGGATTTTTAGAAACACCTTATAGAAGAGTAGAAAACAGGAAAGTTTCGAAGGAAGTTATAAAATTATCAGCAATAGAAGAAGCAGAATATGTGATAGCGCAAGCTTCGGTAAGAGTAAATAAAAACGAAGAATTAAAAGATGAATTAGTGCAAGTAAGAAGTAAAGGGGAAACTACTTTTATGCAAACAGATAAAGTAAATTTAATGGATGTTTCACCTTGTCAAATAGTTTCAATAGCGGCTGCTTTAATTCCATTTTTAGAACATGATGATGCTAATAGAGCATTAATGGGCTCAAATATGCAAAGACAAGCAGTTCCAACATTAATAGCAGAAAAGCCATTAATAGGTACTGGGATGGAAAGAATAGTAGCAAAGGATTCAGGCGTTTGTATCAAGGCGAAACGTAGTGGTATTGTAGAAGTTGTAGATTCAAAAACAATTGTTATTCGTGTGAATGAAAATGCTTTAGATGGAAATGAATATTGTGTAGATTTATATAATTTAAATAAATATATGCGTTCAAATCAAAATACATGTCAAAATCAAAGAACAATAGTAAACGAAGGTGACATTATAGAAGTAGGAGATATTTTAGCAGATGGTACAGCCGTAGATACCGGAGAGTTGGCTTTAGGACAAAATATGAGAATAGCATTTATGCCTTGGAATGGTTATAATTATGAAGATTCGATTATTATTTCAGAAAGAGTAGTTAGAGAGGATAGATTTACTACAATTCACATTCAAGAAGTAACATGTATATCACGCGATACTAAGTTAGGTCATGAAGAAATAACATCAGATATACCAAATGTAAGTGAAGCATCGTTAAGTAAATTAGATGAATCTGGCATTGTATATATTGGAGCGCAAATAAAAGCAGGAGATATTTTAGTAGGTAAAGTTACTCCAAAAGGGGAAAAAAAATTAACACCAGAAGAAAAATTGTTACGTGCTATATTTGGAGACAAAGCATCAGAGGTTAAAGATACATCTTTACGGGCAACTACAGGTACTATAGGAACAGTTATAAATGTACAAATATTTACAAGAGATGGCATAAAAAAAGATTTAAGAGCAAGGGAAATAGAAAAAAGGAAGATAGAAGAAATAAGTAAGGATTTAAAAAAAGCATATCGTATAACAAAAGAAATAACAATAAAAAGATTAAAAACAGTAATAACAGGTAAAGAAGCATTAAAAGGGCACAAAATACAGAAAGGTGAGATTGTAAATGATGAGTATTTTCAAAAAATAAAAAATACAAAACAATGGTATAAATTAAGAATGAAAGATGATCAGTTAAATAAAAAAATAAAAAAAACAAAAGAGCAAATAGAAAAACTACATGAAGAAAAGGAAAGGTATTTTATAGAAAAAAAAAGAAAATTAATTCAAGGTGATGATTTAGCTCCAGGGATTTTAAAAGTTGTCAAAGTTTTTTTAGCGATAAAAAGAAAAATACAACCAGGAGACAAAATGGCAGGACGACATGGAAATAAAGGAGTAATATCTGCTATTAAACCTATAGAAGATATGCCTTTTGATAAAAAAGGTGAACCAGTAGATATAGTACTTAATCCATTAGGAGTTCCGTCACGTATGAACGTTGGACAAATTTTAGAAACACACCTTGGAATGGCGGCTCATATGTTAGGTATAAAAATAAATATTTTGTTAAAAGAAAAAACAAAGGTAAAAGAAATAAGAATATTGATAAAAAAAATTTTTAATAGAATAGGATTTTGTAAACAAGAAAACTTAGAACGTTTACAAGATGAGGACATAATTAGATTAGCGAATAAATTTTCAAAAGGAGTTCATTTAGCAACACCAGTTTTTGATGGAGCAACAGAAAAAGAAATAAAAGCATTGCTTAAATTATCAGGAGTTCATAAATCTGGACAAGTACCTTTATATGATGGCTGTACTGGAGAAAGGTTTGATAGAAAAGTAACAGTAGGTTATATGTACATGTTTAAATTAAATCACTTGGTTGATGATAAAATGCATGCAAGGTCAACAGGCTCATATTCGTTAGTTACTCAACAACCATTAGGTGGAAAAGCTCAATTTGGAGGACAACGTTTTGGTGAAATGGAAGTATGGGCATTAGAAGCTTATGGTGCTGCATATACTTTACAAGAAATGTTAACAGTAAAATCAGATGATATTGGAGGGCGCACAAAAATGTATAAAAGTATTGTTGATGGAGATTATACAATGCAGGCTAGTATGCCGGAATCATTTAATGTGTTAGTAAAAGAAATAAGATCATTAGGTATAGATGTAGAAAAAGAATAAAAAAAAATAAATAAGTATTTGTTTGGGGGTGGTAAAACCGTATGAAGGAGTTGGTAAAGAAAATAAAATCAAAAACATATTATGAAGAGTTTGATGCAATAAAAATTTCATTAGCATCTCCAGAAAGGATACGATCATGGTCATATGGTGAGGTGAAAAAACCAGAAACAATTAATTATCGTACATTAAAACCTGAGAGAGATGGATTGTTTTGCGCAAAAATATTTGGTCCTATTAAAGATTATGAATGTATTTGTGGTAAATATAAACGAATGAAACATAGAGGAATAATATGTGAAAAATGTGGCGTTGAGGTTACTAAAACATGTGTACGCAGAGAAAGAATGAGTCATATTGAATTAGCATCTCCTGTTGCCCATATATGGTTTTTAAAATCATTACCAAGTAGGATTGGCATTTTATTAGATATGACGTTAAGAGATATAGAAAGAATTTTATATTTTGAAGTCTTTGTAGTAATAGAACCAGGTATGACAAATTTAAAGAAAGGTCAATTATTAAATGAAGAAAAATATTTTGAAGCATTAGAAGAATATGGTGATGAATTTAATGCAAGAATGGGTGCAGAAGCTATAAAGTTTTTGTTAGAAGACATAGAGTTAGTAGAACAACTAGAGAAAATCAGAAGCGAAATTAAACAAGTACATTCAGAAAATAAAATAAAAAAATTGACTAAACGGTTAAAATTAATAGAAGCATTAAAAATATCAGGAAATAAACCAAGTTGGATGATTTTAGAGGTTTTACCTATATTACCTCCAGATTTAAGACCTTTAGTACCATTGGATGGAGGTAGGTTTGCAACGTCAGATTTAAATGATTTATATAGGCGTGTTATCAATAGAAATAATAGATTAAAAAGATTAATTGAATTAAAAGCTCCAGAAATCATTGTTCGCAATGAAAAAAGAATGTTACAAGAAGCAGTAGATGCATTGTTAGATAACGGAAGAAGAGGAAGAGCAATTATAGGTTCAAACAAAAGACCGTTAAAATCATTAGCAGATATGATAAAAGGAAAACAGGGAAGATTTCGTCAAAACTTATTAGGTAAACGTGTAGATTATTCAGGAAGGTCGGTAATTACAGTTTGTCCAAAATTAAGATTAAATCAATGTGGTTTACCTAAAAAAATGGCTATAGAATTATTTAAACCGTTTATATATTCAAAATTACAACGAAATGGATACGCAGCAACTATAAAAGCAGCAAAACTTTTGGTTGAAAAAGAAGTGCCAGAGGTCTGGGACATATTAGCTGATGTAATTTGTGAACATCCAGTTTTGTTGAATAGAGCCCCCACTTTACATAGATTGGGTATTCAAGCGTTTGAACCAATCTTGATAGAAGGTAAAGCAATACAATTACATCCATTGGTCTGTGCAGCTTATAATGCAGATTTTGACGGGGATCAAATGGCAGTGCATATACCTTTAACATTGGAATCACAATTAGAAGCTAGAGAATTAATGATGTCAACAAATAATTTATTATCTCCAGCAAATGGAGAACCTATAATTGTGCCTTCACAGGATGTAGTTTTAGGTCTATATTATATGACAAGGGAGACTTGTAATGGAATAGGTGAAGGGCTGATCTTTTCTAACATAAACGAAGTAGAAATAGCTTATAGCAATAAAAAAGTGGACTTACATTCTCGTATAAAGGTCCGTTTGACAGATTGGATAAAAGATGATAAACAAAAAGTAAGTACACAGACATCAATACGACATACGACTGTAGGTCGTGCTCTTTTATATGGTATGTTGCCAAATGGAATGAGTTTTGAATTAATAAATAGACCAATGAAAAAAAAAGTAATATCTAATTTGATTAATTTAGTTTATAGAAATATTGGATTAAAAAAAGCTGTGAACTTAGCAGATAAACTTATGTATACAGGTTTTAAACTAGCTACTTTGTCAGGTGCATCAATTGGCGTTAATGATTTTGTTATACCGACTGAAAAAGAACACATAATAAACAAAGCTGAAAAAGAAGTAAAAGAAATAGGTAAACAATATATTTATGGGCTTGTAACTTTAGGAGAAAAATATAATAAAGTTATAGAAATTTGGTCCAAAGCTAATGATAAAGTTGCAAAAGCTATGATGAATGGTATATCTAAATCAGTTGTGATAGATAAATCTGGAAAAAAAGTTGAACAATATTCTTTTAATAGTGTTTTTATTATGGCTGATTCAGGATCCAGAGGAAGTGCAGCTCAAATTAGACAATTAGCAGGAATGCGTGGCTTGATGACAAAACCAGATGGGTCTATTATTGAAACGCCTATAACAGCAAACTTTCGTGAAGGATTAAATGTTCTACAATATTTTATATCAACTCATGGTGCCAGAAAAGGCTTAGCAGATACAGCATTAAAAACAGCTAATTCAGGATATTTAACTAGAAGATTAGTAGACGTAGCACAAGATGTCGTGATCACAGAAATAGACTGTAATACACAAGAGGGTTTATTAATGTATTCAATTATAGAAGGAGGGGATATTATTATCTCAATCACTGAAAAAATTTTAGGTAGAATTTTAGCAAAAAATATTTTAGATTTAAAGGGGAGAATTTTAATTAAAGCAGGCACACTGTTAGATGAACTATGGTGTAAAAAAATTTATAGATTAGGAATAGACGAGGTTGTTGTACGTAGTATTATTAGATGTGCAACACAATATGGTGTTTGCGTTATGTGTTATGGTAGGGATTTATCAAGAGGGAAGTTAGTAAATATTGGTGAATCAGTAGGGGTAATAGCTGCGCAATCAATAGGCGAGCCAGGTACTCAATTAACTATGCGTACATTTCATATAGGTGGAGCAGCATCACGAACGTTAATAAAAGATAATGTTCAAGTAAAATATGGTGGTATAATAAGATTTCATAATATGAAAGCAGTAGAACGAATTGATAAAAAGTTAATAGTTGTGTCTCGTTATTGTGCTATATATATAATAGACAAAAAGGGTAGAGAAAAAGAATACTATAGACTACCATATGGTGCAGAACTAAATATTAGAGAAGGATGTTTTGTTGACGCAGGTACAACAGTAGCAAATTGGGACCCTCATACACATCCAATTATTTCAGAAATATCAGGTTATATAAAGTTTATCGATATTGAGGAAGGTTTGACGATGCATAGTACTGTGGATGAAATGACCGGTATCTCTTCGATAGAAATATTAGATTTAGGTATTAGACCCCTACTAGGAAGAAATAAAAGACCAAGAATTATGTTACAAGATGAAACCGGAAAAGATATATCATTGCCTGGTTATAACACGCCTGTACAATATATTTTACCTGGTAATGCTTTGATTACAGTAGAAAATGGTAGAAAAATAGGCGTAGGGGAAACAATTTCAAGAATACCCGTAGAAGCATTAGGAAACAAAGACATAACTGGAGGGTTACCCCGTGTTGCAGAATTGGTAGAGGCAAGAAAGCCTAAAGAATATGCAATATTGGCAGAAATAACAGGTCAAATTTTATTTGGTAAGGAAACAAAAGGTAAACGGCGAATAATAATAAATTCAGAAGAAACAGGTAAAAAAAAAGAAATATTAATTAATAAAGGCCGTCAAATATGCGTTTTTGAAGGGGATAAAGTAGAGAAAGGAGAAGTAATTTCTGATGGCCCAAGTAATCCACATGATATATTACGGTTGTTGGGTGTAGAGGAGTTATCAAAGTATATTATAAATGAGATACAAGAAGTTTATAGATTACAGGGTGTTGGAATAAACGATAAACATATTGAAGTTATAATAAGGCAAATGTTACGTAAGGTAATAATAAAAGATTCAGGAGATAGTGAATTTATAAAAGGTGATCAAGTTGAAGTAGGATCAGTATTAGAAACAAATAGAAAGTTATATAAATTGAAAAAAAAAATAATTAGTTTTGAAAGAATATTATTAGGTATTACTAAGTCATCGTTATCAACACCATCATTTATTTCAGCAGCATCATTTCAAGAAACAACACGTGTTTTAACAGAAGCAGCAGTTAAAGGCAGCTATGATAAGTTAAGAGGTTTAAAAGAAAATGTCGTTGTGGGGAGATTAATTCCTGCAGGTACTGGTTTAGCATACCACAATGACCGTCGGAGAAAAATTTAGCTATTGTTTAACTGCCGACTGTTTACATAAATTAAATCATATTTTTATAAGACTATAATGATAACAATAAATCAATTGATTAGAAACAAACGTAGAATAATTAAAACAAAAACCGATGTACCAGCATTACAATCTGGTCCACAAAAAAGAGGAGTTTGCACAAGAGTTTATACAACTACACCAAAAAAACCAAATTCAGCTTTAAGAAAAGTATGTAGGGTTAGATTAACTAATGGTTTTGAAGTAACATCTTATATAGGAGGGGAAGGCCATAATATACAAGAGCATTCTGTCGTTTTAATACGAGGAGGCAGGGTAAAAGATTTGCCTGGTGTAAGATATCATACAATAAGAGGAGCATTAGATACATTTGGGGTAAAGAATAGAAAAACTTCACGATCAAAATATGGAACAAAACGAGGTTAAAATAATGTCAAGACGAAATATAGCCAGGAAAAGAGAAAAAAAAACAGATAATAGATTTAAAAGTGTAAGATTAGCTAAGTTTATAAATCATATAATGTTGAATGGAAAAAAAGAATTGGCAGAGAGAATAGTGTATGGTGCATTAAACAAAATAAATAAAGTTTTTAAAAAAAATATAGCACTAAGTTTGTTTGAAAAAGCATTAGAGAGTATAAAGCCTATGGTAGAAGTTAAAACACGACGTATAGGTGGAGCGAATTATAATATTCCAGTAGAAATTAGATCTGAAAGGAGAGATACATTAGCAATGAAATGGTTAGTTAAAGCATCAAGAGATAGACACTCAAAAAAAATGAAAATCAGATTGTATGAAGAAATATTGGATGCAATAGAAGGTAAAGGTTTGGCTATTAAAAAAAAAGAAGAGATTCATAGGATGGCAGAAGCTAATAAAGCATTTGCACATTATAGGTTTTAAAGAAAAAGTTATTAAGGAATAGTCTTGTGGCTAGAAAAACCTCAATAAATAGATATAGAAATATAGGCATAATTGCACATGTTGATGCTGGAAAAACAACAACTACAGAACGTATTTTATTCTATACAGGGAGATCTCATAAGTTAGGAGAGGTACATGATGGGACTGCAGCTACAGATTGGATGGAACAAGAGCAAGAAAGAGGTATAACTATAACATCAGCAGCAGTAACAACTTTTTGGAACGGCATGAAAGGACAATACAAAGAACATAGAATAAATTTAATAGATACTCCAGGTCATGTTGATTTTACTATAGAAGTTGAACGGTCGTTAAGAGTTTTGGATGGAGCAATAGTTGTTTTATGTGGATCATCAGGCGTGCAAGCTCAAACGGAAACGGTATGGAGACAAGCAAATAAATATAAGGTACCACGTATTGTTTTTGTAAACAAAATGGATCGACCAGGAGCAGAATTTTTAAGCGTGGTAAAACAACTGGAAGAAAGATTAAATTGTAAAGCAGTTCCAGTTCAACTAAATTGGGGGGTAGAAGAAACGTTTAAAGGCATAATAGATTTAATTGAAATGAAAGCAATTTATTGGTGTGAAAATACAAATGGAAGTGAATATAAAATAGTAAACATACCAAAAGAATTAAAAGTTCTATCAAAACAATACAATGAATTAATAAAGGACATAGCAGCAGAATCAGAAGAAAGTATATTAGAAAAATATTTTGAAGAAGGAAGTTTATCTAAAGATTTAATAAAAAAGGGTTTACGTATTAGAAGTTTAAAGAATGAAATTGTTTTAGTAACATGTGGATCGGCTTTTAAAAACAAAGGTATTCAACCATTGTTAGATGCAGTAATAGACTATTTACCATCCCCTTTAGATATAGATCTTTTAAAAGGAAAAAAAAGTATATTTATAAACAAAAAAGCAGACATCAAAAAATATATGGCTGATGATAATGCAAGTTTTGCAGCTTTAGCGTTTAAAATAGCTACAGATTCGTATGTAGGCAATTTAACATTTGTAAGAGTTTATTCAGGAAAAATAAAATCAGGAGATAAAGTATACAATTCAATAAAAAACAAAACTGAACGGATTGGAAGAATCGTTCAACTACATGCTAATGCTAGGGAAGATATTAAAGAAATATTAGCAGGCGATATTGCAGCATGTGTAGGTTTAAAAGTTACAACAACGGGTGATACACTTTGTTCTGTTAAAAATAATATTATTTTAGAGAGAATAGAGTTTCCAGAACCTGTATTGGCAGTTGCTATTGAACCCAAACATAAAGATGATCAAGAAAAAATGATTTCCGCTCTTAATAAATTAGAAAAAGAAGATCCTTCTTTTAAAGTAAATTATGATAAGGAAATTGGTCAAACTATAATTTATGGAATGGGTGAGCTGCACATTGAGATTATTGTAGATCGGATGCGTAGAGAATTTAAAGTAGAAGCTAACATAGGTAAACCTCAAGTAGCATATCGCGAAACAATTAACAATATAGTCAAACAAGAAGGTAAATTTATTAGACAATCAGGAGGTAGAGGTCAATATGGCCATGTTTGGTTACGTATTGAACCTTTTAAAAAAGTTGATAAATCTAACGACAAAGAAATCAACAATAAGTTTTGTTCAGAAATAGTAGGAGGTACAATACCTAAAGAATTTATCCCTGCAATTGAAAAAGGTGCATACGATCAGTTAAAAAACGGTGTATTAGCTGGATATCCATTGATAAATGTTAAAGTTACTGTATTTGATGGTTCTTATCACGAAGTTGATTCGAATGAAAATGCATTTAAAGTAGCTTCATCAATAGCGGTAAAGGACGGAGCAATAAAGGCTGATGTAGTTTTACTAGAACCAATAATGAAAGTAGAAATTACAACACCAGAACTATTTATGGGAGATGTGGTAGGCGATTTAAATCGTAGAAGAGGGATTATACAAAGTATGGAAGATAATTTCAATGGAAAAGTTATAACAGCTATGGTACCATTAAAAGAAATGTTTGGTTATGCAACAGTTTTAAGATCTAACACTCAAGGAAGAGCAAGTTATACAATGAAGTTTGAACAATATGAGAAAGCACCAGATATAGTAAGTAGAGAAGTTATAAAAAAGAATAAAGAATATTAAATGAAAAAGAGGGTTATATTTGTGGCTAAAAAACTTTTTAATAGGTCTAAAGAACATTTAAATGTTGGCACAATAGGACATGTAGATCATGGAAAAACAACATTAACAGCAGCATTAACGCGGGTATCATCAGAAATATATGGTAGTGAATTGAGAAAGTTTGATACAATAGATAATGCACCAGAAGAAAAGCAAAGAGGTATTACAATAGCAACAGCTCATGTAGAATATGAGTCTAAAATACGCCATTATGCACATGTAGATTGTCCTGGGCATGCAGATTATATAAAGAACATGATAACAGGTGCAGCTCAAATGGATGGAGCTATATTGGTGTGTTCAGCATCAGATGGTCCGATGCCTCAAACAAGAGAACATATTTTATTAGCACGGCAAGTTGGTGTTCCATATATTGTAGTTTATTTAAATAAAGCTGATTTAGTAGATGATACAGAATTATTGGAATTGGTAGAAATAGAGATTAGAGAATTGCTATCAGAATATGAGTTTCCAGGTGAAAAAACACCTTTAATTGTAGGTTCTGCTTTAATGGCGTTAGAAGGGAGAGATATAAACGGTATGGGAAAGAGTTCAGTAATAAAATTAGTTGAAGCATTAGATACTTATATCCCTTTGCCAGAACGTGCTATAAACAAACCATTTTTGATGCCAATAGAAGATGTATTTTCTATTTCAGGAAGAGGAACAGTTGTAACAGGTAGAGTAGATCGGGGTATAATAAACGCAGGAGAAGAAGTTGAAATAATAGGTTTAAAAGACACCATAAAAACAACGGTTACAGGAATAGAAATGTTTAGAAAAATACTTGATGAAGGTCGTGCAGGAGAAAACATAGGAGCTCTGTTACGTGGTATTAAGAGAGAAGATGTTGAAAGAGGTCAAATACTAGCAAAACCCGGGTCAATAACACCACATACACAATTTGAAGCAGAGGTTTATATTTTAAAAAAAGAAGAAGGCGGCAGGCACACGCCATTTTTAAAGGGCTATAGACCTCAATTTTATTTTCGAACCACAGATGTCACGGGCACGTGTGAATTAAAAGATGGAGTGGATATGGTAATGCCTGGTGATAATGTTAAGATGATTATTAATTTAATAGCTCCTATAGCAATGGAGGAGGGTTTAAGGTTTGCTATTAGAGAAGGGGGTCGTACAGTAGGAGCAGGCATAGTTGTGAATATATTAAGAGACAAATAAAAAATGAAAAAGCAAAAAATTCGTATACGTTTGAAATCGTTCTCGAAAATATTAATAGAGAAGTCAGCGAAAGAAATAGTAGAAACAGCAAAACGTACCGGAGCACAAATAAAAGGACCAATTTCGCTACCAAATAAGGTAGAAAGGTATACAATTTTAATATCTCCACATGTTGATAAGGATGCCAGGGATCAATATGAAATTCGTACTCACAAACGGTTAGTAGATATTTTAGAAAAAAATGATAAAACTATAGATGCATTAATGTGTTTGGAATTAGCAGCGGGCGTAGATGTACAAATTAAGGTAGGGCCATAAACATGGTTGGAGTAATTGGTAAAAAAATAGGTATGAGCGTAATCTTGAATGCTAATGGTATTTCAATACCAGTTACTATTATAGAGGTATTACCTAATAAAATATTAAATATAAAAACAAAGAAAATTGATGGATATAATGCAATACAACTTACAAATGGTAAGCTTTTAAAAAAAAAAGTAGCAAGATTAAAGGAATTTAGAGTGAGTAGTCAAGATATAAAACATTTTACTTGTCAGGATAAACTGACGGTATCGTTTTTTAAATTGGATGACGTTGTGAAAGTAAGTGGTTTAACTAAGGGCAAAGGATATCAAGGTACTATAAAAAGGTGGAACTTTAATTCACAAAATAAGAGTCATGGAAATTCACTTTCTCATCGTACATCAGGTTCAACAGGGCAATGTCAAACTCCGGGACGTGTTTTTAAAGGTAAAAAAATGGCAGGTAGAATGGGGAATGAAAAAAAAACAGTATCTAATTTAAAAGTTATAAAAATAAATATAGAATTAAATTTAATAATTATAAAAGGGGCAGTGCCAGGATATAATGGCCGTGAAGTTTTTATAAATAAAACAAAGTGTTGAATATAAATGAGAAACGCATGAAGATCAAACTTAGAGATACAACTGATACAATTAAAGTATCAAAAGAAGTATTTGATATAGATTTTAAACCGGCATTAATTCATCAAGTAATAACGTCGTATATACATAATTCAAGGCAAGGAACAAAAGCACAAAAAAATTATAAAACTATTCGTGGTGGTGGCAAAAAACCTTGGAAGCAAAAAGGAACAGGACGAGCACGTGCAGGCAGCATAAGATCACCTTTGTGGAGAGGTGGTTGTATAACGTTTGCTGTAACACATAAAACAGTTTACAAAAAAATTAATAGAAAAATGTATAAGTTAGCAATGTGTGCAATAATTTCTGAATTATTACGTCAAAAAAGATTGATTGTTTTAAATGAAATAAAGTTAAATGTTATCAATACAAATTTTATAAAAAGTAAAATGGAAGAGTTAAATATAAACTTTTCAAAAACTCTTATAATAACCGAAACATGTGAAAATAAAATTGAGTTATCTTCACGTAACATATCTAATGTAGAGTCTATTAAGGTAGGGTCTGTAAATCCGATAATCCTTATAAATACAAATAAAGTATTAATAACATTAGCAGCCTTACGTAAGTTAGAGGAAAAGTTTAAGATATAGTTATGAAATATAAACAAAAATTATTTAAAATTTTATTAGGACCACATATTAGTGAAAAAGCTTTGTTAAAATCATCTCAAGGTAGCTATGTATTTAAAGTATCGAAAACAGCTATAAAGAAGGAAATAAAGCAAGCGGTAAATATCTTGTTTGAAAAAAAGGTTGATTCAGTTAGAGTTGTTAATGTACCAAAAAAAAAAAGAGGTAGGTATAAAAAAGCATATGTAAAATTATTAAAAGGTGAAACTATCGAAGAATAAAATTAAGATGGGTGAGTTAAAATGTCGTTATTAGTTAAAGTAAAACCAACATCGGCTGGCATAAGGCATGCTATAAAATTAAAACAAAGAAAAATATTTAAAGGTAGGCCAATTAAGCAGTTGATAGTAATAAAAAAAAAACATGGTGGACGAAACAATAAAGGTAGAATTACTGTGCGTCATATTGGGGGGGGACACAAACAATATTATAGACAAATTGATTTTAAGAGAAATAAGGATAATATAACCGCAATTATTGAACGAATTGAGTATGACCCTAATAGAAATGCAAATATAGCTTTAATTAAATATAAAGATGGAGCAAGAAGTTATATTATTTCCACAAAAGGAATGAAAGTAGGTTATTCTATTGAATCAGGTACAAATGTACCTATCAAGATTGGTAATTCATTACCATTAAAAAAACTTCATTTAGGAACTAAAATTAATTGTGTTGAATTAAAACCAGGTAAAGGTGCTCAATTAGTCCGCAGTGCAGGAAATTATGCACAAATAAGTTCTATAGATGGAAGATATGTTTTTATACGGTTAAGGTCTGGTGAGATACGTAAACTAAAGTCAGATTGTCGTGCAACAATAGGTGAAGTAAGTAATTCTAAATATAATCTTTGTAAATTAGGTAAAGCTGGGGTAAACAGATGGAAAGGAATACGTCCCACAGTAAGAGGTGTTGCCATGAATCCTGTAGATCATCCTCATGGCGGGGGTGAAGGTCGTACTAGTGGAGGCAGGCACCCAGTAACCCCTTGGGGAAAAATGACTAAAGGTTATAAAACACGTAAAAATATAAGGAAGTTATAAGATGCCACGTTCTATAAAAAAAGGCCCTTTTATTGATAAACATCTTTTTGAAAAGATAGAAAAAGCATTGAAAAGTAATGAAAAAAAAACAATAAAAACTTGGTCCAGAAGGTCTATGATATTACCAGATATGGTAGGATTAACAATCTCAATACATAATGGAATAAAACATATACCTATTTATATTACAGAAGAAATGGTAGGTAGAAAGTTAGGGGAGTTTGCTATTACACGGACTTTTAAAGGTCACAAAAAAGGTTATGTAGCTGATAAAAAATAATTGGGAAATAAATATGGAAGAAGTAAGTGCAAAGTTATGTGGTGTACGGTTATCTGCCCAAAAAGCTAGATTGGTAGTGAATCTAATTAGAGGTAAATCAGTAAATAGAGCATTAGAAATTTTAAATTTTACATCAAAAAAAGCAGCGAAGTTTATAAACCAAACACTTAAAACAGTAATGTACAATGCGAAAAATAATAAGGGTATGAATATTGAAAAGCTAATAATTTCAGCTATTTGGATAACCGACGGTAAAACGTTTAAAAGATCTTTACCAAGATCTAAAGGTCGTACTGATATAATTAGAAACCGTACTTGTCATATTAATATCAAGGTAACTGAACTTATTATTTAGTAAGGAACATAAAAATGGGAAAAAAAGTACATCCAATAGGCATGAGATTAGGGGTTATCAAAAATCATTTGTCAACATGGTATGCAGAACAGAAACAGTTTTCTTCTTTATTGAAGAAAGATATAGAAATTAGAAATCTTATAGAAAGCCGTTTAAATTATGCTAATATCAACATAAGTCGAATATGTATTGAACGCACTGCTAACAATGCTAGTGTAATAGTTTATACAGCTAGACCAGGTAGGATAGTAGGATCAAAAGGAGACGAAGTAGATAAATTAAGAGATGAAGTAAATAAAATTATGGGGGTAAAGGTACAAATAGATATTGAAGAGATAAAAACACCAGAGATAGATGCTAAAATCATCGCTCAAAAAATTGCACTACAACTAGAAAAACGTGTAATGTTTCGTCGTGTAATGAAAAGAGCTGTACAACTTGCTATTAGATTTGGTGCTAAAGGCGTTAAAATAAAATTATCAGGTAGATTAGGGGGATCAGAAATTGCTAGAAAAGCATGGTACAAAGAAGGTAGAGTACCTTTGCATACTTTACGCGCAAATATAGATTTTTATAAAGAAGAAGCATTTACTAGTTATGGTGTAATAGGGATAAAAGTTTGGGTTTTTAAAGGAGAAAGAATAGGAGTTGTGGAAGAAGCTAAGCAATTAGATTATAAAAAAAATAAGGTGTAAAATGTTACAGCCTAAAAAGACAAAATATCGCAAACAACAAAAAGGACGTAATAGAGGTGTAGCTAATCGTGGAAATGATGTGAAATTTGGTGAATTTGGTATGAAAGCATTGGTTAATAGCAAAATAACTTCAAGACAAATAGAAGCAGGTCGAAGAGCTATTACTAGGCATGTAAAGCGTGGTGGCAAAATTTGGATACGTGTTTTTCCAGATAAACCAATCACAAAGAAACCACTTGAAGTACGTATGGGAAAAGGCAAGGGATCTGTAGAATTTTGGGTTGCACAAATAAAACCAGGACGAATAATTTATGAAATAGAAGGAGTAAATGAAGACGTAGCAAAAGAAGCTTTAGGATTGGCAGCTCAAAAAATGCCATTTATTACTCAGTTTGTTGAAAAGGTTATTATGTAAGTTATGTTAAGTATAATGAAGGAAGAAAAAAAAATTGAAGAATTAAATAAGAAAGTATTGTCATTATTAAATAAACAATTAAAGTTAAGAATGCAAAAAAGAATAGGACAAGAAAACAAAATGCATTTATTAAAAAAGATACGTAGAGATATTGCTAGGTTAAAAACTAGAATAAAGGAAAAAAGTGTAGTATGAAAAGTAATATAAAAGTAAGAAAAATAAAAGGTAAAGTAGTTAGTAATAAAATGAATAAAACAATTGTAGTTTTAATAGAAAGACTTTTTAAACATAAAACTTATGGTAAATATATTAAACGATCAAAAAAAATAAGTGTACATGATTCAAAAAATAAAGCAGAAATCGGAGATATAGTTGAGTGTGCAGAAAGTTTTAAAATATCTAAAACAAAATCTTGGATTTTAATAAAAATTTTGAAAAGTTAAACATAAAAGTTGAAAAATGATACAAACACAAACTAACTTAGAATTAGCCGATAATAGTGGCGCAAAAAAAGTACAATGTATAAAAGTATTAGGCGGTTCTCGTCGTAGATATGCTAATATAGGCGATTTGATAAAAATAACAGTTAAAGAAGCAATACCTAAGGGTAAAGTAAAGAAAGGGCAAGTAATGAAAGCCGTAGTTGTACGCACAAAAAAAGGTATAAGACGTAAAGATGGTTCAATTATTAGATTCGATAGTAATGCAGTTGTTTTATTAAATAATACTAATGAACAACTTGTAGGTACTCGTATTTTTGGCCCTGTAACAAGAGAGTTACGTACAGAAAAATTTATGAAGATTGTGTCTTTGGCATCAGAGGTGTTGTGAAAATGTATGTATAAACTTAGACGTAAGGATGAAGTAATCGTTATATCTGGTAAAGACAAAGGTAAAGTTGGAAAAATTAAACGGATTTTAAAACAGAAAGTTTGGGTAGTAGGGATAAATATAAGAAAATTTCATAAAAAAAATAAAGGTAATAGCATAGGAGGTATAATTAAACAAGAAGCATCAATTAATTGTTCAAATATAGCTATATTTAACTCAGAAGTAGGTAAAGCGGACAAAGTTAAACTTATTAGTAAAAATGGTTTTAAAACACGCATGTTAAGATCAACTAACAAGCCACTTAAATGAAGAGTATAAAATTGAAGTATATTAACATAATGAGAATACCAACTATAAGTAAAGTTACTTTAAATATTGGTTTGGGTAAATCAGTAGAACAAAATGATAAACGTTTACTTGAAACAGCAGAACAAGACTTCAGAAAAATTACAGGACAGCAACCAATTATTACAATGGCTCGCAAATCTATTGCTAGTTTTAAATTACGTATAGGTTTTCCTATTGGTGTCAAGGTAACTTTAAGACGAGCCCGTATGTGGGAGTTTGTAGATAGATTAATTAACATAGCTATTCCACGACTCAGAGACTTTCGTGGTTTAAATAAAAAGTCATTTGATGGTAATGGAAATTTAACATTAGGTTTAAGAGAACAAATAATATTTCCAGAAATTGATTATGAAAAAGTTAATGGTATACGCGGTTTAAATGTAACTATAACAACTACAGCAAAAACAAATGAAGAAGGTTTTGAGCTTCTTCGTACTTTAGGATTTAAATTTACTAAATAATTAATAAAAGAGGTCTTAGTTAAATGGCAAAGAAGAGCGTTATAGAGAGAGATCTTAAAAGAAGACGTCTCGTTAAAAAATATTATTTGCGTCGAAGGACTTTAAAACAAATAATTAATAATATAAAAACATCTTATGAAGAAAGATTTAAAGCACAGTTAAAATTACAAGGTTTACCTAGAGATTCAAATCCAATAAGACAAAGGAATAGATGTTTTATTACAGGAAGACCCAGAGGTTTTTACAATAAATTTGGACTAAGTCGTAATAAACTACGGGAATCAGCAATGACTGGCTACATTCCTGGTTTAACTAAATCAAGTTGGTAATCTAATGTATAATAGGAGGGCATAACAATGAGTATGCAGGATACTATTGCAGATATGTTAACAAGATTGCGTAACGCACAATTAGTTTGTAAATCAGAAGTTGTGATACCAATATCAAAATTAAAGTTAGAAATATCACGTATTTTAAAAGAAGAAGGTTATATTTTATATTATGCAAACGATAAAACAAATATAACAGTAAAATTAAAATATTTTAAAGGTCAACCGGTTATTTCAAATATAAAACGTATTTCTAAGCCTTCTTTACGTATTTATAAAGGAAAAGATCAGTTAGTAAAAATAGATGATGGTTTGGGAATAGTAATAGTTTCAACTTCTAAAGGACTAATGACCTCGTCTGAAGCAATAAAACGAGCACTTGGCGGTGAGGTTATTTGTATCGTACATTAAGTTTTTGTTTACATTAATCTATGTATAAGAGTTTAAAAAAATCGCTTTTCATTTAAAGATTTTGCTAAAATTAGATAGTTGATGTTAGTTATTGTTTGTTAGAGGTTAAAGGTTTGTTTAAAGATTAAAGCTTTTAGTTATTAGAGTTTTTTGTTTTGTTGCTTTTTATGTATTTAGATGTTAAGAGGTTGTTTTTGATTATATTAAAATCTGTTTGTTTTTTGTAGCAAACATTGTAGAAGGTTTTGTAAACAGTTGTATAGAAACAATTAGGGAAATACTTAAGGTTAATTTAGAAGAGGTATGGTAATTGGTATTGGTTATATAAAAAGAGAAAAGTTGTACAAGAACAAAGAATATATGTTGTTTAGATGTAGGTTAGTTAGAAGGTTAAAGAAGTTATAGGATTGTTGCCGTTAGTAAATGATCGAATGTATGATTAGGTTTTTTAAAATAATAGTTGTAAAAAAAAAAAGTAGTAAGATGGATATAGAAAAGCAAGAAAAAAGATAAAAACAAAGAAAAATTAAAAGAAATAATATGTAGCCGCGAAAAACATACGAAAAATGGTAATAATTAAAGAAAGATACAAGTATAAGGAAATAAAGTGTCAAAAATAGCGAAATGTCCAATAAAAGTACCAAAGAACGTAGAGATACTATTAGATAAAGAAGTTGTTATTGTAATTGGAAAGAATGGAAGATTGTTTTTAAGTAAACCTTCTTCAGTAGTAATAGTAAAAGATCAACAAAAATTAATATTTAATTCTAAAAAAAAAGATTGGGTAATAACTGGAACAATAAGGGCGTTGGTTAATAATATGATTATTGGAGTATATAAAGGATTTACTAGAAAATTAGAAATAAATGGAGTAGGATATAGAGCAAAAATATTTGGTAGAATCATTAATTTAATGCTTGGGTATACCCATAGAATCGAATATAAATTGCCTAAAAATATATTTGCAGAAACACATAGTAAAACTTTAATAATTTTAAAAGGCGCGGATAAACAGAAGTTAGGAATAGTTGCTGCTGAAATTCGTGCAGTTCGTCCAATAGAACCTTATAAAGGTAGAGGAATACGTTATACTGAAGAAAAAGTTGTGTATAAAGAAGTTAAAAAAAACAAGGGTTAATAAAAGTATGAATTTAAAAAAAGAAAATAGAAAAAAAAGAATTAGATTTAAAATATGTAAAAAGTTAAAGCGAGAACGTATTTGTGTAAACAAAACCTCAAAACATATATATGCGCAAGTTGTATCAGCAGATGGAAAAAAGGTATTGGTAAGTGCTTCTACTTTAGAAAAAGATATAAAAAAAGAAACTAAAAATATGAATCAAATGGAAGCAGCAAAAAGAGTAGGAGTTATTTTGGCTAATCGTGCAAAAAAAAAAAGTGTTATAAATAAAGCATCATTTGATCGTTCTGGTTTTAAATATCATGGACGCATAAAAGAAGTAGCTACAGGGGCTCGCAAATGTGGTTTGATATTTTAAAGCAAATTATAATAAAGAAAAAAGTATAAGGGAACAGTGATGAAGCCTGAAAATAATAAAAAAAAGAGAGAAACTGATTTTAAAGAAAAATTAGTAAAGATCAATCGTGTTTCTAAGGTCGTAAAAGGAGGCAGAATATTTGGATTTTCTGCAACTATAGTTATCGGTAATGGAAAAGGTAAGATTGGATTAGGTAAAGGTAAAGCAAGGGAAGTGTCAGTTGCTATTCAAAAAGCGATTGAAAAAGCCAAAAGAAAGTTGTTTGTTATTAAGTTAAAAGGCGATACTTTACAACATAAGATTTATAATACATATGGTGCTTCTAAAATTTATATGCAGCCAGCTTACAAAGGGACAGGTATTATTGCAGGAGGTGCTATGAGATCAGTATTAGAAATAGCAGGTATATATGATGTATTAGCTAAATGCTATGGATCAACTAATCCAATAAATGTAGTAAAAGCGACTTTGAACGGATTGAAAAAAATGTATGATTCAGAATACATACAAAAAAAAAGAGGAGTAGATAAGATTCGTAGCGACTTAGATACATAAACAGATTATGATTTTGCTTAAGTAACTTAGGTAAGTTAGTACAATAATGATTGGTTTAGAGCAGTGTAAGTTAACGAGAAGAAAAAGTTAAAGTGAAGTTAAAGGAGAAAGTACAATTGAAATTAAATAAACTAATAAATTGTGTTATAGGATATAAAAAAGAAAAAAAAAGACTAGGTAGAGGGATAGGATCAGGAACAGGAAAAACGTGTGGTAAAGGGCATAAAGGTCAAAAAGCAAGGTCAGGAAAGAAACTTAAAAGAGGTTTTGAGGGTGGTCAATTACCTTTAAAACGTACAATACCTAAAATGGGTTTTGTTTCAAGAAAATATGGCGGTTCAGAAGAAGTACGTTTTTGTGATTTGTCAAGGTTACAACGAAAGTTAATAGATATAGATGCTTTAAAAACAGCTAAATTAATAAAAAAAAATACTAAATCGGTTAAACTAATAAAATCAGGCAAAGTTAAAAATAAAAAAGTTGATATTATTAATATTAGAGGTTTAACCGTAACAAATGGCGTACGTAAGATTATAGAAAAGTTTGGGGGAAAGATAGAGATTAAATGATTAGTAAAATTTATCAAGATATTATAAAAAAAATGAGGTTTATTTTAGTTGCAATAATAATTTATAGAATTGGAGTTCATATAACAGTACCCGGAGTAGATTGTTTTAAAGTTCATAATTTCATTCAAGCAAATAGTGCAATTAGTTTGTTTAATATGTTTTCTGGTGGAGCATTTGAGAGATTGAGTATTTTTTCAATTGGTTTAATGCCTTATATATCTGCATCAATAATAATGCAAGTCATCACAGGAATGTTTCTAGACGTTGAAGTATCAAAACATAAGTTAACGAGTTACTTAAGATATCTTACTTTAATGTTATCTGTTATACACTCATTAGTAGTTTCGATTTTCTTTTTAGAGAAATCAGTTGTATATTATAAAAAAAGTGTTGTTTATTTAACGATTATTTTAACATTTGTTACAGGTGCTATATTTTTAATGTGGTTAGGTGAACAAATAACTGATAAAGGTATAGGTAATGGGATTTCACTGATAATATTGTCAGGTTTAGTATCAGTAATACCAAATGCGTTAGGAAGAACATTATTTTTAACAATAAAAGATTCCTCATGGATGTATATACAAATCTTAAAAGTTGTAATTTTAGTACTGATAACTATCATTTTAGTAGTAGTGATCGAGAGTGGGCAAATAAGAATTAAGGTCAGTTATCCACGCAGATTAATAGGAAAGAAGCTGTATGCTACTCAAAGTAGTTATTTACCTCTAAAATTAAATATGGCAGGGGTAATACCAGCTATTTTTGCTTCAAGTAGTTTGATAATTACAGCTTCAGTAGGACAGTGGATCAATAGATCAATACTACCACAGTTAAGTCCAGGTCAACCTTTATATATTATGTTTTTTGTTTTGTCTGTAATATTTTATTCTTTTTTTTACACAGCAATAGTTTTAAATGCAAAAGAGGTATCTATTAATTTAAAAAAATCGGGAGCTTTTATTCATGGTATGAGGCCAGGTAAACAAACAGCGGGTTTTATATCTAAAGTATCAAGCCGTTTAAATTGGTTTGGCGCAATATATATTGTATTTTTTTCTTTAATACCACAATTAATTATGGTATATTGTAAAATACCCTTTTGTGGTGGAGGGATTTCAATATTAATAATGGTAGTCGTTGTTTTGGATTTTTTATCGCAAATACAGTCTTATTTAACGGCAAATTAATATGAGTTGGCAACAAGCAACAAAAAAAAACACAGATACTTTACATAATACATGATCGATAAATAGGCATATTAGGGTATCTATAATGAAAGTGAGAACATCTGTAAAAAAAATTTGTATAAACTGTAAAATAATACGCAGAAAAGGAATATTAAGAGTTATTTGTAAAGATTTACGTCATAAGCAACGGCAGGGTTAGGAGAATAAATGTATGGCACGTATTGCAGGAAGAAATATACCAGATAACAAGCAAGTCTGGGTTTCATTAACATATATCTATGGAATAGGAAAGTATAGAGCTAATAGTATTTGTAAAAGAATAGGTATAGACAGAAATGTAAAAGTAAGAGATTTAAATTCTATACAATTAGATAAAGTACGTAAACAAATTTGTAAATTTGTAGTAGAAGGAGAATTACGTCGTGAGGTTTCAGTTAATATTAAAAGGTTGATGGATTTAGGATGTTATAGAGGTTTAAGGCATAAAAGATGTCTTCCGGTTCGCGGACAACGTACAAAAACAAATGCACGGACTTGTAAAAATATTAACAAAGGAATATAAAATATATGGTAACAAGAAAATCTAGAAAAAAAAAAGTACTAAAAAAAAAAGAAATTATAAATGCAGTAGCACATATAAATGCTTCTTTTAACAATACTATTGTTACAATAACAGATAAAAATGGTAATACTTTAGCTTGGGCAACTTCAGGGGGGGCTGGTTTTAAAGGATCGAGAAAAAGTACTCCGTTTGCTGCGCAAACGGCAAGTGACCGTGTAGCAAAATCAGCAGCAGAATGTGGAGTAAAATATATAGATGTTATAGTTAAGGGACCAGGTCCCGGCCGAGAGTCAGCAGTTAGAGCATTGAATTCTCATGGTATAAATGTAAAAAGTATAACAGACGCAACTCCAATACCACATAATGGATGTCGTCCACCTAAAAGAAGAAGAGTATAAAGGAAAAAGTATATGGCACGGTATTTGGGACCAAAATGCAAATTGTCTCGTAGAGAAGGAACAGATCTATTTTTAAAAAGTGGAATGGTATCTATTGAAGAAAAATGTAAATTTGATAAGATTCCGGGACAAAATAAAAAACATCGTACAAGAATAACAGAATATGGAAAGCAATTACGTGAGAAACAAAAAGTTCGAAGAATATATGGAGTTTTAGAAAAACAATTCAAGAATTACTATAAAAAAGCAGCAAAAAACAAAGGTGCAAAAGGAGAATATTTGTTACAAAGTTTAGAAGCAAGATTAGATAATATAGTTTATAGAATGGGATTTAGTGTAACTCGTGCAGAGGCACGACAATTAGTAAATCATAAAAGTATAAAAGTCAATGGTAGGATAGTAAATATTTCATCTTATAAAGTTACTGTGGGTGATTGTATTTCTATAAGGGCAAAATCTATGAATCAAACAAGAATAAAAAATGCGCTTGCTATTGCTAATAAAGTAAAATGGGTTCATGTAGATGAAAAAAAGATGGAAGGAATTGTAAAGTATTTACCTTCAAAGATTTCTACAGATATTAACGAAAAGTTGATTGTAGAATTATATTCTAAGTTTAAATAGGTATTTATATTATGAGTTCAGTTAACGAGTTTGTACGTCCAAGTAAAATAAATGTAGAAGCGATTAGTAATAATCATGCAATTATAAGTTTAGAACCTTTAGAACGTGGATTTGGTCATACTTTAGGAAATGCATTGCGTCGTATTTTATTATCTTATATGCCTGGGTGTGCAGTTGTTGAAGCGGAAATAAAGGGAGTACAGCATGAATATAGCGTAATAGACGGTATTAAAGAAGATGTAATAGAAATAATTCTTAATATTAAAGAAATTGCAATTAAACTGTATGGTATTGATGAAATAGAGCTAGAATTAAAGAAAATAGGTTCAGGAGTAGTAAAAGCAGGAGATATAAAGGCAAGGCAGGATGTAGAAATAATAAATCCAGATCATGTAATTGCACATTTAAATGATCATGGAGAACTAAATATGAAATTGCGTTTTGTTAGAGGAAGAGGGTATGAACCAGCTTATTTACGTAATAAATCAGATAAAAATTTTGGTCGCATACAGATAGACGCAAAGTTTAGTCCAGTGAAGAGAGTCGCATATTTTGTAGAATCAGCAAGAGTAGAACAAAAAACGGATTTTGATAAGTTAATAATAGAGTTAGAAACTAATGGAACATTAGACCCAGAAGAAGCAATACGAACTTCAGCAAAAATTTTAAGAAATCAATTAGATTTTTTTGTTGATTTATCATGTGAAAACAAAAAACATGTAGAAAATGAGGTAGAACCTGACCGGAGAACAGATACAAAAATAGATAAAGCTTTACTTTTACCAGTTGAAGATTTGGAATTAACAGTTAGAAGTGCAAATTGTCTTAAGGCTGAAAATATATTTTATATTGGCGATTTAGTTAAAAGAACAGAAGGTGAATTATTAAAGACACCTAATCTTGGTAAAAAATCATTAAATGAAATTAAAAAGGTTTTAAAGGTTAGAGGTTTAGCATTGGGTATGCATATTGATCTCTGGCCACCTGGAAAAAAAAACTAATAGAGGTTAAATCTATGCGTCATCGTAAAAAAGGTCGTCATTTAAATAAAAGTGTTTCACATCGTAAAGCATTGTTTAAAAATTTGTGTTTTTCATTAATCAAACATGAAATGATAAGAACAACATTGTCAAAAGCTAAGGAATTACGTCACTATATAGAGCCGTTAATTACCTTATCTAAAAAAGACACCGTATCTAATCGTAGATTAGCCTTTAATAAGATACCGTCTAAAGAACTTGTAGCAAAATTATTTACAGAACTAGGTCATCGTTATTTAATGCGTAATGGCGGTTATATAAGAATTATTAAACAACGTTTGAGACCTGGAGATAATGCTATAATAGCCTTAGTTTTACTTGCATAATTATTCTCACAACAAAAATATAAACATCTAAATCTCTCTCTCAATTCACTACATCATCACTTTTGTTCTATTATAAAACATCTTATTTTTTTTATAATGAACATCCAACTAATCATCTATATAATTATAATTTGGTTATCTATTAACATCTTAATCGATAAAATAAAATAAAAACTCACAATTCTATATATTATATACCAGTCAAACAACATTTGTAAAAAAAAGGCATTTGGCATTTACCAATTTTCATCACAACCCATCAATTATTTAATATATATATATAGCACATAATTAAAGAGCGATTGTAAATATAACTTTAATTACATCAAACTAGGTACATATTGTTTCTTCTTTTTAATCATGTCTAAAATATATCTTAATTCTCTTCTTAAACTAATAATACATAAAATACAACGGATTTTACTACAACTGTGTTAACATTACATATTATACAATATACATATTTTTATTCATTTCACACTACGTCTCGTCTATACGCTAACATATTTCACTATTCCTCTAACATCTAAATAATTCATCACAACTAACAACAATTTACATCCGTTTCTCATTACTAAACATCAATCTACTAACTACTATTCACTAACATAAACAATTTTTAAACTTATCCTCTTCATCCTTTTGAAACTCATAACACCTATTAACTCATTATTTAACGTACAACTAATACTAATACTAATACAAATACATTATACCTAAACTTCTATCTACAATAACAACTACAACTTACACAATACTCCTAACTCATTCCACCCTTTACTTCTTTCTTATAACACAAAACTACAATTCAACAAAATCAGATATTTTTTAACACATAACTACAAACTTCATAATCAAACAACTCATGCTATGCTAACATTACACTAATAAGTTAAAAGCAAAAAAAAATACAACAAACAAAATAAAACACACAAGTGCTAAAAAATAAAATAGATATGACAAATAAAAAAACACAACTACTAACACATAATAAAAGACACAAATGATAACACAAAACAATATCATGAACAAAACAACAACACCTGCTATAAAAATAATAAACAAAACTTTCTCTTAAACAACATAAAGCACAGACTATATTAAATATCATTAAGCTTATAACATACAAAAAACAAGATTATAATAGAAAACATAAAAAGAAAGAGATCACATAACACAACAAAAAAAATACATAACACAAAATCATAAAGGCTAAATATTAAATAAAAAAAAATAACACCTCAAAAAGCAAAAGATAAAGTAATAAAAACAAGCACTAAATACTTAATCATAATTCACAATGCAGATAGAAAAACCTAAAGCATTAAAAATATAAAATTAGAGCAAAAATTAATTTATAAAAAACAAGCTTAAAATAAGTTAATAAGCGAAGAAAGTTGTACAAGTAAAATAGTAAAAAATACACAACAGCACAGATGCATGATATAATACAGAAAACAAAACAAATAACAGTTCATTTAAAACAAATAAAAATTACCCACAAAAAGAAATAATAGAAGAATCACAAACAAAAAAAAAGAAAAGCAAGATGGTATGTTAGTTAAAACAACAACAAATAAAATGAAATACCTTAAAATGCAGAAGGAGATAAGGTATGTATGCAGTTATAAAATGTGGAAATAAACAATTTTATGTAAAAGAAGGACAAAAAATTAAAATAGACAAAGTAAAACTTGAAATTGGAGACGTTATTGTAATAACTAAAGTTCTTTTAATAAATAAAAAAAATAAAATAATTAAAATAGGAAGACCATTTGTTAAAACAGCTACGGTTAGTGCAGAAATAATTGCACATAAAAGAGAAAAAAAAATTAAAATAATACACTTTAAAAGGCGGAAACACTATATGAGACATAAAGGACACAGACAATGGTTTTCTGAAATTAAAATTATTAATATAAAAGGATATTGATGACATGGCTCAAAAAAAAGCTGCAGGTAGTTCAAGAAATGGAAGAGATTCAAATTCTAAACGATTAGGTATTAAGATATATGGTGGCCAATATGTTATTTCTGGAAATATAATCGTTAGACAACGTGGTACTAAAGTTCTTGCTGGACACGGTGTGGGAATTGGAAGAGATCATACATTGTTTGCATTAATTAACGGTTGCATTTTTTTTTATAACATTAAGAAGGGTAACCGTAAACGTAAATGCGTTAAAATTGTATGCAGTTTATAGATGAAACTTATATTTTAATTGAAGCAGGTACTGGTGGAACTGGATGTTTAAGTTTTAGTAGTTTGTTACGTGGTTCTGATGGAGGGAATGGTGGTACTGGTGGTAATATCTTTTGTATTGGAGATAAATATCTAAATACATTGTTTTTTTTAAATTATAACAAAGTTTATAAAGCACAAAATGGTGAAATTGGAAAGCCTAAAAAACAAAATGGCAATAAAGGTAAAGATGTTTTTATAAAAGTACCCGTTGGAAGTATGTTGAGAGATGCTCAAACTTGTGAGTTAATAGGGGAAATTATAATTCATAGGCAAAATATTAAGGTTGCTAAAGGAGGTACTAGTGGAATTGGTAATTTTAAAACAAAACGAAGTAAAAACATGAAAGGTACAATAGGAGAAAGTCGTAATCTATATATTGAATTAATATTGTTGGCTGATGTAGGTTGTTTAGGCATACCTAATTCTGGTAAATCTACGTTGATTAGATCAATTACGTCCGCATTGCCAAAAGTAGCACGGTATCCATTTACTACATTAAGACCTTTTTTAGGATTTGTAAAGTTAAATAAGACGTATAGTTTTATCATTACAGACGTACCCGGATTAATAATTGGTGCATCTCAAGGGCTAGGTTTGGGATTAAAGTTTATAAAACATTTAAATCGTATAAAAATTATTTGTAATTTACTAGATGTCATGTGTAATAAAGTTTTAGATACTACATTAGGAATTATTAGCGAAATTAAAACTATATATATTGACATGTTTCAGAAACAGAGGTATTTAGTTTTGAATAAGTTAGATAAGTTACCTAAATATAAAAAATCACAAGTAATAGAAATTGTTATTAACGGGTTAACTTGGCGTAATAAGACGACTTTGTTTATTATATCTGCTAAAAAAAAATATGGTTGTTATGAATTAAAAAAATCAGCATTAACTTATTTGAAAAGAGGAATAAATGGATAAAAACAGAGCACGACGTCAACAAAATTCAAGCAAACGTTCAATTGTACGTACTTACATAAAGCGGGTATTAAAAGCAATAAAATTAAAAAAGTTTAAGTTGTGTATTGAGGAGTTTTATAAAGCACAATCTGTATTTGATATATTAGCTGATAAAAATATTATTTCCAAGAGAAAATCAGCACGTATAAAAAGTAGGCTAAATTTACAAATAAAAAAAGAATTACAATGTTAAGGTTAGGGCTATTAAGTGATTAATGTTCGTTATAATAATACATTAAATTTACCAAAAACAACTTTTCCAATGAGAGGAAATTTGTCAATTAAAGAACCTATTCGTTTGAATAAATGGAAACAAAGTGAAATTTACAAAAAATTACGGCAAGATCGTAAAGGTTGTAAGAAATTTATTTTACACGATGGTCCACCTTATGCAAATGGTCACATACATATAGGTCATGCAGTTAACAAAATTCTAAAAGACATTATTATAAAATCTAAAAATTTAGAAGGTTGTGATTCCTGGTATGTACCAGGTTGGGATTGTCATGGTTTGCCTATAGAACTAAACATATTAAAAAATAATAACGGTAAGTTTTTAACTTCTAATAAAATTATGTTGTATTGTCGAAAATACGTAGAGAAACAAATTTATAGTCAAAAAGTAGATTTTATTAGGTTAGGTATATTAGGTGATTGGGATAATGCGTATCGCACAATGGATTTTATTAATCAAGCAGGCATAATAAGATCTTTGTCTGCAATTGTTAAAAAAGGTTATGTGTTTAGAGGATTAAAACCAGTAAATTGGTGTTTTCAATGTAGTTCAGCGTTAGCTGAATCAGAAGTTGATTTTTTAGAAAAAGTTTCAGAATCAATAGATGTTGCTTTTTTTTGTATTGATAATTATAAGTTAGTCAAAAATTTTGGTGTTAATAATTGTATAGAAAAACCAATAGAAGTAGTCAGTTGGACGACGACACCTTGGAGTATTCCAGCTAATCAAGCAATACATGTTCTCGCTTTTTGTATTTATGTTTTGGTCGATGTTGGTGTAAAATTTATACTTTTAGCAGAACAATTAGTTGAGAATTGTTTAAATCGATATCAATTAAACGGAAAAATAATTGCTAAAACGTTTGGAAAAGAGTTAGAAAAAGTTAGATTAAAGCATCCTTTACATAATATAGATGCATTTTATGATAGAATAACAAATATATACATAGCAGATTATATAGCAATAAAAACAGGAACAGGAATCATACATGCTTCTCCGGCATATGGAGAAGACGATTTTATTGTTTATAGTAATCTTCAATATAATGAAAATATGTTGAAACTAGTTAAAAGTAATGGATTTTATATAAAATATTTATCTGTATTTGGAGGTCAGCTAATATGGATCGCTAATTCAGAAATTATAAATAACTTGAATAATAGAATTATTGCTAAAGAATTAATATTACATAGTTATATGTATTGTTGGCGTCATAAAAACCCATTGATTAAAATGGCCACTTCGCAATGGTTTGTTGGAATGGATGTTGGTAAAATTTCACTACGTAAAAAGGCTTTAGATTGTCTAAAAAACGTAAAAGTTTATCCGTCAAGTGGTAAAACACGTTTGTATCACATGATTAGTAATCGACCAGATTGGTGTATCTCTAGGCAAAGAAGTTGGGGTGTGCCTATTCCTTTTTTTATAAAAAAAAAAGGTGTTTATTGCACCAACGTATAATAGAGATTATGGAAATAATTGCAAAAAAGGTTCAAAACGAAGGTAGTGAAGTCTGGATTAAAATTAAAAGTTGTGAAGTTTTTGGAGATGAAGATATAGTATATAAAAAAATTACAGATATTTTAGATGTTTGGTTTGATTCCGGAACAACGCATAATCATGTCTTGCGTGGGTCTAATTTTATTTTACAAAAAGAAGATAAGGCTGATTTGTATTTAGAAGGATTAGATCAATATAGAGGTTGGTTTCATACCTCATTAATCACGTCCGCAGCTATATCTGGCCATGCACCGTTCAACAAATTATTAAGTCATTGTTTTACTGTTGATAAGAACGGACAAAAAATGTCTAAATCAATAGGCAATGTTGTTTCTCCACAAACAATAATAAGCAAATACGGAGCTGATATATTACGTTTATGGGTTGTTTCAAAGGATTATGAATCTGAAATGACTATGTCTGAAGATATTATACAACTAATTGCTGATTCTTATAGAAGATTACGCAATACAACAAGATTTATGATAGCTAATTTAAGTGGTTTTGATCAATCTAAACATGGTATAGATCCAGAAAAATTATTAGCTTTAGATAGATGGGCTTTAGATATATCTGCAAATTTTCAACACGCTATAAAAAATTCATATAAAGATTATCGTTTTGTTGATATCTATCAACAGCTTTGTAATTTTTGTACAAGAGATTTGGGAAGTTTTTATTTAGATATTATTAAAGACCGCCAATACACTACTCAAAAGAATTCTTTATACCGTAGAAGTTGTCAAACAACATTGTATCATATAATTGAAGCTATGTCTCGTTGGATAACACCAATATGTACTTTTACTGCTGAAGAAATTTATGAAAGTTTATCTGTAAAACGGTATAACAAAAGTGTTTTATTAGAAACTTATTACAGAGAATTAAATCCACTGCCTAAAGGTTTAGTTATGGGAAGAGTGTTTTGGAAAATAATCAAAGCAGTTAAATCAGAAGTAAATAAATGTTTAGAAAATTATCGAAAAAAAAATATAATTAAAAGTTCATTAGATGCTAAGGTTACTTTATATGTATCCGAAACTTATTACAAAATTTTGTCTTTGTTGAAAGGAGAATTGCGGTTTGTTTTAATTACATCCTCTGCTTTTTTAAAAAAAAGTGTTAATAAAACAAAAACAGCAATATTTACAGGTTTGTCAGGTTTACAAGTATTAGTTCAAAAAAGTAAGTACAAAAAATGTGAGCGTAGTTGGGAACTTTTACCAGATGTTGGTAGATATAACAAACACCCTAAATTGTGTGCTAGATCTATTGATAATTTGCCTAGAGGTCCAGGTGAAGTACGTTTATATGTCTGATTAATGTTTTGATAGCAGGCTTTTGTAAATGTGTCTGGCTGATAGATTATAGTCAAAGTAGTTTTGGCCTGTAGGTATTGTTTTATTAGCTTTATTAACTTTAAATGTTTTAGTGTCCTTTAGTTTTTGCAATGTATACTTTACGGACATGCTGTGTTTATTTTTTTTTACTTTAAATAAAAAAAGTTAAACTATACTAAAATCGGTTGTATATAAAAAAATATATGGTTGTTACCTAGTTTGTTAAGTAAGGTTTTATTAACTAATAATTGTAACAACTTTTAAATATAGTTTATATTAGGATAAACATACAAAAAAGTAAAAAAAAAACAAATAGTGTGTTTGTATAATAGTTTAAAAAAAGTATTTGTTAATAAGTAGTGAGATAAAGTTAGATTTTATGATTATTTGTAGTTGGCTAATTAATTTTGTATGTAGTTGTTGTAAAAAAGAAAGTAATGTTGTTGTTTAAATAGTAATAGTAATAGTAATAGTGGTAGTGGTAGTGGTTAAGGTTAAAGTAAAAAGGAAAACACAAGTTATGTTATGTAATGAGAAAGGAATAAAAAAAATAAAAAATAAAATACAAGAATTATACGCTAGGTTTTATAGAAATAAGGAATATTTTTGACGAATGTCATGAAAACAAAAAGGCTATAAACAATGTTGAGAATGGTATTTATAATAATGCTGAGTTATTACACTTAGCTATAACTGAGTTAGATTCAAAACCGCTAAGTTTTATAAAACAAGACATATTTTTTTTTGAAAAAGAACTGGCAAAGTTAGATGCTGTTCGGTTGTTTTCAGGCGACTTTGATAAAAATAATGCTTATGTTGAAATAAAAGCAGGTTCTGGCGGTGTAGAGTCACAAGACTGGGCAAATATGTTAGTACGCATGTATTCAAGATGGGCAGTAACTCATGATTTTAAAACAGAAACAGTAAATTTAAATATAGGTGAATTGTTAGGAGTAAAATCTGCAACTCTTCATATAAAAGGTGACTATGCTTTTGGATGGATGCGTACTGAAAAAGGTATTCATCGCTTAGTTCGTAAAAGTCCTTTTGATTCAAGTAAACGGCGGCATACTTCTTTTACATCTGTTTTTGTTTATCCAGAAATAACAAGTAAAGTACATAATATAAAAATAAATACAAAGGAATTAAGAATTGACACTTACAGATCAAGTGGTGCAGGCGGGCAACATGTAAACACTACTGATTCCGCTGTAAGAATAACGCATTTGCCTACAAAGATCGTTGTTGAATGTCAAAGTGAACGCTCTCAACATAGTAATAAAGAACGAGCATTAACGCTATTAAAAACAAAATTATACGATTTTGACAAAAAAAAAGGTGAAGTAGAAAGAATAAATATAGAAAAAAAAAAAGCAGGAATATGTTGGGGTAATCAAATTAGATCATATGTGTTAGATGCTCAGAGAATAAAAGATTTACGTACCGGAGTCAAAAATAATAATTGTGAAAAAGTATTAAATGGTGAGTTAGATTTGTTTATAGAGGCAAGTATAAAGCAAGGATTATAAATGATTATAAAAAATTATTTAATTAAAGATCGTTTAAATAAGTTACAAGTATTGAGTAAAACCGCGAATAAAGCTGGAAAAAGTGCATTTTATAATAAATTTCGTCGTACTAGTTTAGCAAAAAGTTTAAAAAAAATTTTTGGAGAAAAGAATAAAAAACAATTGGTTAATTTAAAGTTAACAACAGCAGTTGCAGGACGTATTATGCGTAAAAGGGGGCCTTTTATAGTTGTTCAAGATGTAAGTAGTAACATTCAGCTTTATATAGATAAAAAAACAATTTCTAATGAAATTCATAAATATATAAAAGATTGGGATATTGGAGATATAATTGGAGCAATAGGTGACATTGATAAATCAAAAATTGGTGAACTATATTTATTGGTTAAAAAAGCTTATATTTTAACTAAAAGCATAAGACCTTTACCAAGTAAATTTCACGGTATAAAAGATCAAGAAATTAGATATAGGCACAGATATTTAGATTTTATTATGAATAAAGAGGTACGTAAATCGTTTAAAATTCGCACACGTATTATATCGGCGCTTAGAAATTTTTTTTATGAACTTTATTTTTTAGAAGCAGAGACTCCTATATTACATTCAATGCCAGGGGGAGCAATAGCAAAACCTTTTGAAACTTATAATTATTCATTAAATATAAAATTGTATTTACGAATCGCCCCTGAACTTTATTTAAAAAGGTTAGTTGTTGGTGGTTTTGAACGTGTATTTGAAATAAATAAAAACTTTCGTAATGAAGGCCTTTCAACTTGGCATAATCCTGAATTTACTATGTTAGAATTTTATTGGGCTTTTGCGACTTATAAGGATTTGATGGAAATCACAGAACATATGATAAGATTTGTTGCGAATGAAGCGTTAGGTACAACAATTATTAACATCGGAAAGATTTTAAACATTGATTTATCAGAACCTTTTGATTGTTTAAGTATGCGAGACTCGCTCATTAAGTATGGTAAAACTTTTTCAATTAATAACTCTGATTTTTATGATCTAGAAAATTTGCTTTTTTTATCTAAACGAATTGGATTGACCGTAGCTAACTATAACAATTATGGAAATTTACTTAATAAACTATTTGAAGTAATTGTAGAACGAAAATTAATTAAACCAACTTTTGTCACAGACTATCCAGTAGAAGTTAGTCCTTTAGCAAGAAGTAAAGATAGTAACCTGAATATAACAGAAAGATTTGAATTGTTTATAGGGGGTAGAGAAATAGCTAATGGTTTTTCGGAATTAAATGATTATATAGAACAATCTAACCGATTTTATTTGCAATTGAGAAACAAATATACTTATGATTTGAGTAATTTTGATATGGACTATATACGTGCCTTAGAATATGGAATGCCTCCAACTGCTGGAGAAGGAGTAGGAATTGATCGTCTTGTTATGATACTTACAAATAAAGATTCAATTCGAGATGTATTACTTTTTCCTTTGCTGCGTAGCCGTAAAGTTTAAAAACCGACGATAAAGAAGTATATGATAGTTCCCTAAAGTAAGCTCTTTATATAAAGTCCATGTATTTGGTAACAAGAATAGATCTAACTTAGATTCAACTTCTAAGTATATTAAGGCTTTATCATTAAGCCAACCGTTCAATTCTAATAAGTTAATGCTAGGATATGCTAAACCTCTACAAAAAGGTGGATCTATAAAAATTATATCAAAAGAGTTAGAGGCAACTTTATTAATGTGCTTTATTGAATTAGTTTTTATAATTCTAACAGACTTACAAAATTTAAGTTTTTTTTTATTAAGGTACAAATTTTTAACAAAAGATTTGTTAGTTTCAAGGAATAACACATATTTTGCACCTCTAGATATAGCTTCAAAACCTAGTGAACCGCTACCAGCGTATAAATCAAAAATAGTTTTATTGGTTATATCATTTTTTATCAAATCAAAGAAAATTTCTCGCACATTAATTAATGTAGGTCTAACGCATCTACCGCCATGAAGATTGGTATATGGTAAATTAAGGATACTACGTTTTTTACAACCTCCAATTAATCTAATCACATTAAAATAATTAATCATAAATATGATATAATTTCAACTAATATAGGAGTAAACAAAAGTTTTTAAAGGAGTAGGCTATGATACAAAATTATCCAGAAACGAATATAGAAGGTTATATTAAAACAGTTTTAGGTTTTCCTATAATTTCTGCACAAGACGAGTATGATTTAGCAAGAAGGTTAAGAAATAAAGGAGATTTAGATGCAGCTCGTTGTTTAGTAATATCTAATTTACGATTTGTTATTCATATAGCTCGTAGTTATTCAGGATATGGATTACAGAATTCTGATATAATTCAAGAAGGCAATGTAGGACTAATGAAAGCAGTAAAACGATTTGATCCTGCTCATGGTGTTCGTTTAGTTTCATTTGCTATACATTGGATAAAAGCAGAAATACATGAATATGTTTTAAGAAATTGGAGAATTGTAAAAATAGCTACAACAAAATCTCAAAGGAAATTATTTTTTAGTTTAAGATGTGCAAAAACAAGTTTAAATTGGTTAAATAGAGAGGAAATAAAGTCAATAGCAAAGGACCTAAACGTAAAGCCCACGGTAGTAAGAGAGATGGAGTGTAGATTGTCATCAACAGATTATGGATTTGATAATAAACAAAAAGAAGAAAAGAACAATTATAAAAATCCTTCTAATTATCTAGAGGATTCACGATTTGATCCTGCTCTTCAGTTTGAAAATTTTGATTTTGAAAGATATTCTTATAGACGTTTATATGTTGCTTTAAATAAACTTGATGAACGCGTAAGAGATATTTTAAAACAACGTTGGTTGAACGAACAAAAAGCAACATTACATGAATTAGCTGATATTTATGGTGTATCAGCTGAACGGATTCGTCAATTAGAACAACGTGCCATAAAAAAAATAAAAAATTATATTAACATATCAACTTATATATAGCTAAGGATTTAAAATGACTAAAAGATGTCAAATAACTTATAAAAAGCCAATGCAAGGTAATAATGTTTCTCATTCACATAGAAAAACACGTAGAAGGTTTATGCCAAATTTACAAAAACATAGGTTTTGGATAAAGAAAGAAAAACGCTATATAAAAATGCATATAACTACAAAAGGTATGCGGATAATAGATAAATATGGTATAGAAAAAGTCTTAATAAAAACATGAGTCTGGAGATGGTGTAGTGAGAAAAAAGATAAAGTTAGTTTCAACTAAAGGCACGGGTCACTGTTATTCAACTTATAAAAACAAACGAGAAAATAAAAAGAAATTAAACTTAAAAAAATATGATCCTATAATACGTAGACATGTGAATTATCGGGAATCTAAATAAAATATTTATTTCTCTAATAACTTATTTTGCTATTATTTTCGTAACTTAACAAGAATTTATATTACTTTTTAATAATAATTTGTTTCTTTTCTAATTCTTATTTATCTCTGTAGTTTAAGAAAGTTTTGCTTGGTTTGCTTTTTTTTATTTTAGTAGTTTGCTTTAAAAGTTTTTATGTAAAAAAAATTATGCTTTAGTATAGTTGTTATTCTTATTTATTTTGTATTTTTATATGATAATAGGTGTAAGTTGTAAAAGTTTAGCCTTTAGCCTTTAGCCTTTAGTAGTGTAGTATCTGTTTTAGCATTTATGTTAGACATTTGTGTTAAATCATATGCTTTATGATTTGTTAATATTTAAATATTCAGTATAAAGTAGTTAAATTAGAGGTTTTGTGTAAATAGTTTGTGTTATATGTTAAGATGAGTAATTAAGTTATTATTTAAAAGTTTGTGAGTTTGTGAGTTTGTTAATGTTAAATTTATGTCTTTCTTATTTGTTTTAATACAAAGTTGTTTGTTAAAAAAAATGGACTTTGTACCTGTTAAAAAAAATGTATATAGTTGGTTTAATTGTTTTATGAAAAAGTTAGATGAAATTAGTATATAGTAGTAGATGCAATAAGTGGTTGAGTAGTAGTGCTTGTAAGTAGTATATGATTAAAAAAAAAAGATAAATGTTTTGTTAAAAGTGGTAAGTTAAAACAAAAATGTGTGTAGAGGGTAATTCAGATGTTTGTTATAAAAATGTATAAATGACTTTTAAGAAGCAAGAAAGTGTAGTTAATGTTAATTGATTGTTTATAATTCAAGGATGTGATATAAAAATATGTTGTTACTATGTAAAGAATTTATGTTCTTGTTATATATGAATTGTATTGTGTATTTATTATTAAAAATTGAAAAGGTTTTAATTGCGAAGTTTGCATGTTATTGCATATGTATAGTAAAGAAATTATAGTGGTATTTGTTGTATTGTAAAGAGAGTGTATGTTTGTTATTTTTTTTTAGTTTGTGTAAAAAGGGTTAATTGTAGTTGTTCAAGGTATTTAAAAAGGGGTATAGTAATTAATATAAGGTAGAAGTAGGTAAGTATTGGTTGATAAAGGAGTACGGATGGTGTTGTAGATGATAAAAGATTGAAGGTGATTATTGAAAACAAAATTGATTGTCTAAAGTGTAAAATTGGTTAATAAAAAAAAAAGAAAACGAGATACATATATTGTATGTATGTTATGAACGATATATTCATTTAAAATATATTACTAAACTTAGTTATTATTTGACAATAAACTATAGGTTAAATATACTAACCTTATATGTAAATTAAAACAAAAACAAAAACAAAAACAAAAACAAAAACAAAAACAAAAACAAAAACAAAAACAAAAATTAAAACTAAAAATAAAAATAAAAACTAAAACTAAAACTAAAATAAAAATAAAAACTAAATTTAAAACTAAAACTAAAACTAATACTAATACTAATACTAATACAAAAACAAATTAAAATAGATTTAAATAGTTAAAAAGGTTTATAAAAATACAAAAAGGTATAATATTTGATTCGTGTAAAATTGTTAAAAGATTTTAAAGGTGTAATTTGTACATTGTTAATAAAAAAAATAATTTTGTAAAAGAAAAAGTATAGTTTGTGATGCTGTGTAAAAGCGATAACATGATAAATGGAATAGAAGATAAGTAGAAAAAGAAAGAATGTATAATAGATAAAATGTTAGTAGTTAGTAGTTAGTAAATCTCATATTAGTTTATTAAATAGTTAGTTAGTAAAAAGAATTGAAAAAGGTGGTTAAAGTTAAAATATACGTAAAAATTAATAGATAGAAAATATATGTTTGATAGAATGCAAAAGTAAGATAAAAAAACATTAAAAGTTAGAAAATAGTTAATAGGTGGAGAAGGGAAATTGTTAGTAAAGGATAGAGGATAGGTGTAAAAAAAGAAATTAGAGAGTAGAAAATAGAGGAAAAAAAAGAAAGGAAAAGATTGTGGTTGTTAATAAAAAAAAGAGTTTAGGAAATGGTGGTAAAAGTAAAGTGCAAAGAAGTAAAAAGAAAAAGGTTTGTTAGGAAAAAAAGTTAAGGTAGTTAAAAGGAGTTGTATAAAGTAAAGAGAGTAAAAGGTAGAAAAAGCAGAGAAAAAGTAAAAAGAGGTAGTAAGGTAATAGGGGTAGAAAGGAAGAGGAAAGGTAAAAAGAGAGAAAGGGTAGAATAGAGAATAGGTGAAGGCAAGAAGTAGCAGTATGAGGATGTGTAAAAGTGAAAAATTGTAGTTAGTAGTAATATGTGTAGATGTTGATAGCAGGTGAAGTCAAAACAATAGAGTAAAATAAAAATTAAGGTATGTAAGTTTTTAAAAGCAGTAATAGTTTGTAAAAAGTAAAAGTACAGAATATGAAATAAATAGTTGGAAGCATAAATAATGAAAAATTGTGTAATTAATAGATAATATAAAAGTGAGTACTTGTTTAGGTTTTCATATATTATAAAGACGAAATAAAGATCTAACAAAAGAGTTTGATCATGGCTCAGATTGAACGCTAGCGGCAGACATAACACATGCAAGTCGAGCGGCATCATACAGGTTGGCAAGCGGCGCACGGGTGAGTAATACATGTAAATATACCTAAAAGTGGGGAATAACGTACGGAAACGTACGCTAATACCGCATAATTATTACGAGATAAAGCAGGGGCTTGATAAAAAAAATCAACCTTGCGCTTTTAGAAAATTACATGCCGGATTAGCTAGTTGGTAGAGTAAAAGCCTACCAAGGTAACGATCCGTAGCTGGTCTGAGAGGATGATCAGCCACACTGGGACTGAGAAAAGGCCCAGACTCCTACGGGAGGCAGCAGTGGGGAATATTGGACAATGGGGGGAACCCTGATCCAGTCATGCCGCGTGTGTGAAGAAGGCCTTTGGGTTGTAAAGCACTTTCAGCGAAGAAGAAAAGTTAGAAAATAAAAAGTTATAACTATGACGGTACTCGCAGAAGAAGCACCGGCTAACTCCGTGCCAGCAGCCGCGGTAAGACGGAGGGTGCAAGCGTTAATCAGAATTACTGGGCGTAAAGGGCATGTAGGTGGTTTGTTAAGCTTTATGTGAAAGCCCTATGCTTAACATAGGAACGGAATAAAGAACTGACAAACTAGAGTGCAGAAGAGGAAGGTAGAATTCCCGGTGTAGCGGTGAAATGCGTAGATATCTGGAGGAATACCAGTTGCGAAGGCGACCTTCTGGGCTGACACTGACACTGAGATGCGAAAGCGTGGGGAGCAAACAGGATTAGATACCCTGGTAGTCCACGCTGTAAACGATATCAACTAGCCGTTGGATTCTTAAAGAATTTTGTGGCGTAGCTAACGCGATAAGTTGATCGCCTGGGGAGTACGGTCGCAAGGCTAAAACTCAAATGAATTGACGGGGGCCCGCACAAGCGGTGGAGCATGTGGTTTAATTCGATGCAACGCGCAAAACCTTACCTACTCTTGACATCCAAAGTACTTTCCAGAGATGGAAGGGTGCCTTAGGGAACTTTGAGACAGGTGCTGCATGGCTGTCGTCAGCTCGTGTTGTGAAATGTTGGGTTAAGTCCCGTAACGAGCGCAACCCTTGTCCTTAGTTGCCAACGCATAAGGCGGGAACTTTAAGGAGACTGCTGGTGATAAACCGGAGGAAGGTGGGGACGACGTCAAGTCATCATGGCCCTTAAGAGTAGGGCAACACACGTGCTACAATGGCAAAAACAAAGGGTCGCAAAATGGTAACATGAAGCTAATCCCAAAAAAATTGTCTTAGTTCGGATTGGAGTCTGAAACTCGACTCCATAAAGTCGGAATCGCTAGTAATCGTGAATCAGAATGTCACGGTGAATACGTTCTCGGGCCTTGTACACACCGCCCGTCACACCATGGAAGTGAAATGCACCAGAAGTGGCAAGTTTAACCAAAAAACAGGAGAACAGTCACTACGGTGTGGTTCATGACTGGGGTGAAGTCGTAACAAGGTAGCTGTAGGGGAACCTGTGGCTGGATCACCTCCTTAAAAAAAAGTCTTTATGAATAAAGAAGTACTTAAAACAAGTAGTGGGTCTGTAGCTCAGTTGGTAGAGCACACCCCTGATAAGGGTGAGGGCGGTAGTTCAAGTCTGCCCAGACCCAAGAGTGAATGTATAAAATTAAAAAGATAAAGCAAATAAGCGCATATGGTGGATGCCTAGGCAGTCAGAGGCGAAGAAAGACGTGACAGCCTGCGATAAGCGTCGGGAAGGTGGCAAGTAACTTATGATCCGGCGATGTCTGAATAGGGGAACCTACTGAAAGTAATCAGTATCTGTAAATGAATATATAAATTACAGAAGCTAACCAAGGGAACTGAAACATCTAAGTACCTTGAGGAAAAGAAATCAAAAGAGATTCCCTAAGTAGTGGCGAGCGAAAAGGGAAAAGCCCATAAAGCAATAATATAAGTTAATAAAAACAGATGGAAAGCTGTACCATAGTAGGTGATAGTCCTGTAAGTTAAAACTAAGTATTTGTGAATTAGATTAGGTCGGGGCACGAGAAACCTTGACTGAAAAAGGGGGGACCATCCTCCAAGGCTAAATACTAATGACTGACCGATAGTGAACTAGTACCGTGAGGGAAAGGTGAAAAGAACCCTAGCACAGGGAGTGAAATAGATCCTGAAACCATATGCGTACAAGCAGTGGAAGCCTAATATAATTAGGTAACTGCGTACCTTTTGTATAATGGGTCAGCGAGTTATTTTCGGTAGCAAGCTTAACCATATCGGGGAGGCGCAGGGAAACCGAGTCTTAAATGGGCTGTATAGTTTCCGGAAATAGACCCGAAACCGAGCGATCTATCCATGAGCAGGTTGAATAGTTAAGTAACATTAATAGAAGGACCGAACCGGTGTCTGTTGAAAAAGACTCGGATGACTTGTGGATTGGAGTGAAAGGCTAATCAAGCTCGGAGATAGCTGGTTCTCCTCGAAAGCTATTTAGGTAGCGCCTTATGTAGTTAAATTGGGGGTAGAGCACTGTTACGGCTAGGGAGTCTTATAGATTTACTAAACCGATGCAAACTTCGAATACCAAGAATAACAGCATAGGAGACACACTGTGGGTGCTAACATCCATAGTGGAAAGGGAAACAACCCAGACCGTCAGATAAGGTCCCAAAATCTTAGTTAAGTGTAAAACGAGGTGGGAAGACTAAGACAGCTAGGAGGTTGGCTTAGAAGCAGCCATCCTTTAAAGAAAGCGTAATAGCTCACTAGTCAAGTTCACCTGCGCGGAAAATATAACGGGGCTAAAACTAAGTGCCGAAGCTACGGGTTTATATAGAAAATATAGGCGGTAGAGGAGCGTTGTGTAGGTCTGTGAAGGGATATTGAAAAATGTTCTGGAGATATCACAAGTGCGAATGCTGACATGAGTAACGATAAGGGATGTGAGAAACATCCCCGCCGAAAAACTAAGGTTTTCTGTTCAACGGTAATCGGAGCAGAGTTAGTCGGCCCTAAGGTGAGGCTGAAAAGCGTAATCGATGGAAAATGGGTTAATAGTCCCATACCATATGTAATTGCGATGGGGTGACGAATAAGGCTATGCGGGCCCAGCGTTGGTTGTCTGGGTTTAAGTATGTAGGTTTAGAAGTTAGGTAAATCCGATTTCTTAATAAAACCAAGGTATGAGACGAACAGTGAAGTCGTTGAAGCCAAAATTCCAGGAAAAACCTCTAAGCTTCAGATTACATATGACCGTACCATAAACCGACACAGGTGGTTAGGTAGAGCATACTAAGGCGTTTGAGAGAACTCGGGTGAAGGAACTAGGCAAAATGGCACCGTAACTTCGGGAGAAGGTGCGCCGAGATATTGTATAAACTAGACCAGTTAAAGCAAAAATCGGCCTAAGAAACCAGGTGGCTGCAACTGTTTATTAAAAACACAGCACTCTGCTAACGCGTAAGCGGACGTATAGGGTGTGACGCCTGCCCGGTGCTGGAAGGTTAAGAGGAAATGTGAAAGCATTAAATTGAAGCCCCAGTAAACGGCGGCCGTAACTATAACGGTCCTAAGGTAGCGAAATTCCTTGTCGGGTAAGTTCCGACCTGCACGAATGGCGTAATGATGGCCACACTGTCTCCATCCGAGACTCAGTGAAATTGAAATTGCTGTGAAGATGCAGTATACCCGCGGCTAGACGGAAAGACCCCGTGAACCTTTACTATAACTTCATATTGAAAGTGGTTATTGTTTGTGTAGAATAGCTGGGAGACAATGAAGTACAAACGCAAGTTTGTATGGAGTCAATATTGAAATACCAGCCTAATTTTAATTTCTTTCTAACTTTATACCGTTATCCGGTGTAAGGACAGTGTGTGGTGGGTAGTTTGACTGGGGCGGTCTCCTCCAAAAGAGTAACGGAGGAGCGCAAAGGTATCCTAAGTACGGTCGGAAATCGTATTAATAGTGTAAGAGCATAAGGGTGCTTAACTGCGAGACAAACAAGTCGAGCAGATACGAAAGTAGGTTCTAGTGATCCGGTGGTTCTGTATGGAATGGCCATCGCTCAACGAATAAAAGGTACTCCGGGGATAACAGGCTAATACCGCCCAAGAGTTCACATCGACGGCGGTGTTTGGCACCTCGATGTCGGCTCATCACATCCTGGGGCTGAAGCAGGTCCCAAGGGTATGGCTGTTCGCCATTTAAAGTGGTACGCGAGCTGGGTTTAGAACGTCGTGAGACAGTTCGGTCCCTATCTACCGCGGGCGTAGGAAGTTTGAGAAGAGCTGCTCTTAGTACGAGAGGACCGGAGTGGACGAACCTCTGGTGTTCCGGTTGTCATGCCAATGGCATTGCCGGGTAGCTAAGTTCGGAATGGATAACTGCTGAAAGCATATAAGCGGGAAACCAACTTCAAGAAAAGACTTCCCAGGTTAAAACCCTAAAGGGCCCTCGAAGAAGACGAGGTTGATAGGCACGGTGTGTAAGAGTGGTAACACTTTAAGCTAACGTGTACTAATAGTCCGTGAGGCTTTATCATATATATGTTAAGTATAAAAAAATAGCTTGACGAATATAGTTTGTGGGACCAACCTGAAACCATTCCGAACTCAGAAGTTAAATCACCTAACGCCTATGGTAGTATGAGGTTCTCCTCATGTGAGAGTAGGTTATCGTCAGGCTAGTAATTGTTAAGTACTTATGTTTGTATAATCATAATTTATATGTTTAATACTTATATACGTTTTTTATACGAAGATCTAAAAAATAAATACTAATTGCTTGTTTTATATTATATTTTTTTATAGTTATGTTTTTTTAGATTAGTTATGTGTTATTATTTTTCTGTTGTATAAAGTATTTAAATAATTGGTTTCATTTTTAATAAATTGTATCGTTAAAATTAATTTTATAGTTAATAAGATGTAGTTTTGTAGATGAAGTAGAGGAAAAAGCAAAAAGCAGAAAAAAGAAAGCAGGGGTAAGTGTGGAAAAAGCAGAAAAAAGAAAGCAGGGGTAAGTGTGGAAAAAGCAGAAAAAAGAGGAAGTTAGAAAAAAAAGAGGTGGAAAAGAAATATGTATTGTGGAGTGTGTTATGTAGTTAGAGTATGTGATTTGTGAAAAAAAATATATAATTTTATACTTATAAAATGTGTTTGTGATGTATATGTATAGTACTTGATATGTATTATATTTACGGGTTTACGTTAAGTAGGTATGTACTGTATGTTATGATTTTTAACTTAATTATATGTTAATACATTGGTTATGTTTTCTTTATTAAAAGCTTTAATTAAATTTATTGTTGTATTATGTATTCTTAATTTATTTTTTAAAACTTTAAAGATTATTTTTTGTTGTATAAACTACATAAGATGATGTTTTAACTTTTAACTTGTAATTTGTTTATTATTAGTAAGAGTTCGTTGTACAATAAGAAAAAAAAAATTCTCTTAACTTCTTAAGTTGGGTTAGTTGATTTTTTATAACTCTTTATCTGTTGTTTGTTTTTAAAAACATTAAGATTGGGTGGTTTGATTTTGGATAGTTTATAAGTTGTTATCTGTTAGTTTATTTAGTATTTTGTTTTTAACTTCTTAAAATTCGTATTTGTCATATATTTATTTATATATAAACCATCCTCTTTTGTATTCTTAAGTTCATTTACCATAATAGTTGTATTCTTAAATGGAAGTTAGATAAGTAGATGTTGTTGGTATTGTTAGTTAGATGGGATTTGTTTAGTTAGTAGCATAATTGAAGAAAGAGTTGTATAAGAAAAATAGTTAAATGGTTAGAGAAGTTGATGTTAGTGTTTGTTGGTAAATTGGTTAGTAGAGGTTGGTAATTAGATGTTAGATGTTAGAGAAAAGTTGGTAGTTGGAAGCTTGTAATATTTATTAATTGGTAGATGTTTGAATGTTGGTTAGTTGATAGCATATGTTATTTAAACGTTAGTTTTGTGTACAGTTTAAAAATGTTATATGCAGTTTAAAAGTTAGTAGTAATAGGTGTTATTGTTGTAAAAATAAGAAAAAGTTATTTATTTTTGAAAACAAATTAGTTAGGATCAATAAGATGTTATGCTACATAATTATAAGTTTGTATTTAATAGACGATTATTGTTAGTTTGGTTTAAATTCGCTTTGTTTGTTAAAAGTGGTAATGTTGTTTATTTAAGATTTTGCTGTTATAGGTTATGTATACGATGTTTGATGTTTGATGTTTGATGTTAGCTGTTAGCTGTTAGCTGTTAGCTGTTTACTGTTAGCTGTTTGCTGTTAGGCTTGGTGGTAGGTGGTAGGTGGTAGGTGGTTTATGGTTAGATGTTGATTGTTGATGTTTGTTCGATGTTTGTTAAATGGTTAGAGGTTAGAGGTTAGAGTTGTTAGTTGTTAGGTGTTAGGTGTTAGGATTGTTTATTTGTTATTGTTTGTTAGATCTTTGTGGTAAAAAAAAGATGTTATATGGTTATTTAGAAAGTAGAGTAAAGATGTTGGTTGTTTAGAAAGTAGGTTGATTTGTAGATTTTATCTGTTAGTTGTTAGTTAGTAGAGGTTAAAGGTTGCTTTAAAGATTAAAGCTTTTAGAGTTTGTAGTTTGTAGTTTGTAGTTTGTTTTTGCTTTATTTATTTGAGTTTGTATTCTTGTTAATTATATTTGTATAAGGTTGTATTTATAGGTCGTATAGTTGTATATTGTAGGTTTGTTGTTAGATGGTAGAGGATTATTAATTAGATGTTAGAGTTTTGTTTTTTATCTGTTAGAGGTTTGTTTTATGTTGTTTAAATGGTTGCTTTAAAAAAAGGTTTGGTAGTTGTAATTCTTAATACTACAAAACATTATATAAACAAATAGCAATTAATACGGTTTATAATAATAAAGTGTAATAGTATATAGTTATTACAAATGTAATTGATTCAACAGTTCTTTAACCAAAACAAAAAAAAACATAAATAACGCCACTTTTACATTTCAAAATAACATTAAGCAACTAACATATTCCTAACACAACTATGTTTAATGTTCTCACTAACCTAACAACTTTTCCAACAAACATACCACAAATATAACATATTTTATCCTCTTTAAAGCAACAACTTTTTAACAAATATCAAACAACATCTAACAACTATTTCTATATTTTACTTACAACAACCTACATCTAATAAATAAATTTATATTTTATATACAACACTAATTAGAGTTACTAATATACAACAAATAAAAAAGAAATACATAAAATTAGAAATTACATACAAAAAAAAAGTTAGTAGAATATATACAACAATAAAAAATCAAAACAATAAACAAAAAGAACAGATAAGAAATAAAGATCTAACAAAAAAGAAAATACAAAAAGAATTAAAAAACTCTAACTTAACTCAAAAATCCAAACGGCAAAGAAAAAAGAGAATATCAAACCATCAAACTCTTAAAAAACAACCTCAAAACATCAAATAAATAAACCTCTAACAGACTTAAATACAAACTCTTACCTCTAACATCAAAACATATAAAATATAATAAGTAAACTCTAAAAAACAACAACTAACAGATAAAAAAAAACATCTTTAATCTTTAAAGCAACTTCTTTTAAATCTAATAAACAATAAAAGCAACAATCAAACATCAAACATCAAACCTAACAACTCAAACCTCAAACCTAACAACTCAAACCTCAAAAGTCTTAAAAGCAAAAACAAACAAAAATCTAAAAAAACAACAAATTTAACAACAAACCTCTAATAATAAATAATACAAGCAAACATTTAAACAATTAAAACTCTAACATCAAAACAAGCTAACCGCTAACCGCTAACCGCTAAACAACAAACAACAAACAACAAACAACTAACAACTAACAACTAACCGCTAACCGCTAACCGCTAAGCTCTAATAGATAAAACATCACCTCTTAAATCTTAAAAGCAACCTTTAACCTCTACTAACTAACAAATAAGCTCTAATAGATAAAACATAATAACAAATAAAAACCATAACAACTAAAAAGAAAGAACGAGTAATATAACAGAAACAGCTTTAAATAGACAAAAACAACAAAGAAATAAAAAAAAAGCAACAAAAACTAAAAGAAAAAATAACAGAATACGGCTAAAAACATAACAGCAAAGAAAAGAAAAACCATAATAACTAAACAGTAAACAGCAAACAGCAAACAGCAAACAGCTAACAGCTAACAGCTAACAGCTTAACACATAAAAACAAAAACAAAAAAAAGAACAGCTTAAAAAAAAAAAAGAAAAAAAAATAAGAATAAATTGTTTAAATCTTTTATCAGAAAAAGTACAAAATGTAGAGTTTAAGATATAACAGCAGTAAAAAAAAGAAAATGGTTAACAAGTATATATAAAAAAACAAAAAGTCAAAAAAAAACAGCAGTAAAAATTAAGAAGAGTAGAAAAGGATATAGTATAGTGAAAAGAAAACTGGAAGATATACAGAAGTGAAGTACAAAAAGAACAATAAACTTGGTAAAAACATGTATTAGCAATGAACGTTGAAAAATGAAAAAATTAAAGGCATTAAGCATAAATCGTTATATAAAAAATATAGTGATAATGGAAAAACATAGCTTAGAAAAATTATAAGCAACGGGATAAAATACAAGAAGCTGAATAATGATAAAATTCGATAAAAAAAAAGCAACAGTATAGCCACAAATAGATTGTGAAGGAAATTAAGAAGATTATGAAAAAAATACGCACACGTATTGCACCTTCACCTACAGGTACACCGCATATAGGTACAGCATATATTTCTTTATTAAATTATTATTTTGCTCGTATAAACAATGGAAAAGTAATTCTAAGAATAGAAGATACAGATAGTAAAAGATCAAAAAGTAAGTTTGAAAACAAAATTTTAGAGTTATTACATTGGTTAGGGATTCAATGGCATGAAGGGCCAGATATCGGAGGAAAGTTCGGACCTTATCGACAAAGCGAACGGAACAATCTTTATAATAAATATGTTGAGAAATTAATAAAAGTAGGTAAAGTATTTAAATGCTATCGTACAAGTGAAGAACTAGAAAAATTGCGTAAATGTAAAGTTGATAAAACATTAAAAGAAAAAGATTTACAGTTAGATTATAAGGAATTAAAATTTCGTAAAAAACACAATTGGCCTTATGTAATAAGACTAAAGGTTCCTAATAAAGGAAAATGCGTATTTTATGATGTATTAAGGGGTAGTATAACAATGAATTGGGATCAGATTGATTCACAAGTCTTAATAAAATCTGACGGAACACCTACTTATCATTTAGCTAATGTAGTAGACGATTATTTAATGGGGATTACTAACGTAATAAGGGGTGAAGAATGGATAACTTCAACTCCAAAACATAAGTTGCTTTATGATTATTTTGGTTGGAAACAGCCAGAATTTTGTCACTTACCATTATTACGTAATCCAGATAAATCAAAATTATCTAAGAGAAAACAAAATAATTCTATTGAATTTTATCGAAAAATGGGTTATTTACCCCAAACAATAATAAACTACTTAGGTAGTTTAGGTGGTGTAAAAACGACTAAATGGTATAGAAAAAATACAAATATGAAAACTAAAGTTGATATAAAGAGTATATCATTAGGAGGTCCAATATTTGATTTAGACAAATTATCTTGGTTGAATGGAATTTATATACGGTCAATGAAAAATGAAACGTTAATTCAGGTTATGTATGAATGGGCTAAAGACTATATACATAAGATTTTACCAACAATTAAACCTCGTATAAAAATTTTAACGGATATTATTCATTTATCAGAACAAGTGTTTTATGGATTACCTAAATTAAAAAAGGAAGATTTTAAAGTTATTGCTTTGAAAAAAAAATTACAAATAAAAGTACTAAAACATTTATGGTTACAATTAGAATATATAGAAAAATGGGACAAACAAAATATATTATATAAGGTAAAACAAGTATCTAACCAGTTACAAATGAAAATGAAAACAATAATAGCTCCAATTTTTATTGCGATAAATGGAAGATTAATTTCTACATCGGTTATTAACACTATAGTAATTCTTGGTAAAGATATAACTCGTATACGCATAAAGCAGGCAATAAAATTAATAGGAGGTATAACACTAAAACATGAAAACAAATAAAGAATATTATTCAAATAAGGTATAAAAAATATGAAAATAGCATTAGATAATGTTAGTTATTTAGAAGAACTATACGAACAATACAAAAATAAAGGTAATGTTACTGAAGAATGGCGGCAAATTTTTGACTATATTACTAAACAAGAATGCAGGTTTAAAACTATAAAAACATGTGAAAAAAACACAATAAAACAAATGAGCGTTTTGAAACTTATAACAAATTATCGCTATATGGGGCATAAAAAGGCACATATAAATCCAATAAGTGGTAAAAATAAAGTAAAGGCGATTCAATTGTCATTACACAAGTTAAATATAAAAGATTTAAACAAAGCATTTAATAATGGAGTAGGTCAAAATAAATCAAAATTAAAAGAAATTATTGATGTTTTGGATAAAACTTATTGCAGCTCTATAGGATGTGAATTTAGGCACATTTTAAATAATGTGGAGATATTCTGGTTAGAGCAAAGTTTTGAATCTGTACTCAATAAATATTCACAAAAAAAAAATATAAGCTTGCATATTTTAGGATTAATTACTGCAGCTGAAGCATTAGAAGCTTATTTATCTAGTAATTTTCCTGGTACTAAACGGTTTGGTATAGAGGGTGGAGAAACTTTAATTGCTATGTTGTATGAAACAATACAAAGAGCTGGTAATTATGGCATTAAAGAAATATTTATGGGTATGGCCCACAGAGGACGTATAAATGTATTAGTTAATATTTTGAGGAAGAGCCCAGCTGATATAATAAAGGAATTTGAAGGAAAACAAATATATGAAGCATATTCGGGTGATGTTAAATATCATCAGGGTTTAAGTTCAAATATAAAGACAAAAGGTGGTGATGTGAAGTTGAACTTAGCATTTAATCCATCACATCTAGAAATTGTTTATCCTGTAATAGAAGGAGCAGTTCGTGCTAGACAAGATTATATGAATGATACGACAAAAGTATTACCTGTAGTGGTACATGGTGACACAGCATTTGCTGGGCAAGGTGTAGTAATGGAAACATTACAAATATCAAAAATAAAGGAATATAATACGGGGGGTACGTTACATATCTTAATAAATAATCAGATAGGTTTTACCACTTATAAACATAATGCACGATCTACGAAATATTGTAGTGATATTGCAAAAATGTTTAATTATCCTGTTTTACATGTAAATGGAGATGATCCAGAAGCGGTTCAATATGTAACTCAAATAGCAGTTGATTATAGGAATAAATTCAAAAAAGATATGGTAATAGATATGATATGTTATCGGCGTAGGGGCCATAATGAAGCAGACGAGCCATCAATAACGCAACCAATTATGTACAAAAAAATAAAAAATAATCCAACAACACGTGAACTTTATTCAAAACATTTATTAAAACAAGGTTTAATATCAAAAAGTGATGTAAAACAAATGGTGAGTTTATATCGTCATAAGTTAAATTATGATTCTAATAATAAAGCTTATAAAAAAACAACTGGAAGTATGTATAAATTTCATGAGGAGGATTTAAATGACACATCATTTTCAATGAAGCGTATGCGTGAATTAGCTGTAAAATTGTGCGATTTAGGTGAACTGAAAGTTCAAAGTAAAGTTGCTAAGATTTACTCAAATCGGCGTAAATTGGTAAGTAGTAATAGTATAAAAATAAATTGGGGCTTTGCGGAGCTGTTATCATATGCCTCGTTATTGGATGAAGGATATGGAATACGTATAACAGGACAGGACACAGGAAGAGGAACTTTCTCTCATCGTTTGGCAGTAATACATAATCAAAAAGATGGAGCGAGGTGGACGCCTCTGCAACATATAAAAAAAGGGCAACATAAGTTTACGATAGTAGATTCTTCTCTTTCAGAAGAAGCAGCTCTAGCTTTCGAATACGGTTATTCTACTACATCAAAAAATATGTTCGTAGCGTGGGAAGCTCAGTTCGGTGACTTTGCTAATGGAGCCCAGGTAGTTATTGATCAATTTATATCTTCAGGGGAAAATAAGTGGGGAAGTTTATGCAGTCTAACTTTATTACTGCCGCATGGATATGAAGGTCAAGGTCCAGAACATTCTTCCGCGCGGATAGAACGATTTATTCAGTTATGTGCGGAACAAAATATGCAAGTCTGTGTTCCTACAACTCCTTCACAAGTATTTCATTTAATACGTAGTCAGGCAAAACGAAAAAACCGTAAACCATTAATATTGATGCAACCAAAAAGTTTATTGAGGCACAAATATGCAAGATCAAGTTTTGAAGATTTATCTAATGGAAGATTTAAAACAGTAATTGGAGAAACGGAGAAGATCAAGCCAGATATAGTAAAAAGGGTAATACTTACATCAGGTAAAGTATATTACGATTTAGTTGCTTATCGTAAAGAAAAAAATATTTATGAAACAGCTATTTTAAGAATAGAACAGATTTATCCTTTCCCAGAAAAAAGTATTATAAAAAAAATATCTATTTACTCTAAGTGTGAACATATTATTTGGTGTCAAGAAGAACCTAAAAATCAAGGCGCTTGGTATCAAATAAAATACTTTTTAAATAAGAAACTTAAGATAAGACTAAAATTTGTAGGACGTACCTCTGCATCCGCACCAGCATCTGGTTATTTTGATGCACATCTTAAACAGCAGGCTAATTTAATAAAAGAAGCATTTTTTTAATTTAAAGCTAATAAAATAAAAAGGATAATAAAGATTAAATATATAGAAATAAAAGCCCCTAGATTTCCTGAATCTGTAAATGAAGGTACTGTTGCTACTTGGCATAAAAAACCTGGTGATAAAATTTCACCATATGAACTTATTGTTGAAGTAGAAACGGATAAAGTTTTGCTTGAGGTTGTTTCACCAACTGAAGGGTTTCTTCAAATTATAAAGATACCAGTAGGTAAAAAATGCAAATCCGAGCAATTGTTAGGTATTATTGTAGCACAAAAAGAAGAAGGTTTTTATAGTTCAGGTTCATCAAGCACAAGCACAAACATCAAACAGCAAAAATTGTGTAAAAAAGAGCAAAAGGTAGATGAATCAGAAAAACAAGAATTAAAACAGTTTTATAAACAAGCAATAGAATTAGAAGAAAGTTATTCACCAGAGGTACGTAAGGCTAAGACTAGTATAGATGTTGAAAACTTATTTGAGAATGGCACAGTACAAGATAAAAGGGTAAATATTAGAAAAGAAAATGTTAAATATAGTATTAATGAAATTGGAGTTAAAAGAGTACAATTAAGTCGTTTACGTCAGACGATTACTAAACGTATCGTGAAAGCTCAAAAAAATGCTGCAATGTTAACTACTTATAATGAAGTAGATATGGGTAATATATTAGAAATACGCACAAAATATCGAGAACTATTTGAAAAGAAACATGGAACTAAGCTAGGGTTAATGGGATTTTTTGTAAAAGCTTGTACGGTGGCGCTAAAACAGTTCAAAAAAGTAAATGCAGTTATTGATGATAAAGAAATTGTTTATCATAATTATCAAGACATAGGAATAGCAGTTTCTACAAATAGGGGTTTAGTTGTTCCTATTTTAAGGCATACTGATTCTATAAAAATAGAAGAAATAGAAAAAAAAATTATGGATTTTAGGAAACGTGGTGTTGATGGAAAATTAAGTATTAAAGAATTAACTGGTGGAACTTTTACGATAAGTAATGGAGGAGTTTTTGGATCTCTGTTTTCTACTCCTATTATTAATCCCCCTCAAACTGCTATTTTGGGAATGCATAAAATTCAAAACCGTCCTGTAGTTTTAAAAGGAGAAATAGTTATACGGCCTATGATGTATTTAGCCTTGTCGTATGATCATCGTCTTATTGATGGAAAAGATGCAGTTAATTTTTTATTTTTTGTTAAGGAGCTTTTAGAACAACCCATTCGTTTTATATTAAACATTTAACTGTAATGAGAAAAACAAATATGGTATCTCTTTTTGATGTAATTGTCATAGGTTCAGGTCCAGCTGGTTACGTCGCTGCAATAAGATCTGCGCAATTAGGACTTAAAACTGCTTGTGTTGAACAATGGATGAATAATGGAAGAGTTGTTTATGGCGGTACTTGCTTAAATGTTGGGTGTATACCTTCAAAAACTTTATTAGAAATATCACATAAGTTTATTGATGCTAAGGCGAATTTCGAAAAAATAGGTATAAATTTTGAAAATATTAGTATAAATGTAAAAAAAATGATCAGGCATAAAAATAAAATTGTTTATAGCTTAAATGATGGAATTGCAGCTTTGTTCAAAGCTAATGGTGTTGTAGTATTAAGAGGATCTGGTAAGATTTTAACAAAAAAAACAGTAGAAGTGTTACATAAAGGTAAGCTTTGTAATTTTAAAGCTAAGAATATTATTATTGCTTCAGGATCTATACCTCGTTGCCTAAATCAGGTCCCTTTTAACGGCGATACTATAATAGACTCTGCAGCTGCTTTAAATTTACAAGAGGTACCTAATCGTTTAGGTATAATCGGAGCAGGTATTATTGGGATAGAATTAGGCTCAGTTTGGAGTCGGCTAGGTAGCAAAGTTACTATATTTGAATCTTTAGATAAGTTATTACCAGTTATTGACTTTTCTTTATCAAAACAAATATCGCAAATTTTAAAAAAACAAGGGTTAAATATAAAATTTAATGTGCGTATTATTGGTAGTGAAATTGTAAATAACGAAGTAAAAGTTAGATTTATAGATCATTTTGGTGAGCATTGCTTAACTTTTGATAAGTTGATAGTTTGTATTGGTAGGATGCCTTTTACACAATCGTTAATAGATAAAGAGAGTGGTCTAGTTATTGCCACTAATGGCTTTATTAAAGTTGACAGACAATGCAAAACAAATTTATCAGGAATTTACGCTGTTGGAGACGTTGTTAGGGGTCCTATGTTAGCACATAAAGCGGCTCAAGAAGGCATAATGGTGGCTGAGCTTATAGCAGGGAATCAGGTACAGTTAAATTATGATACTATTCCAGGGGTAATTTATACAAGTCCAGAAGTAGCTTGGGTTGGCAAAAATGAACAGCAGCTTATTTCATATGGCATAAAAAATTACAAAATAGGTATTTTTCCTTTTGCTAATTGTGGTAGAGCTAGGACAAGTAATGAAATACAAGGTCTTGTAAAAATAATTACAGATGTTAACGATATAATTTTGGGTGTGCATATTATTGGCCACAATGCTAGTGAATTAATTGCTCAGGGTGTTATTGCTATGGAATTTAGTTCAAGTGCAGAGGATTTAGCTTTAACTTGCTTTGCTCATCCAACTCTCTCAGAAGCAATACACGAAGCAGCTTGTACTGCATCATTAGGCAATACGATTCATAATATTTAATTAATCTTAATTTCATAGAATGGAAATTAGTTGTTACATATACTTGTTGTTTATTATTAATAGAGTATATATTTCTCTTTCACAAATTTGGGTAAATTTTATTTTGTATTGTTGCCATTAGTTAATACAAAAAACTAAGAATGTACTAAGTTAAAAATTAACAGTTTATTTCTTTAAAGACTTTTTATAACAGGTTATTTATTGCTTGTACATTAAAAACTTTTGTTATTGATATATTAATTTTATTAACAGTTTGTTGTTAGAAGTAAAACGTTATTATTAATAATTTTCATAATTTGGTTGATAACTATTTAAGATATTCTATGTTGTGTTTAAAATTTGTGCTTTTTTTTTTATTTTTTTTTGATTAAGATGTTAACTGTTTTTTCTGTTTTGTTTGTTTTATGGTGTATGTTTATTTTGTGTTTTTTTTTGCTTTTGTTTTTTATGTAATATTTTTAAGTTTTGTTGTTAGTTTTTCTTCTTTGTTTTTATTGTTATGTTTTTTATTAGAGGTTTTAGGTTGCTTTAAAGATTTAAGCTGTTGTATTAAAGAGTTTTTTTTTGTGAGGTTGTTTAGAGTTTTGTTTTTTGTTATTACTTAGTAGTTGTTAGTTGTTAAAATTGGTTATTACTTATTAGTTGTATAGAGAAAGTGAAGTTGTGTATATTAGTATTGTTTGTAAATAAGGTTGTTGTAAATGTGGTATAAAGGTTGTTGTAAAAAATATTGTATTATTACTGTTGTTAATGATAGAAATATATAAAAATAGATGTTAAGTGATGGTATTTGGTATTACTAAATAGTTGTGTGTTTTGTGTTAGGCATAATTAGTAAAGGTATTGTGGTTGTGTATTATGTGAGATTGTAAAAGGTTGGTGGTTGTAAAACAGTTCGTGGTTAAATGAAAAAGTGTTGTATTATAAAAAGAAAAAAATAGTAACTTATTTGTATTTTTTATGAATGGAATTGGGTGAAAGGTGTATAATGTGTGTATTTGTATTACATGAAAAATGAAATTGTATTGTATTTAGTATTATTATTATTGTGTTAGGTGATGTGGTAATGTGTTGTAGTTGTGTATTTGATGATTTGTGTAAATGTGTTGTAGTAGTATATGGTGTAAGAGTTTTAAAAAGGTTGCTGGTTTGTGTAGTTGTTTTAAAAGAAAGTAAAAGATTGCTGGTTTGTGTAGTTGTTTTTAAAAAACAAGTAAGAAGTTGTAAAAAAAAAGAAGGAAAAGGAAAAAATTGGCAATTGGCAGTTGGGGTTGGGGTTGGGGTTTTGTAGTTTGTAGTCGTATGTTGTAGGTGTGATATGTATAAGATGTTAGAAGTTGTTGTTAGCTGGTAGGAGTTGTGCTAAATGTACTTTGTTATTATTTATTAGCAGTTAGCAGTTAGCAGTTTTGTGAGGTTGTTTTGTGTTTTGAAGTTTGTTAATTTGTGTAAGGTGGAAGAAAAAAGTTATAATTGTTAGTAAATAAATGTGTTATAAAATATTAAAAGAATTTATATAAGTGGTGATAAGTAAAAGGTAGGTTGTATAAAAGGGAAAAAAAAGTTGTAGTAAAAGTTGTAGTTAGTTTATTAATGGAAAAGATTTATAAAATAAACAGAAGGGATTTAGTTAATTGAAAAATGTAGAGGGTTAAAGTAAGATAATAGATTGGTGTTGTTGAAATAAGTAGTAAAATTAGTAATAGTAGTAAGATGTAAAAGAAGGGTTGTTAAGTTGGTAGTAATAGTAGGTAAATGTAAAAGAAGGGTTGTTAATAAGGACAAAAATATGAATTATGAAATAAATATATTATTAAATGTAAATAATGACAATTTAACATCAGAAAATATAAAAAAGTTAATTAAAATTATTATTGAAAATAATGGAAGAATAACCAAGTTGGAAGACTTAGGGAATTTAAATTTATATTATTTAATAAAAAAGCAAAAACAAGCTAATATTATATTAATAAACATAGATTGTGAAAAATATGTTATAAAAAAATTAGAAAAAAGACTTAAATATAATGAAGTGATAATTAGATATATTATTATAAAAAATCTAAGGCAAAAATAAAAGTTAATAAGTAGGAAAAAATATGTTATTTCGTAAAAAAAAATATTGTAGATTTACGGCTGAAAAAGTTAAAGAAATAGATTATAAAAAAAATGATATATTAAAATTATATATTGCTGAAAATGGAAAAATAATTCCAAGTAGAATAACAGGTACTAAAGTAAGATACCAGAGAAAATTAACTAAAGCAATAAAAAAAGCAAGATACTTTGGATTATTACCTTATACTGATAAAAATTATAACAAAAATGGGGGTTGTTGATAGATATGAATGTTATATTAATTTCGAAAAATAGTAACAGTGGAAAAAAAGGTACGATAGTAAGTGTAAATAAAGGTTATGCTAGAAACTTTTTAATAAGAAAAGGTTTTGCAATTATAGCAAAGAAAAAAAATATAGAATATTTAAAACAAATGCGTAAGCACTATTTAAAGGAATATAAGCTATATATATACAAAATAAAAACAAAATTAAAAAATGTAAAGATAGAGATATTTTGTAAGTCAGGACAAACAGGAAAACTAGTTGGTTCGATAGGAAGGCGTTATTTATCAAAAGTTTTTTATGAAAAGTATGAAATTAAAATAAATAAAAAGCACATAACCATAAAAAAAAATATAATAAAAAAGTTTGGAGAGTATAAAATAAGTTTATATGAACAAATAAATATAAAAATAAATATACAGAAATATAAATGAAAAAAATCATTAATGATAAAAAACAAACCAAAACACCTCCTCATTCAGTAGAAGCAGAAAAAGCACTACTAGGTGGTGTAATGCTTGATAATGCCGCGTGGAAAAAAATATCTGAAATTATTAAAAATGAAGATTTCTATAGTATAGAACATAAATATATATTTGATGCCATTACACATATAGCAGAAAAAAATAATAAAGTAGATATGGTAACGGTTGCGGAATCGTTAGAAACAAACAATAAATTACAAAAAATTGGTGGAATAAGTTATTTAACAGAATTATCTAGAAATACTCATTCAATACATAATATTGTTGCTTATGCAGATATAGTTAGAGAATGTTCAAATTTGCGAAATTTAATAAGAATCTCAAAAAAAATAGCAGAAGAAGCTTTTAATAGAAATGGTAAAAAGGTGCAAGACATAATACACAAAGCTGAAAAATTAATATTGACAATGGCAGAATCGAGATATAGAGTTAAAAAAACAAATTTATTAAATTTAAATGAATTATTAAATAAAACAATAAATAGTATAAATAAAATGTATAGTACAAAAAGTTCTATGACTGGTTTACTAACAGGATTTAATGAATTAGATAATATGACTTCTGGCTTTCAAAAAGCAGATTTAATAATAATAGCAGGTAGACCGTCTATGGGTAAGACGAGTTTTGCAATGAATATCGTAGAATATATTATAAAAACCAATAAATCTGATCCAGTAATAATCTTTTCTATGGAAATGCCTGCAGAGCAATTAATATTGCGATTGTTATCTTCAGTAGGACGTATAGATCAAACGAATATAAGAAAAGGTAATATAGGAGAAGAGGATTGGTTGAAATTAACGGAATCATTAAAGAAAATAAAGAATTGTAAATTATATATAGATGATACCCCAATGATTACCCCAATAGATATAAGAAAAACAATAAAAAAATGTATAAGAGATACGGGAAAAATAAGTTTAATAATGATAGATTATTTACAATTAATGCATGTATCTTCTTCTTTTATATCATATAATCGTACGGCTGAAATTTCCGAAATATCTAGATCTTTAAAAAGTATAGCTAAAGAATTTAATTGTCCTATATTAGCTGTATCACAATTAAATAGATCATTAGAACAAAGAAACAATAAACGGCCAATAATTTCAGATTTAAGAGAATCAGGTGCAATAGAACAAGATGCAGATTTAATTTTATTTATTTATAGAGATGAAGTATATAATAGTGATTGTTTAGATAATAAAGGTATTGCGGAGTTAATAATAGGAAAACAAAGAAATGGGCCAATAGGTGTTATTAACATTAGATTTACAGGAAAATATACTAAATTTGAAAATTAAAAAAACAAAAGAAGTAGGTTGAAAAAAGAATTTATAAGAAACAGGTATAATAAACATTTTCATTTACACTTAAATAATTAATATAAAAATTTTGATTAGATTGTAGAATTAGGATCATGTTCCGTTTATGAGTATGTTTTATTTACGAACGAATCTTTTAACTACATACAACATAAACTGGTTATTTTATATATAACTAATACAGAACAGAAAGCAGTTATAAAAAAGTAACAAACATACTAGTTATTCAATAGAAATTGATAATGAGATAAAAAAAAGTTATTAAAATTTAAAGTGATTGAAGTAACTTTAAAAGTATTTGAGTTATAGCAAGGTTTAATTATAAAATATATGTAAAATTCACTAATAAATAAAATATATGGATAAAATTACGGTTTCAAAACGAAGTAGCACAGAAAGAGAGTTGTAGCTTTTATTGATAAAAGTTTGTGTAGTATTTCAATTAGTGATTGTACAAAAGTTTTGTAAAGTGTTTACAGTATTTACTTAAAGTTAATGCATTAAAAGTTTGTAAAAGAAGTTAAAATAAAGTTAAGTTAATACCTTATAATAAATAAGATTAAACGATAATAAACAGTATATAAATTGTAAGAAAATATTCTTCAAAGAAACGGCAAACATTACAAAAGAAATTAAAGTGATAAAAAAATAGGTCAAACAAAAAACAACCAAGCAAAAATATTAACAATAAACTAATTTGTAAAACTAACAAAGACAATAATTGAATTAAAATAAAGGATATTTAAGTTCTTCTAAACACCAAGTAGGGCGTATAAGAAGTTTGTTAGTTATTTTTTCTCCTGAAGTGAGCCTCAAAGCTCCGACATAAGCAATCATTGCAGCATTATCTGTACAAAGAACTTGGTCAGGAAAAGTAATTTGAAAATTATTAAGTTTATTTTTAAAAAACAAATTAAAATGTTTACGTAAAGTCTTATTTGCACTTACACCGCCTGAAATTAGAAGACAAGATCTACCATAATAAATTAAGGCTTTATAACATTTGTAGCTTAGCATATTAAGAACATATTCTTCAAAGGATTTTGCTAAATTAGCCTTATATTGATATTTATTAGTGTATTTGAATTGTTTTAAATAATTTAAAATATATGTTTTAAGTCCAGAAAAACTGAAAGTTATATTATTTCTTAATATTTTAGGAAAGTTTTGTTTTTTTATTTTACCAAAACAGGCTAAATGGGATAACCTTACCCCTCCGGGATAATACAGTTTAAGGACTTTTGCTATTTTATCAAAAGTTTCTCCAAGAGAAACATCTTTGGATTCTCCTAGTATTTTGTAATGGCCTATATTTTGAACATCAATTAGTTGAGTATTACCTCCAGAAATTAATAAACAAATAAAAGGAAAATCAGGTTTTTTTTTATTGATCATAGCTGAAAATATATGCCCTTCTAAATGATTAATTCCTAAAATAGGCAGTTTAAGTGTATAAGAAATGCTATAAGCAATATAGGCTCCAATAAGCAAAGATTGGTATAATCCAGGTCCCGCAGTATAGGCTATTGCGTTGATATTAGTTGTATGAATTTGAAATTTAAAGAATAAAGATTTAATAATAGGAATTATTTTATTTAAATGATAAAATGAAGAAAATTTTGGTATGACGCCTCCAAAAATAGTATGTATAGTTTGAGTATATTTTTTTGTTGTAATTAAACCAGACTTAGTATCATATATGGCAATGCATGTGTCATCACAAGATGTTTCAATTCCTAAAATAATCATGTTACTATTATATTATATAAAACTTTTAAAAGGAAAAAAAATGCCTTATATTAAAATAAGAGAGAATGAATCATTTGAGGTTGCTTTAAGACGTTTTAAAAGATCTTGTGAAAAAGGAGGGTTATTGGCAGAAGTACGTCGCAGAGAATTTTATGAAAAACCTACAACTGTTCGTAAACGAAAAGCAGCTGCTGCTATAAAGCGTTATATTAAAAAGATTAAGCGTGAACATACCCGGTTTGAACGTAAATATTAATTTCGTTAAATTCAACAAACATGGTATAATAAACACAGCTTATAACAGCAAATACTTTAAAAGCAACCTCAAAATTCTAATTAAAACAACAAAACAACATCTAATAAATAAACCTCAAACATAACTTAAATCTTAAAAGCAACCTCTAAAAGCTAAACTCTAAACTCTAAAATCTTAAATCTTAAATCTTAAATCTTAAAACTTAAAAGCAACCTAAAACATCTACTAACAAATAAACCTCAAACATAACTTAAATCTTAAAAGCAAAAAATAACCAACTAATAAAAAATAAAATGCAAGAAAAAAAAACATAACAGCTAACATTAAAAGAAGATAACAGTAAACAAAGAACAAAGGTATAAACAAAAAAAACGGAATATGCAGAACATCAACTAAATATATTAATGTATGTAAATTATACACATAGAGTGCAATATAAAAATAGTTCAGGAGTAGAAAGTGGAAAGTAGTTGATTAAAGCAATATAAGTAATATTATAAAATTAGTGTGACAGAGAGAGTAAAAATAAAGATTATGTTGAGAAAAATATGTTTGAAATATTAGAGTTAAATATAAAAGAGTTAATTAATAAAGGTAAAGAACAAGGATTTTTGATAAATTCAGAAATTTGTGAGTTGTTTGATAATGAAAAAGTAGATGAGATCATATGTATCGTTAAAGACAAAGGAATAAATATCATTGACAAAATATCAGAAGTAGAAAATATTTATAAGAATGTTGAAGACAAAAATATTTGTAAAAAAGAAAATGATATTCGTCATTTTGATCCCGTGCGAATATATATGAGAGAAATGGGAAAAATAGATTTATTAGATAGAAAAGGTGAAATCGAAATAGCAAAAAAAATAGAAGAAGGTACAAAAGAAATTATGGCAGCGCTAGTATATTTACCGGGAGCAGTTGATTATGTATTAGAAATTTATGATTTAATAATAAAAGATACAGAAGTAAATTTTTATGATTTGTTTACTGGTTTTATGTATTTTAAAAAAGTTAAAAAAGAAGAGAAATTAAAAGCAAAAAATAATGTATTAATTAGTGAAACGTATAATGAAGGACCAGATCATATATTGACAAAAAATTTGTTTGAAAAAATTCGTAAACAAAATAAACAAGTAAAAATAAACGTGTTAACATATGGTTATAAGTCAAAAGAAGCAAAAATGGAATTAAAACTTTTATCAAAGTACTTTTCAAAAATAAAATTCTTGCCAAAACATTTTGAAGGGTTGTTAAGTAAGGTACGTTTAAGTATAAAAAATATAAGATTTCATGAAAATTTGATATTAAAATACATGGTAAAGATGGTAAAGTTATCAAGAAAGGAAATTATAAATAGTTTTATAGGTAATGAAGCAAATTTAAAGTGGTTAGATAAATTTATATTAAATACAGAGAAAACAATTAGTAGAAAAAACTATAGAAGTAATATTCTAAAATCACAAAAAAAAATATTATTAGAACAACAACAAATAAATTTATCGGTTGTTGAATTAAAAGAAATAAATCGAAAGTTGTTAATAGGAGAATATAAGGCTCATAAAGCAAAACAAGAATTGATTGAAGCTAATTTGAGATTAGTAATTTCAATTGCAAAAAAATATACAAATCGTGGATTACAATTTTTAGATTTAATTCAAGAAGGTAATATAGGTTTAATGAAAGCAGTTGATAAATTTGAATATCGCAGAGGATATAAATTTTCTACATATGCTACATGGTGGATACGGCAAGCAATAACGAGATCAATAGCTGATCAGGCAAGAACAATAAGAATACCAGTACATATGATAGAAACAATAAATAGATTAAAAAGATTATCAAGAAAAATGTTGCAAGAAAGAGGCATAGAACCTACTCCGGAAGAATTAAGCAATCGACTTGAAATTTCAGAAAATAAAATAAGAAAAATTTTGAAAATTGCAAAAGAACCTGTTTCTATTGAAACACCAATAGGGGAAGATGAAGATTATTATTTAAGTGATGTGATAGAAGATAATATTACAGCATCACCTATAGACGCAGCAACAGATGAAGGATTAGTGGAAGCAACAAGAAATGTATTAAGTGAGTTAACAGCTAGGGAAGCAAAAGTTTTAAGAATGAGATTTGGAATAGATATGTCTACAGATCATACATTAGAAGAGGTAGGTAAGCAATTTGATGTAACGCGTGAAAGAATTCGTCAAATAGAAGCAAAAGCATTGCGGAAATTAAGGCATCCATCACGGTCAGAAGCTTTAAGATCATTTTTGGAAGAGTAGTGAGAATGAAATTAATTGTGGAAATATAAATGAATAAAAGAATATATTTAAGTTTATTACTTATTTTGATCTTAAATAAGGAAGGATATATACATGTATTAACTCCAGGTGGAAAAGTATGTTTAGAACAGAAGTATTTGATCTTTATAGCAACTTTGTTAATGTTGATTATTGTACTCCCTGTTATATTGATGACAATAAAATTTAATTATAAATATAGAGAAACAAACAAAAAAATAGAATATAAACCAGAGTGGGATTATTCAAAAAAAGTTGAGTTGATAGTTTGGGGTGTTCCCGTTATGATTATTTTAATTTTAGGGCTTATTACTTTGAAAAGTACTCATGAATTAGACCCTCAAAAAACACTTATCAACAACAAAAATAATGTAATAACAGTAGAAGTAATATCTTTAGATTGGAAGTGGTTATTTATTTATAAAAAAATAGGAATAGCAACTATAAATCAATTAGTTTTACCAATAAATGTTCCTATAGATTTAAAAATAACTTCAGAAACAGTGATGAATTCGTTTTTTATACCTCAAATATGTAGTCAAATGTATGCTATGTCAGGAATGAAAACTATAAATTATTTATTGTCAAACAAAAAAGGTACTTATATAGGATTGTCTACTAATTTTAGTGGAAAAGGATTTTCAGGTATGAAGTTTAAAGTATTAGTAGTATCATTAAAAAAATTTGAAAGTTGGATAAAAAAAATAAAAGAATATAAAAGAAATATAAACTATAAAATATTAGTTAAAGAAACAATAAATAATAAAATCGAATATTATTCGTCTTTAGAAAAAAAATATTTAAAATTATTAAGTAATAAAGGAGTATAAAGATGTTAGGTAGATTAAAATTTGAGTCTATACCTTATAAAGAACCTATAATTTTATTTACAGGAATATTCGTCTTTTTAGTTATTATTTTAATTTTAAGTATCATAACGTATTTAAAAAAATGGATATATATTTGGAACTACTGGATAAGAACATTGGATCATAAAAAAATAGGTATAATGTATATTATATTTGCATTAATTATGTTAATACGTGGTTTTACAGATGCAGTTATGATGAGATTACAACAAGTTATAGCTTATAAAAACAATATAGGTTATTTACCTTCATATCATTATGATCAAATATTTACAGTACATGGCGTAATAATGATCTTTTTTATGGCGATGCCTTTTATGTTTGGTTTAATGAATATAATAGTTCCTTTGCAAATTGGTGCAAGAGATGTTGCGTTTCCGTTTTTAAATTCATTAAGTTTATGGTTAACAGTTTTTTCAGGCGTGTTAATAAATATTTCTTTATTTATAGGTGAATTTGCTTCAACAGGTTGGTTAGCGTACCCACCTTTATCAGGTATTGAATTTAGTAAAGGAGTAGGGGTGGATTATTGGATATGGAGTTTACAAATATCAGGTATAGGAACGTTAATCGCAGGCATAAATTTTGTAGTGACTATTTTAAAAATGCGTGCGCCAGGAATGGAATTTATGAGATTACCTATTTTCACATGGACAATACTATGTAGTAACCTTTTAATAATTATGTCGTTTCCTATTTTAACAGCTACGATTTCTTTATTAACTTTAGATAGATATTTAAATATGCAATTTTTTACTAATCATTTTGGTGGAAACCCAATGATGTATGTAAATCTTATTTGGGCATGGGGACATCCCGAAGTCTATATTTTAATTTTACCTGCGTTTGGAATCTATTCAGAAATAGTCTCTACATTTTGTAAAAAAAAGTTGTTTGGTTATAATTTGTTAGTGTATGCAACTATTGTAATAACAGGATTATCATTTATAGTATGGTTGCATCATTTTTTTACTATGGGTGCAGGTGCAGATGTAAATGCATTTTTTGGTATTTCCACAATGATTATTTCAATACCAACAGGCGTTAAAATCTTTAATTGGTTATTCACCATGTATAAAGGCAAAATTGAATTTGGTATTCCAATGTTATGGACAGTAGGCTTTTTAATAGCGTTTAGTATTGGAGGTATGGCAGGAGTTTTATTAGCTATTCCTGGTGTTGATTTTTTATTACATAACAGTTTGTTTTTAGTAGCTCATTTTCATAATGTAATAATCGGAGGTGTATTATTTGGATATTTAGCAGGTTTAAATTATTGGTTCCCTAAAATATTTGGGTTTAAATTAAATGAAAAAATAGGGAAATATACAGTTGTTTGTTGGTTAATAGGTTTGTTTGTAGCATTCGTTCCTTTATATATTTTGGGAGTATTAGGAATGACAAGAAGAGTCAGTTATTATAATAATAAGATTTGGCATAGATTCTTATTAATCGCAATGTTTGGAACAATAATAATTTTATTTGGCGTAATTGGTCAAGTATTACAAGTCATTAGAAGTATAATAGAAAAAGATAATAATAAAGATTACTCAGGTGATATGTGGAATGGAAGAACATTGGAATGGAGTATATCTTCTCCTCCTAACAGTTATAATTTTGCAAATATACCCTACATAATAGATAGGGATCAGGTTTTGTTGTTAAAAAAAAGACAATATGTTAAAAAAAATAAATATAAAAAAATAAAAATGCCTAAAGATACTTGTAAAGCGTTTTTTATATCTTTATTTAGTTTAATTTTTAGTTTTTCAATGGTTTGGTACATATGGTGGTTATCTATTATCGGATTTGTAGGAATGATAAGTACGTATATGTTTTATTTGTATAGTACAAAGAAAGTTTCTTATATAAAGGTAGAGGAAATAAAAAACAATGAAAAAAGATTTATGTAAACTTTAATGGTAATAAAATGTATAAAATAGATAAGGTAAGTGAAAAGAATATTTTGTTAGGTTTTTGGATATATATTTTAAGTGATTGTATATTATTTTCTGTATTATTTGCTGTGTATGTTTTGTTAAGTAAAAACACTATCCGTTATAATATGTGTCTGGTAAATATAGAAACATTAATCTTGTTATTAAGTAGTTTTATTATAGGCATAGTTTTTTTAAAATTTAAAAAGAAACAAATTGTATTTAATTTATTTATAGTTTTATTATTAGGTGTATTATTTGTAATTTTAGAAATGAAAGAACTTATAAATTTAATAAACAACGGATTTACACCGAAAACAAGTAGTTTTATTTCTGCGTATCTTACTTTAATAGGAACACATTGTATACACATTGTTGTAGGTATATATTGGGGAATATGTTTATTACTAAATATTTTATTTAAAGGGTTAACTATAAAAAATAAAACGAGTTTATTATGTTTAAGTATTTTTTGGCATTTTTTACATATTATATGGGTGTGTATTTACACGATAGTTTATTTAATAGGGGTATTATGATTTGAATTTAATAAATCATCTAAAAGATTGTATATTTGGATTTTTAATTTCATTTATATTAACAACATTAGCATATATGTTTGTAGTAAACATAAGTTTTCCAATATTAGTAATTAAACTAGTCACTTTATTATTTGCTGCAATACAAATATTTGTTCAACTTATATATTTTATAAATATAAAAGAAGTTTCTAAGTTAGACAAAAATATATATATTGGATCTTTATTATTTACATTGATAATAATTTTTATTATACTAGGTGGTTCATTATGGATTTTTTATAATATTAATGGTAAATAAAAACTATTTAGTAATAGCAAAACCAAATATAATAATAGGAAATGTTATTTCAATTTTAGGGGGAATTTTTTTATCTTATAAATGGAATATAAAAATATTAATAGGAAGTTTGTTAGGTATAATTTTAATTATAGTATTTAGTTGTATATTAAATAATTACATAGATTTAGACATTGATAGTATCATGTTAAGAACTAATACTAGAGTTTTAGTAACTAATTTTCTTTTTATAAAAACGGCTATAAATTATGCCTATATATTGTTTCTTTTAGGATTAGTTATACTGTATAAATTAACCAATATATTAGTTATCAGTTTGTCATTAATAGGAATTGTAATTTATATCTTAATGTATAGTTTATATTATAAAAGAAACTCACCTTATAGTACATTGATAGGTAGTTTAGCTGGTTCACTTCCTCCTTTAATGGGGTATTGTTCTATTAGTAACAATATAGATTTAGCAGCAATAATAATTTTTTTAATTTATTGGTTGTGGCAAATTCCGCATTCTTATTCAATCGCTATATTAAAATTAAATGAATATATGTTAGCTTCAATACCAGTTTTTCCAATCAGTAAAGGTTTATTAACAACAAAAAAACATATTATAGTTTATATTTTTTGTTTTATAATTGCAGAATTTATGTTGTTTTTAAATGGTTATACCGGATTGTTTTATTTTAGTTTAATGTCCTTACTTAGTTTTTATTGGTTATTTGTGGCAATATTAACTTATAAAAGTAATCGAGTTGAATTTGTTACTAAACAAATTTTTTTTATATCAATACTTATTATTGTTTGTTTAAATTTAATGATATTTATTGACGTTAAAAACCCTTAATAGGAGTAGGAGAGATACCTGAGTGGACAAAGGGAGCAGACTGTAAATTTGCCGCGTAAGCTTCGAAGGTTCGAATCCTTCTCTCTCCATTTACATTAAAGTTTTTATCTCTCTTGTTTGATTTTTTAAAACCTAACTACATATCTCTTTTTGTTTTTGTTTTTATTTTTCTTTTTTAAAACTTAACGTGTTCCTTTTTTTATTCAGTTGTTTCTTTTTTTTTACAACGTTACAATATTTTAAAATTAAACCCTTACATTCAACTCTTATCTTTAACCACAACCACAACCAAAACGTGCTTTAGATATTAAAATCTTTTCTTAAACCCAAACCCTCTTTAAATCAACAATTTTTAACGCCTCTACTTTAATATTACATCCTCAAACATTATATAATAACTAACCTCTACCTTTAAATCTTATTATCTAATCTAACAAATATCTACCTTCTTTTACTTGTTATCTAATCTAACAAATATCTACCTTCTTTTACTTGTTATCTAATCTAACAAAATTCTATGAATTAACTCAACAAAACAATATCTAAATTCTAATTAATAAAACAAACAACTATTAAACAAAACTCTAAATTCTAAAACAACAAACCTCTAACTAACATCAAAGCATCAAATTAATAAACATCTAACAGACTATTAAACAAAACTCTTACCTCTAACAGACTAAAAAAATATAACATAAAACATCTAAAAGCTTTAAAACACCTCAAACCTACAAACGCTAACTTCTTAAAAACAACATTAAAAAACAAACATCAAAAAAAATAAAACTTAAAACAAACATCAAAAAAATAAAACTCAAAAACAAATAACATATAAAAGACTAAAAAAAAACAAAACATTATACAGTATACATCATAAGAGATTAACAGCCTAACATCTTATCATCCTAATATCATAAATTCATAAGAGCTTAACAGCTTAACAGCTTAACCTTCAAAATTTCAAAGCTTTTAAATTTGAAAAACTCATAAGAGCTTAAGATTTTACAACACTACAATTCTTTACTTTTTTACAACAATTACTATTACTCACTTAACTTCTTACAAATTATTTAATATATATACAATCAACACATATTTCATTACAACTAAGCCTATAACAAACAACATATTTACTTTTCCCATAAACAATATTTTTTCTTACAACAAAACTTCTTGCAAAACCTAGCTTTTAACAACGTACATAAATTATAACTTCATACATCAATACAACTATTCTTCTTTTTTTTTTATTTTCTTAATTCAATACAATTCTACTTTTGTTTGTCAATACAACTCTACTTTTGTTTGTCAATACAACTACCACGTATATACATATAAATTATGTTAAAAGAATAATACAACAAAAAGACAAAAAAGATTGTAAAAAAACAAACAGAAAAGGTAGAAAAATGTATATCAGAAAAAAAAACATACAAAGACAGAAAAAATATATTATTAAAAGAAAAATAAGAAAAACAAGAAAAAATCGGAGACAAAAAAAATGACAGGTAAAAATATCATAATAAATGCATTTGGCAAAAATAAAATTGATACAGGGAATTCTGAAGTGCAAATTGCAATAATAACTAACAATATATATAAATTACAAATTCATTTAAAAAAAAATAAATATGATTATCATTCACAACTAGGAATGACTCGTATGGTCAATAAACGTAGAAAACTTTTAACTTATTTAAAAAAAACACAAGTTTCTCGTTATAAACATTTAGTAAAAACACTTAAATTGCGTCATAAATAAAATACATAAAAAAGGATAAAAATATTGAGTTCATTTGTAAAAAAACAGTTTAAGTATGGTGGAAAAACTATTTGTTTAGAAACTGGTAAAATAGCTAAAAACACTAAAGGTAGTGTAGTTATAACAATTGACAAAACAATAGTGTTGTGTACAGTAGTTGTAAACAAAGTTTTAAAAAACAAACAGTGTCTTCCTTTGTCTGTATTTTATCAAGAAAAATATTATGCTGCAGGTAAAATTCCAGGTGGCTTTTTTAAAAGAGAAGGCCGCGCTACAGAAAAAGAAATATTAACATCAAGACTAATTGATAGACCTATAAGACCAAATATAAACAACTTTTATAATAATGAAATACAAATAATTTGTACCGTGCTTTCTGCTAAAAAAAATACAGATATTACCGCTATGATTGGTACATATGCAGCTCTAGGTATTACTGATATACCTTTAAAACAAAGTATGGGTGTTGCTAGAGTAGGTTTTAATAAAGAGGTTGGTTTTTGGCTTGATATAACTAAAGAAAAATGTTCAGAACTAGATATAGTCGTAGCCGGCACAAAAAAATCCGTATTGATGGTAGAAACGGAAGCAAAACAAAAAACAGAGGCAATAATTATAGGTGCTATTAGTTTTGCACATCGAGAATTGCAAGTCGTTATAAAAAATATAAAGGAATTTAGTAAAGATTATAAAACTAAAAACATTAATAACAAATTAAAATCAAATAAACTAAAAGTTCATATATCTTCTTTTAAAGATTACTTATTTAAAAAATTTAATCATAGTATTAATGATACTTTTTATATAGTTGATAAAATCAAAAGAAAAGAGGCATTGATAATTATAACTAACCAAGTGTTTGAAACATTTATAAATCACTTTTTAACACTTTTTTATATTTATGAAAATTTGAACTTAATAATTAAAAAAATCTTTATAAACTTTTTGTTTTCCATAAAAAAAAGAATTGATGGTCGTGATTTTAAAACCATTCGTTCATTATCCATTGAATTATGTTGTTTACCTTGTACTCATGGCTCTGCTTTGTTTTGCAGGGGTGATACTCAAGCCATAGTTGCTCTAACTCTGGGAAGTTTACGTGATGCTCAATTTATTGAAGGATTAGAAGAAGACCGTTATGATAATATAATGTTTCATTATAATTTTACCCCTTATAGTGTCTGTGAAATAGGTTTTATAGGTATGCCAAAACGGCGTGAAATTGGCCATGGTAATCTTGCAAAAAGAGCAATACTTGGTGTTGTATCTAAAGACGAGTTTCCATACTCAATAAGAATTGTTTCAGAAATTACTGAATCAAATGGCTCTAGTTCTATGGCGTCTGTATGTGGTGCTTCATTAGCATTGATGCATGCAGGAGTACCATTAAGAACAACAGTAGCAGGTGTTTCTATGGGTTTGATAACAAAAAAAGAACACTTTTTCGTACTTACAGATATTGTAGATGAGGAAGATAAATTTGGTGATATGGATCTAAAAATTGCTGCTACATTTAAAGGTATAACAGCCTTACAAATGGATATAAAGCAACAAGGCAGTAAAACGGATCAGAAAGAGATTTTACAAAGGACTTTGAATCAAGCTTTAGAGGCTATAAAACAGATTAGTGCGAAAATGAATGTAGTAATAAGTCAAAGTAGAAAAAGTATATCTATAAACGCACCTAGTTATGTTGTATTAAAAATAGAAACAGAAAAATTACGTGATGTAATTGGTAAAGGTGGTACTACTATAAAAAAAATATGTGAGTTTACCAATTCTGCTATAGAAATTCAAGATGATGGCAATATACATATTTATGCCAAGACTAAATTAAATTTACAAAAGGCAATAGAAGCTATAAAGTTGATTACTGAAGAAACAAAACTAAACAAGTTATATAGAGGTAAAGTTATACGCATCATGGAATTTGGTGCTTTTATTAATTTATTGCCTGGTATTGATGGTTTAGTTCATGTTTCACAAATTAGTTCTTGTCATGTTACAAATATAAGAGAATTTATTAGTGAAGGAGATATTGTGACGGTAAAAGTGTTAGAAAAAGATCATAAAGGAAAACTTAAATTATCCATAAAAGAAATAGATCCTATTGAAAAATCAATATTTGAAGCTAAAATACAATCATTTATATAATACACTTCTTTGCAATTTACATCAATTAAAAGTTACTGTCTTGATTATTGTAGTTATGTTTGTTAAATAAAAAAATGTTGTATAAAGTGTAAAAGGCTCTTATAAAAGTTTGTTAAGTTAAATTAAGTCATGTTGAATTTATATAATATATTAATTATTAAAAATTAATGGATTTTTAAGTTACTAGATGGTTCATTTCTATATTTTTTTTGTTAGATAATTTTCGTTTTTATGCTGTTAGAGACTTTGTGTTAGTTGTGATTTTTATGTTGTTATTTATTAAAATCTGTTTTAAATTTTAGAGTTTTGAGTTTAGAGGTTTGTTTTAAAGCTTTTAGAGGTTAGTTTTTAAAAGATAAAAGATTAAAGATTAAAGATTTTAGAGTTTGTAGTTTGTAGTTAGAGGTTAGAGGTTAGAGGTTAGAGTTGTTAGGTTAGTGGTTCTTGGTTCTTGGTTAGTGTTTAGTGTTTAGTGGTTAGTGGTTGTGGTTGTGGTTGTGGTTGTGGTTGGTGTTGTGGTTGGTGTTAGTGTTAGTGTTAGTGTTAGAGTATTGCTGGAAAAAAAAGAAGAGATGGTGTATTAAAACTATATGTAAAAAAATAATACATTGGTAAGAAACAAAAAAGTTATATGTTGTAATAGTTAGATGCGAGAATTGTTATGTTAAATGGTGTGTAAATGGTTTGTTTAAGAGTTGAAACAAAATTGTTTTTTTTCGCTAAAGAATTAAAAGACTTGTTCTTATACGGTTGTATGTATTAATATGTAATATTATATAGTTATTTCAGGTAATGTTAATTAATGTTATGTTAAAAAATGTATAATTTAGTATTTGAGGTAAGGTATGTTATATATAGAAAGGTAATAGAAGTGTTTGAGGTTATATGTCTTATGTAAAAAAGTTTGTGCTTTTAAATTAGGTTTAATGCTGTAGGTTAAGAATATGATTAAAAGTTGTATTTATATAAAGTTGAAGAAAAGAAGTGTGTGGTGTAAAAAGAAAGGAGAGGTATAAGAAGAAAAGAAGTGTGTTGGTTATGTGTTAAGTTTGGTTGTAGGATGTGAGAAATAAAAAACAAAAGAGTTTGGTTGTAGGATGTGAGAAATAAAAAACAAAAGAGTTTGGTTGTAGGAAAAAGGTTTTGTGGAAAGCTGTGATAGGAGTGGAGAAGAAGCAAAAGTGTTAAAAGTTATTATTTGTTATAGGCAATTAATTAATTTAAAGTTGAAATTTGTTAAAGGCTAAGTCTTTTGATAGCAAACATTGTATAAAATTGCCGAGCTGGTGAAAATGGTATACACGCAGGTTTTAGATGCCTGTGTCATAAGAATGACTTGGGGGTTCAAATCCCTCGCTCGGTAAAATATTGGTATAGGAAAAATAATATTAAAAATAATAGATTGATTGAAGTGGATTGTGAAGGTTTTTTAAAAAGTATAAAGAATTGGAGTCCTTATGTGGGATACATAATAGCAAATAAAGAAGGCCGTAAACTTCATAAACCGCACTGGGAAATAATATTGTTATTACGTAAATTTTACGAAACATATAAAATAGCACCTAATATGGTAACTTTAATAAACGAACTTAAATTTATAAATTATAAAAAGGGAAATTCGATATATTTACTTAAAGTTTTTAGATCATATAAAAAAACAATGATAAAGAAAACCACTAGCACAAATAAAAAAGATTATAAAACAAAATATAAGATGACAGTAAAAGCAAAAACCACAAAAAAAACACGTTTGTTTACATACGTGCATAAAAACACAAACATTACAAAAAAGAAAGAATATATGCTTAAACTCTATATAAATGCAGAAAGTCCTGCTCGTATTGCAGCTAGAATAGCAGGATTGCCGAAACCCAATAATTGTATGTAAGTATATTAAATGAAGAATATGAACAAATCAAAGATTATTATTACTAAAAGCGCACAAAAATATTTAGCTAATCTTTTATATAATCATAATATGGCAACTGGTGTTAGAATTTTTATAAACAAACAATATGCGGAGCCTAGTATAGAATTTTGTTATAAATTAACAGATAAGGACATAAAAATAAACTTAACAAAAATAAATGTATTCTTAGAGAAAGACAGTTTGCCTTTTATAAAAAATGCTGTAATAGATTATATTATTGATAGATTGGGTGGTAAATTAACAATTCAAATACCTAAAATTGAAACAAACTGGAACTTGGAACATAAAGTTAATTTTATAATTGATAAGGAAATTAATCCTATTTTAGCTACTCATGGTGGCTTTATTAGATTAATAAAAGTTACAAAAGAAAACCTTGCTATATTTCAATTTGAGGGAGGATGTAAAGGATGTGTTTCAGTTGATTTTACTTTAAAAAAGCATGTTAAAAGAATTTTGTTAGAGCGTATACCAGAATTAACAGAAATTCTTGATTTAACAGATCATACGGACAACATTAAAGCATATTACAAAAAAATATGAGTAACATTAAAGCTGTTCAAAAAAAAATTATAAAGGAATTAAAGTTTTTTGATAACTGGATAGACCGTTATAAATATATACTTGATTTAGGTAAAAAATTGCCTTCAATGCCCGCTAAATGGAAAAAACCTAAATATCTTATTTCTGGTTGTCAATCTAATGTATGGATTCATCATAAATTTATTGATAATAAAGTTCATTTTATTGCTACTTCAGATGCATCAATAGTTTTAGGATTAATTGCTATCATATTAAGAATTTATAATTATAGAAATCCAAGAGAAATTTTATCTACACCATTAGATATTGAAATGTTTGTAGATTTAGAACAACATTTATCTATGACAAGACATAATGGATTGAAGGTTATGTTGTCACATATTTATTATATAGCATCTATCTATATAAGAACTTAGGTGATATTATTGCTTTTTTTGCTATGTTATTAGAATTGTTTAATAATTTGTTATAAAAACAACTAATACGTCCAGAATGACAAGAAGGGCCATATTGATCTACTTTAAATAAAAGAGTATCTCCATCACAGTCTAAATATATTTCTTTTAATAATTGTATATTTCCTGATTGTTCTCCTTTTAGCCAAGTTTTACATCTTGATCTAGACCAATAACAAACATAAATTCCAAGTTGTGTATCTAATAAAATAAATTTATTTATCCAAGCTAACATTAAGACTTCACCACTATCATATTGTTGAGTAATTACAGGTATTAACCCTTCTTGATTCCAATTTATAGATTCAATAACAATATCATTTAAATAGTTATCATCAACAATATAAAAGTCTATTGATTGAAATAAAATTCGTTGTTTCATACTTTTAAAAATTTTTTAATAGATTTTTTTATAAATTCAAAATTTTTTGCTTTTGTTGTTAACAGATTCTTTACTATATTTTGCTTTTGTTAAACCGTTTTCTCAAACTTTTTCACTTTTAATACTTTTATCTATTACTTATTCACTTTTAACTTGTTTAGTACAACACTTTGTTTCTCATTTTGCCATTTATACTTTCTTTTTGTTATGTTCTGTTAAACTTTTACTTAAATTGGTCTTTATAACATAATCTTTTTTTTATTTCTTGATTTGAATTTAGTTTTTTTATAAATTTTACCTTATTTTACTTTTTATTGGGTTTTATATACGTGTCTATTTGCCTGATGTTAACATATCTACATTGTTGTTTATTTTATTGTTTTACAATATACACCACTTTTCATCATACAATATAAGTTTTATTCAACTTGATAACTCATACAATATAAGTTTTATTTTATACCTATTACAAAACCTATATTACACATCATTTCATTTAACAATTTTTCAACACTTTTCTTATAACTCATACCATCATATACAACATATTCTTTTTTCCATTCCTATGAATACATCCGTTTATATAATAACCTATTTAACAAATCAACCTTTTATCCACTAATACCTACCTTATAACACATATATTATACAATACATTACTTATAACACATCTACTTTTCTTTTCACTTTTTATATAACATCTAATTTTAAATTTAACGAAGTTACCAGCATAACAACTATTTTAAAAAACATATAAAATAAATAAAAGATCAACAATTATCAAATACACAACTATTTCTTAACAAATAAACCTTTTACATAAACCATTTTTTCATATAGCATTTGCCTATTAAACACAAACCTTTTACACACAACAAAAAAATTTACTATTTAAAACTAACCCACAACCTCATAAAAACATAAACAAACTACTACTAAACCCTAAACTACAAATCAAAACCTTTACATCAAACCAACACCTCTAATTTTTATTGTTGTACTACTTTAACACTTAACAACTCTAAAATTTATTGTTGTACTACTTTAACACTTAACACCAGAACTTAAAATCATACAAATCATTTTCCTAACACACAACTTTATAAACTTCAAACTTCAAACTTCACAATTCACAATTCACAATTCACAACACACAACACACAACACACAATACAAATTCATATCAACCATTACAACACACCTTTTCATTAGTATAGCATTACTCCTAATACAAGTTCATAATTAGTATTATAACATAAGCCATCAAAATATAAGCATATCACATAATACACAACAATATAAAATCATTTGTTTTAAAAAAAACAACAACGCCCATATTACACAATATTATTTAAACAACACAAAAAAAAGAACCTAAGAGCATAAAAAGAATAATCAAAAAATGACCAAACAACACAATTTTTTACTACACATAATACAACAATGTTACAATCACAACACATTAAGCAAGCTCAAACACAAAGCAAATAATACAAAACACGATTACAACGACACATAACAGTACACAAAAACTCACAAAATGCATAACAAATAAACCATCAAGTACAGAAAGCAGAACAACTAAAACATTTAACCTAAGTGCTAAACACATTTACACAAATAACCAAATAGTTATCATTTAATATTTAAATTGGTAAATACAAAAAACAACGGTATAATGCAAATTTTTAAATTAACTACAAAACAAATAAATATTAACCCACAAACACTTTTACACAAAATTTTTATTAACGAAATACATATTTTCTAACAAAACAACAATTCATAAACCATAAACCATAAACCACTAACCACTAACCACTAACCACTAAACACTAAACACCAAACACCAAACACCAAACTAACTTCTTTAAACAATCATATAACTACTTTTCCTTTTATTTATTTAACAACAAGTATTTATCAACAAGAAGTTTTAACCAAAATCGTAACACATAATACTAAACATAATTTTAAAAACCAGTTAAGTTACACAAATAAGCTAAAAATAAAAGCTTTTAAAACATACATCTTTAAAGTAAATATGTGAATAAAGATTTAACATAACCGGATCGAACGGGACTTGAACCCGCGACCTTCGGCGTGACAGGCCGATGTTCTAACCAACTAAACTACCGATCCTATTCATACCTTGTATAATTATTATAGTTATATGTGTCTGCTCTTACGGTTACATAATAGAATAGCTTGTGTTTCTTAAAGTTAAAGATAAATGCATTTGCGTACTTATAATATTGTTGCGTGATACTTTTTTGATTGATGCATTTTTGTTGTTATGGTTTTACTTTTATATATATTTTTTTTATGTTTTATGTTTTATGTTTTATGTTGTTGTTGTTGTTGTTGATATATGTATTTTGTTTTTTATTTTTGATTTAGGTTGTTATCTTATGTGTATGTTTTATTTATGGTATATGTATTTTGATATTTGCTTTAGATATTGATTTATTTTGTTTACTTTGATATGTTGTATATTTACTGTTCTTCTTTATGTTATATTTATTTTTCTTTTTTTGTATATATTTTAAATATATGTTTTTTAAAAGTTTTTGTTATTTTTAAACCATTGATGTTCGTTAGTATTTGTTTCTCTTGTTTACTGTTACTGTATTGTGCTTTTAGTTTTTGTTTTAAACCTGCTTTTATTTGTTGCTGTATGTGCCTTTTTCGCTTTATTTTTTTTATCTTTGTATTCCTGCTTATGTATGCTGTTGCTGTTGCTGTTGCTGTTTGATGTTTGATGTGTGTTTTGTGTTTTGTGTTTTGTATTCCTTCTTGTGTGTGTTATGTATGCTGTTTGTGTTTTGTAATATGTTTGTATTTCTCATCGTTATGTACGTTGTTTTATGTTACGATTTTTGTTGAAATTTGTTTTGTTTTTCTTTTATTAATTTAGAGTAAAGTTGTATATTGATTACAAAAAAAAATGTATAACGTGAAATATAAAAAATAGTATGTTTAAGATGTGTATGGTGTAGATTGTTGTTGTTAAATTGATTATAGCAGTAGCAGTAGCAGTATTTGCAAAAAAAAAATAGCGAAAAATGTAAGTATAAGCAAAAATATGTTATATGGTTGGGTGGTGCAAGATTCGAACTTGCGACATTCAGTTTGTAATACTGAAGCTCTACCAACTGAGCTAACCACCCTAGAAGGCTAAAAAAAATAGAAAGATAAACGAAGAAGATAAATAGAATCTGGTATACGTTCTGGATCAAAAAAAGTTGGTTTAAAACAAAGATCTCTATTAATATATAAAAAGCCTTTTCCTGTATATAAAAATTGATTTAAAGTAAAAATATGTCTATGTGCACTATAAAACAGTGGATTTTTAATGGTTATTTTTCTTTCTTTAATTAAAGACGTAGGTATGTGCAAAAATTGTCCTTTATTTACAAAATGGAAAATTCCTATATTATAGAGAGTTTTACTAATTTTAATACAACTAAGTATATAAGAATAGTTATAATCAAACCAAGCACCTAAAGCTAATGCTTTTAACTTTGAAAGAAGTAAAATAGGGATATTAAAAATACATGAAATACCTTTACAAATACATTTTATTTTTTTTATATTAGTTCTATCTCCTATAGTTGTACCACAACTAATATAATTTATTTCTGATAAATCAATTTGTGTTTTATTTAAAATGCTTTTTAAAAATAAAAAAAACAAAACATTGTTTGTAGAAATATTCTTCTTATAAAAACATAGCTTGTTTATAAGAATCTTGTTTTTTAATGTATATAAAGACATAGAAAAATACGTATAAGATATATCTAATGATAAAAAATTTTTCATTTGTTTATGTTAGTGATTATTTAACAAACAATCCAATTACGAATATCAGTTAATAACTTAATTATAAATTTAATAAACTTTGCTGCATAAACGCCATTTATAAATCTATGATCATACGAGAGACAAATTGGTAACATTGTTGTTGGTTTAAATTGTTTACCAGTCCAAATAGGTTTAATGTTTGTTTTGCCAATGCCTAAAATTCCTATTTCTGGACTGTTAATGATTGGAGTAAAACCTTTACCACCTATTATTCCTAAATTAGATATTGTAAAACAGCCACCCATCATATCATCTAGTTTATTTTTACCTATTAATGTTCTTTTAGTTATTTCTTTTAATTCTAAAGCAATATCAATGATATTTTTTTTATCAACATGTTTTATTACGGGCACTAACAAACCTTTTGATGTATTTATAGCAATGCTAATGTTATTATGGCTTGATTTGTGAAAATTACGTTTATTTGTTTTTAAATCCAACAACATATTAAACTTAGAAAATTTTTGTAATGCACAAGAACATACTTTTATAAAAAAAGATAATAATGTTATTTTAATACCTAATTCATATTTTATTGTTTTTCTAAACTTTTCTACTTTTGTTATATCTAATTCATCAAAATGAGTTACATGAGGTATATTTCTCCAACTATTATGTAACTTTTTAGCACTTACACTTAATATATTCTTTACGTTTTGATCAGTGTTGTCTTCTGAACTCTCTATTCTCTTATCTTTTATATAACTTTTTAAATCTTCTTTTAAAATACAATTTTTCTTTCCACTTCCGATTATTTTGTCTGTTTCTAAATCAATACCTAATTTTCTTGCCATTAATTTTGCAGCAGGACCCGCCTGTGCAATACTTTTTTCTTTATTTAAAATAACTTTTTTGTTTATAATGTCTTCTAATTCCATTATTGACTTACCCGAATATATGTTTTCACCTTCTTTAATTAAAATTTTAGTTATTGTTCCTTCGTTTGGTGAAGGTAAATCAATAGTAGCTTTTTCTGACTCTAAAACAACTATAGTGTCATCTTTTTTTATAAATTCTCCTACTTTTACGGGTATTTCTATAACTTCAACTTTTTTATTTATATCACCTATTTCAGGTAGCTTTATTATCACTCAAAACCTTTCCTTTTATAAAGTTAATGGATTAATTTTTTTAGTATTTATATCATATTTTGTTAAAGCTTTTTTTATAATAGACATATCTATTATTCCTTGGTTATGTAATGATTTTAAAGAAATTATTGTTATAAAATAACGATCTACTTCAAAAAAATAGCGTAATTTTTTCCGAGTATCTGATCTGCCATATCCATCTGTACCCAAAACATAATAATCATTTGGTACCCAAGCACGTACTTGATCTGCATAAAGTTTTATATAATCTGTGCTTGCTATAACAGGGCTATTATATTTTTCTAAACATTTTGTTATCCATGGTTTTAGTGGAATTTGTGTTTCACACCTTAAAATGTTTTTTCTATCAAGTTCTACTGCTTCTCTTCTTAACTCATTAAAACTTGTCACACTCCACACATTAGATTCAATATTAAATTCATTTTTTAAAATATCAGATGCGTATTCTACTTCACGCAAAATGCTACCTGAGCCTAATAATTGTACTTGCAATTTTCTATTATTGTGTTTTATTTTAGTATATTTTTTTTGTGATGTATTTTTATACAACTTACTTTTGTTGTTTTTTTTGTTTGTTTGATGTAGTAAATACATTCCACGTATAATACCTTCTTTACAGTTGTTTTGTTTTTTTTGATGTAAATACTTTTCATTCATTAAACTTATATAATAATAACACTTTTCTTTATTTACATACATTTTTTTAAGACCATATTGCAATATAACAGCTAATTCATAAGAATATGTTGGATCATAAGAACGACAACTTGGTATGATTGATGCTAAAACTTGACCTTGCCCGTCTTGATGTTGTAAACCTTCTCCGTTTAATGTTGTTCTCCCTGATGTACCTCCTAATAAAAATCCTCTTGATTGCAAATCACCGGCTGCCCAAGCTAAATCCCCTACTCTTTGAAAACCAAACATTGAATAATAAATATAAAACGGTATTAATGTGTAACTATGATTTGCATAAGATGTTGCTGCGGCAATCCAACACGACATAGATCCAACTTCATTTATACCCTCTTCAATAAGTTGACCTTGTTTATCTTCTTTATAGTAAATCAATTTTTCTTTATCCATTGGTAAATACTTTTGTCCTTCTATTGAATAAATTCCTACTTTGCTAAACATAGTTTCCATTCCAAAAGTTCTAGCTTCATCTGGCAAAATAGGTACTATTCTTTTCCCTATATTTTTATTTTGCATTAAACTATTAATTATACGCACACAAACCATTGTGGTAGAAACTTTTCTATTTCCTATATTATTTACAATTTTTTCAAAAATTGTCTTTTCCAAAGACTTAATATTCAATACAAACAAACTTTCATTCCGTTTCGGTAAATATCCATTAAGGTTTTTTCGGCATTTGTGAATATATTTTATTTCTGGTGAATCTTCATCTGGTTTATAAAAAGGTATATTATTTGTTTTTATCTTTTCATTTGTTATAGGAATTTCAAATTTATCTCTAAACCTTTTTAAGGCATTATAATCCATAGTCTTTACATTATGAGTTTCCATGCTTGATTCAAATTTATAAATACCATAACCTTTTATTGTGTGTGCTAATATAACTGTGGGTTTTCTATATGAATTATTCACAGCTTCATAATAAGCTGCATATATCTTTTGAGGATCGTGTCCACCTCTATTAAGATTTGAAATTTCTTTATATGATAAATTTTTCACCAAACTTGCTGTGTCTTTATATTTTCCAAACAACTGTTCTTTTGTATATTTGCCCCCTAAAGCTTGATACCTTTGATAATCCCCATCTACTGTATCATTTATACATTTCTGTAAAATTCCTTTCTTATCGTGTTCGAATAACATATCCCAGTCACCTCCCCACACAACTTTAATTACATTCCAATTCGCTCCTTTAAATATTTGTTCTAATTCATCAATTATTTTACCGTTTCCACGCACTGGCCCATCTAATCTTTGTAGGTTACAATTTATCACAAATATCAAATTATCTAGTTTTTCTCTGCTTGCAACGTTAATTGCTCCTATTGTTTCTACCTCGTCACATTCCCCATCTCCTACAAAAGCCCATACTTTTCTATCTTTCATATTTTGTATACAACGGCAATCCATATATTTCATCAATCTAGCTTGATATATAGCCTGTAAAGGCCCGAGTCCCATAGAAACAGTGGGAAACTGCCAATACTTTGGCATTAAATATGGGTGGGGATATGCAGAAAGGCCTTGTCCTTTTATTTCTTTTCTAAAATTATTTAACTGATTTTCGGTTAAACGACTTTCTAGATAAGAACGTGCATATATTCCTGGAGCTACATGTCCTTGAAAATATATTAAATCTCCTTCAAACTTATTATTTTTTCCTCTAAAAAAATGATTAAATCCTACTTCGTATAAAGTACAACTTGACATATAACTGGATATATGTCCCCCTAAATTGTTTTTTGTATTCGCTCTTATTATTAATGCTATCGTGTTCCACCTAACGGCAGACCTGATTTTTCTTTCCAAATATTTATTTCCTGGATTTCGTTTTTCACAACTTTTTGGTATTGTATTTTTATAATCATTATAATCTTTATTTAAAATATTGTTTTTAATTATATATTTCTTCTTTACATAATTTTTCACTAAACTTTTTACCCTATACATACCCTCTCGATCCATGACCCTCTGTCTATTCTCCTTTTCTGTTCTCTGCTTTCTTATATATGATTGCTTCATTTTTCCTTCTTATATTACTTCTAACGATTTTAATGTTTTTAATAACGGTTTCTTATACTTTGTTGCTAACCATGTTAACGGTAATCGTATTCCTTTTTTTACTAACCCCATTTTTTTTAATGCCCATTTTACTGGTATAGGATTTGATTCAAGACTTAAAGCATAATGTAATGGCATTAATTCTTTGTTTAGTTTATATGCTAATTCTATCTTGCCTTTACTTGATGCTATACATAATTCATGCATCAGTTTAGGTACTATATTTGATGTTACAGAAATTACTCCATGCCCACCTGCTAATATAAATTCACAAGCGGTACTATCATCACCTGACAACAAATAAAAATCTTGTTTTTTATATTTTTCAATTAATTCTAATGCTCTTGCTAAATTTCCTGATGATTCTTTAATTCCTACTATGTTTTTTATCAAAGATAACTTTAAAATTGTTTCATTATTTATATCTACACCTGTTCTTTTTGGAACATTATAAACGATAATAGGTAACCCTACCGTTGCTACTTCTTTAAAATGGTTATACATCCCATATTGAGTTGGCTTGTTGTAATATGGCGTTACTGATAATCCATATTCAGCGCCTGCATCTTTAGCCATTTTTGTTAACTTTACGGCCTCTATTGTAGAATTTGCTCCAATTCCCGCTATTACAGAAATTTTTTTATTAACTTCCTTAACTACTGTACGTATAACTTTTCCATGTTCTTCTAATGTCATTGTAGTGTTTTCACCTGTAGTTCCAGCTGCTAATATTGCATCTGTTTTATTTTCTAAATGAAACTTTACTAAATTTCTTAATGAAGCCCAATCTATTACACCATTTTTTTTCATTGGTGTAACAATTGCTACGATACTTCCCCTAATCATATATTAACCTCTTTATTTAAAATATTATTTGTCAATTACAAGCCTACTTTTCTTTTTCGAGCAAATAACTAACATATTTTAACTTTTTGTAAATATTATTTATGCCGTATACATACAGCCACTTTATTAGAATATACAATTGCCTTTTGTATTAATTTTTGATTCTTTTAACCTTTATTTTTAATTGTTGTATAACAACTAATTTTTGTATATAAATAGGTTCTTTTTTATTTAGTGGTATGTTATTTCTTCTGTGTTTTATGATATCTGTTTAATCTTTTCATCTGTATGATTTTTGCTTTCTGTTTTATATGTTTTTCTTTTTACTTTTTATCTGTTAGATGTTTATTTCTTTGATGTTTGATGTTTGATGTTTGATATTCTCTTTTTTCTTTGCCGTTTGTTGTTTTTTGTTTTGAGGTTAGTTATTAGAGGTTTGTTTTTTTTGATGTTGTTTGTAAGCTGTTAGAGGTAAGTTTAACTATGTTGTATCTTTTGTTAAATAGTTATTAGATGTTGTAGGATTGTTGTTAATTTATTAGATGTAAGAATTTAGATGTTGTAGGTTTGAGGTTTGATTTATTAGATGTTAAAATGTTAAATTAGTTGCTTTTTATGTTTGTTAGTTGTTAGAGGTTTGTTGAATTAGAGTTTATATGGTTTAAAAGAGTATTGTTTTTAGAAGTTTGCTTTCTTATTAGTTTTAGATATTGTTAGTTATTGTGTTATATTAAAGAGTTTTGAAATTAATTTATTAGATGATGATGTTTGAGCTTTGCTTTATTGTTTGTTAACTGTGTATTATTAAACTAAATATACAACATTTAAATCAATATTGTGTGGTTAGAGGAAAAACATTTGAAATTAAGAATAAAGGTATTAGAGGAAAGTTAAAAAGAAATTGTTTAAGGAATGTATTTTGTGTTTAAAGTTAGCCGTTTATAAGTTTTGTGTTTTGTGGTTAGTGTTAGAAGTTAGATAATTTGTGTTTATGTGATAGCTGTTATAATTCTAGAGATCTTGTTGTTATGTTTTGATATTTTTTGTGCTTACAATTTAGTTTTTGAGGTGTTGTTTGAGCTTAATTTTAATAATTTGTATTTTTTTTGTATTTCTTCTTTTATCTTTGTACAACTCTTTAATTTTCTTTTTAATTACTACAAACTTACAAACAACAAGAAACAAATCAACCTCTAACAACTAACAACTAACAACTAACAACTAACTACTAACTTCTAAATCCTAAATCCTAAATCCTAAATCCTAAATCCTCTACTAACTAACAACTAATAAAAGCAAACCTTTTAACCCTTTTAACAACTTTTACTCTAAACTCTAACAATCCAACATCTAAACCATCTAAACTAGCTAACTTCTAATAATTAATAAAACAACCTCTTTTTTACCACCTCTCATCAACAAACCTACAATTTTTCTTTTTTTTTATCAACATCTACTTAACCACTTTCAAACTATTTACCTACAACTCTTTCTACTATCCTCTAACCTTTTGCTACAACCAATTACCTCTAATTAATTACACTCTATTCCTTTCTTTTCTTACAACACTACTTTTTTTTTTCAAAACTTCCCTATTATAACTTTTATACAACATCATTTTTTATATCTTACCTCTAACATTATTTGTTACTAATACAACATATAACTTAGTCTCAAAATAAATAAACAAACCTCTAATTTAAATAACAAATAACAGATAAGAAAACAAACCTCTAACCGTTAATAAATAAACTACAAATAAAACATCTATTTAATATACAATTTTATACAAATTATGCTTTATATATACAAACTACAAACTCAAATTAAACAGCATCTAAATTAACTGTTTTTAATACAACTTATAGGGATATATATGAACTAATAAGAAAAACCATAATATAATACAACAACTAACAAAAAAGAATAATAAACCTCCACTATACAATATATAAATTAGAGCAACAACAATAAACAACTCCATAACATATAAACTCAAACAAGCAAAAAAAACAAGGCTATAACATACACCATCAACTGAATAGAATAACATTATACAACACATTATTTAATAAGGCATACAAAAGTTATAAAAGTATATAACATAAAAGCAGAAGAGCAGAAAAGCAGAAGAAAAAAAGCAAGAAAAACCATCAAACTCTTAAAAAACATCAGAACTCAAACATACAAAATAAAAAGTAAAAAACATATAAAAACTCAAACATACAAACTAAAAAAAATAAACGACATCTAAATTCTAATTTCTAAACTCTAAAAGCTTAACAACATATTAAAATACATATATTAAGCATAAAAAAAAAGAAACAGAAAACTTAAACGCATAAGCGGAAAACATATTCTAATATAAGATTTAATACAAACCAAAAGAAAGAAATCATATTTAAATACTAACAACAAAGCACGTAAAGTGTACATACTAGCAAATATAATCAATAAAACAAAAAACCAACTAATTATAAACCTACATAACTAATAATCCTAACTATTATGTATATAAATAAAACAACAATAATTCATAAAACACCTATCACTTATAACCTAACATAATATAAATACCAACATATACATAATAAAACAAAAACCTCAAAAACATAATGCTCAAACTATAACTTATATAAACAAAGAAATAACAAAATAAATAACAATCTAAACTAACAAACAAAATGATAACTTATAAAACACAATCATATAAAGAAAAAGAAAGTAAAAAAAATCAATCATAAACACCGACCATTTATCCTAACAACAAAACTTTTAACTTAAGCATAATAACAAACCCATTTAACAACATCCATGTAAACAAATACATTTAACACAAAATAATAATAATGAAACCTAACTACAAAACCAATATCAAAGTCTTTTAATTACTTTTATTTTATTGAAAATGAACCTTAATTAATCATAAAGATAAAAAGCTTAAGCATTAAAAAACTTTCAACAATTTATCTTTCAAACCCAATCCAATGAGAACGTTAGTAAATCTGTTAATTTTTTAAGCAAAACAGATACTATTTTAACAAACTTCAAACATTGTTATATGTCTATATTTTTGATCTATAGAATTTATATAACATTCAATACGATCATTAAGTTTATATTTTAGATGATAGTAATGGGATTTTGTAACAAAAAGAGTAAAAAACTTAACGAATGTATCAAATTCTGAATTAAAGTCCGTTATGGAGATAATAGTTCCATTTAGTAAAGATCCTTTATAATTGAAAAAAGATAGTATTGGATCTTGTTTTAAATGTTTAATACTTAAAGAAATACGCTCTCTCTCTGGGTCAATAGACAAAATTCTTGTTTCTATTGTATCGCCTTTACGATAATTCTTACGTATGGATTTTTCATCTAAATCTTTCCATGATATATCTGAAACATGTACCAACCCATCAATACCGCCATTTAAACCTACAAAAATACCAAAATCAGTAATAGATTTAACAATACCATTAACACGATCATTTTTCTTGTATTTTAAACTAAAATTCTCCCATGGATTTAGTCGACATTGTTTTATACCTAAAGAAATTCTTCGTCGTAATTCATCTATTTCTAAAATCATTACTTCTACTCTTTCACCTATACTTACGAGCTTAGACGGATTTATGTTTTTATTAGTCCAATCTAATTCTGAAACGTGCACCAAACCTTCTATTCCATCTTCTATTTCAGCAAAACAACCATATTCTGTAATGTTTGTTATACACGCTTTTACTTTTATACCAACAGGATAACAAGTTTTAACCTTTTTCCAAGGGTCGTCACTTAATTGTTTAAGGCCTAAAGAAACACGATTGCGGTCAATATCGATTCTTAAAATCTTAACTTCAATCTCATCACCTAAAGAAACAATTTCAGATGGATGTTTAACACGCTTCCAAGCCATATCAGTGATATGAAGCAACCCATCCATACCGCCTAGATCGATAAAAGCACCATAATCTGTTATATTTTTAACTATACCTTTAATGGACTTAGAAATAAATTGATCTGAACTTATATTTTGTTTTAAAATATCATTACCTATTTCTAAAACAGCTCTTCTAGAAACTACAATATTTTTTCTTTTTTTATCTATCTTTATTAATTTAAAATCAATATATTTTTTTTCTATGTGTAATGTATCCCTAATAGTGCGGATATCTACTAATGACCCTGGCAAAAACGCGCGTATAGAGTTAATATCTACAGTAAAACCACCTTTTACCTTTCCAAGAATTATACCTTTTACCACTTCATTGTTATTAAAAGCTTTTTCTAAATTTTTCCATTTTTCTAATCTGTTAGCTTTTTCACGAGATAACCGCGTTTCTCCAAAACCATCTTCTAATGTCTCAATTACTACATTTATTCTATCACCTATTTTTAAAAACACGTCATCTTTATCATTTTTAAATTGATCAATATTAATTTTTACTTCTGATTTTAAACCTGCGTTAACTTTTATCCAATCTTTGTCTATATAAACGATTTTTGCTTTTATTATAGATCCTGGCTTTAGATTGATCTTGTTTAGTGACTTTTCGAACAACTCAGCAAAGCTTTCGCTCATAATAATCCTACATGATTAACGATTTTATATTTCCGTACTATAAGTAAACTTTAAGCACGACCCATATTATATTAAAATATTTTATTCAATTAAGCTACTGATCTTTCCTTAATATTTAACTTCTTTTATGTTTATACCCAAAGTAGTTAATAAGAGGTTAAAATTAGGAAATGAAGTAGAAACATTTGTACAGTCATCAATAACAATAACATCAGTTGCTTTTAAAGCAGCAATAGTAAAAGACATAGCAATGCGATGATCTCCATAACTATTAATACATCCCCCTTTATAAACTTTAGTACCAAATATATCAATTCCATCTTCGTATACACTCGTTTTAACCCCAATTGTTTTAAAACCTTTCGCCATTGCACTAATTCTATCGCATTCTTTAACTCTTAATTCTGATGCACCTCGCAACCTAGTAATGCCTTCTGCATTAGCAGCTGCTACTAATAGTATAGGTAATTCATCAATAGCTAAAGGTACTTGATTGAGTGGTATGTCTATGCCTTTTAGCTTTGCATATTTTATATTTATATCTGCCACTGGTTCATTGCAATAAATCTTTTCATTTAATAAGTTTATATCAGCACCCATTTTACGTAAAATATTAATTACTCCAATACGAGTAGGATTTATTCCTACTTTTTTTAATAACAAATCTGAATTAGGTATTATAGAAGCTGCTACTAAAAAAAAAGCAGCTGATGAAATATCCGCTGGTATTTTAATTTTACTTGCTTTTAATTTTGAGCCCCCTACTAAAGAAATAGTATTCTCTTTTTGTTTTATCTTATATCCAAAACTTTTTAACATACGTTCTGTATGATCTCTTGTGCAACCCGGTTCTATTATTTTTGTTTCACCTTTTGCATAAATTCCAGCTAATAATAAACAAGATTTTACTTGTGCGCTTGCTATTGGCATAATATAGTTTATTCCCGTTAGCCTATTACCAAGTATTTTCACAGGAGGTACACCGTATTTATCAGTTTTAATTTTTGCACCCATTAATCTTAGTGGGATTGCAACTCTATTCATAGGTCGTTTATTTAAAGAAAGATCTCCAGTCAATTTAGTATCAAATTTTTGTCCTGCTAACAAACCAGTCAACAACCTCATACTTGTGCCTGAATTACCTAAATATATATTTTTTTTTGGATTTTTTAATCCATATATTCCCGCTCCTGAAATACATAATATGTTTTGTTTAGGCCCATAAATTTCAACTCCCATTTCTCTAAATGATTGTAATGTTGATAAACTATCATATCCATCTAAAAAACCAGTAATCTTTGTGAGACCAGTAGCTAACGATCCAAACATCAGTGCCCTATGAGAAATAGATTTATCACCTGGAACAATTATTATTCCCTTAATTGGTTTAATTGCTCTTTGTACTATATACTTAACTTTGTTTTTCATATTACTTATATTCTCTTAGTTAATTGTTCTGGAAATGAACCTAATATTTTAAGTTCTGCACCACGCAGATAAATTTCTTCTAAAGTTTTTTCTACTAATTTAGATTTACGATGTCCTTTTATTTCTAAAAAAATTATGTAGTTCCAAACTCCTTTATTCTCTGGTGCAGGTCTAGTTGTTAAGCGTAAGATATTTATGTTATAACGATAAAAGGGTTCTATTAACAAATAAAAAGAACCTATTTGATTGTTTATATATATCATCAAATAAGTCTTATCATAACCTGTTGGTGCAACATCTTTATCAGACAATATTAAAAATCTTGTATAATTATTTATACGATCTTCTATATTTTTAGCAAGTTTAATTAAAGAATAATAACTAGCAGCAAGATCTCCAGCAATTGCCGCACTATTTTTTTTATATTGTGTTAAATTTGAAGCTTCTGCATTAGAAGCCACTGCAATTTTTTTTGCATTTGGATAGTTATTTTTCAACCAATCTCTACACTGAGAAAATGATTGTTGATGCGAATAAATCTTGTCTATGTTTTTATTTATATTCTGTTTATCAATCAACAAATGATGATGTATAGATAATATTATTTCACCACATATTTTTAAGTTTGAACTAATAAATGAATCAAAAGTATTATTCACTATGCCTTCTGTTGAATTTTCTACTGGTACAACCCCATAATTATATATTTTGTTTTCTATTGTTCTAAACACATCTTTAACGGGTATACTTTTTATTGATTTACCAAAATATTTTAATACTGCTTGTTGGGTAAAAGTGCCCTCTGGACCTAAATATGCTACTTGACTTTTTTTTTTAAACTTTAAACAAGCCGATACAATAGATTTAAAAATTTTAGATAATACTTTATTAGACAGTGGTCCTTTATTACTTGTTTTAATACTATAAAAATACCGGTCTTCATGACCATTGTTATAACTACAATTTTGTTTATCGTCTGCCAATTGAATTTGTGAAACCAATTTAGCACGGTGACTAATTAACTTTAATATTTGATAGTCAATATTACCAATGTATTTTATATAGGGTTTAAATTTTTTGTTCATTTTTTTATACCTTGTCCTTTGTTTTATTTTCTTTATAAGAGTATACTTTTCTGTTATTCGTAAAACTGATAAATTTATCGTTATTAACACGTATAAATGTTAGTCCTTGAGCAATACGTGATCTACAAGATATCTCTTTAACTGTAGTACGTATTAATTTTCCCCGATTTGTTATTAAAATAATTTCATCCGTATCTTTTACTTTTATTGCAGATACTAAATTACCATAACGATTGTTATAACACTTTGCTATAATACAATGCCCACCACGGTTCATTAAATGAAAAGCTTCTATCTTTCTACGTTTTACATATCCGTTTTCTGAAACTGTTAAAATATAATAGATGTGTGAATCTTTGTTGTTATTTATAACTATTAAACTAATGACTTTATTGTTTGAAAACAACCGCATGCCCAGTACACCCATAGCTTTGCGTCCCATTGTTCGTACTTCACTTTGTTTAAAGAAAATAGATTTTCCATTTGAATCAAGTAACATAATTAAATTATCTTGTCCATAAGTAATAGCAGCACAAATTAAACTATCTCCTCTTTCTAAAATAAGTGCAATTATTCCACAATTACGTTGTCTATTAAATCGTTTTATATGAGTTCTTTTTACTTTACCTAAAGCAGTTGCAAAAAATATATAATTATTTGTTTTTTGAATTTCATCATTAATTGCAAGTATTGCAGTAATTTTTTCATTTACATCTAAACAAAGTAATTTCCCTAAATGTCTGCCTCTAGCGTATCTACTAATATTATGAATGTCATAAAGATTTAGCCAATACACTTTACCTTTATCAGAAAATAATAAAATTGTATCATGATTTGAAGCAAACAATAAATGTTCTATCACATCTTCATCTTTTTCAGTTATTGTAATTAACTTACCTCTACCACCTCTTTTTTGTGTTTGATACACTGAATTTTTCTGTATTTTAGCAAATCCTGCTTTAGAAACGGTAACAACAATTTGTTCTTCATTTATTATATCAACCGTACTTATTTTTTTTTGAATAGCGGTGATTTTTGTTTTACGCTTATCTCCATACTTATAACTTATTTCAATTAACTCTTTTCGTATCCAATCCATAAAATAGTCAAATGAAGACAATATTTTTTTTAACTTAGTTATTTTTTTTAAAGTGGTTTTGTAATCATCAAGAACAAATTTACTTTCTAAGCTAGTTAAACGATATAATCTTAAGTCCATAATTGCCTTTAGCTGAAATTCAGTTAACAACGATGAATCAATAAAATAAGTGTTAAATAACTTTAACTTTTTCCATTTAACATTTTGTAATTTTGTTTTAGCATCTTTAAAAGAAGAAGCAGATTTAATTATTTCTATGACACTATCTATATTTGAACTTGCAATTATTAAACCTTCAATAATCTGTTTTTGTTTTGTAATTTGTTTTAATTTATATAATGTACGTCTTTTTAATACTTCTTGCCGTTGATTTATAAACGCTTCAATTATTTCTTTTAGATTGAATGTTTTAGGTTTTCCTTTCTCAACAGCAACCATGTTTACACTATAAATTACCTCCATTTGAGTGTGTGCCAAAATATTGTTTAATATAAATTTACTTGATTCGTAACGATTTATTTCCACAACAACTCTTAACCCATCTTTATCTGATTCATCTCTAAGCTCTTTTATTCCAGATATTTTTTTTGTTTTTACTAATTCTACTATTTTTTCTATTAACCTAGCTTTATTTACGTGATATGGTATTTCTGTAAAAATTAACTTTTCAGTTCCATTCAATTTGTTTTTTTTTATTATATGTTTTGCGCGTATATTTAAACTACCTTTTCCTGTTTTATAAGCTTCTACAATCCCAGCAGTCCCATAAATTATACCTGAAGTAGGAAAATCTGGACCCTTTATATATGTCATTAATTGTTCTATGGAAATATTTTTATCTTCAATAAAAGCTAAACATGCATTTATAACTTCTTTTATATTGTGAGGAGGTACATTCGTTGCCATACCAACAGCAATACCACTTGTGCCATTTAGTAATAAATTAGGTATACGACTGGGTAAAACTTCCGGTATTTTTTCAGTACCATCATAATTATCAACCCAATTTACTGTATCGTTTTCAAGATCATATAAAAACTCACTTGTTATTCGAGATAATCTTACTTCTGTGTATCTCATTGCTGCTGCATTATCACCATCAATTGATCCAAAATTTCCTTGACCATCAATCAATACATATCGCATAGAAAACGCTTGGGACATTCTGACAATTGCATCATAAACAGCACTATCTCCATGAGGATGATATTTACCAATTACATCACCTACTACACGAGCAGATTTTAAATGCTTTTTATTACATGTATTTTTTAATTCATGCATAGCAAACACTACACGGCGATGCACAGGTTTTAAACCATCACGTATGTCTGGAATTGCACGGCCAATAATTACACTCAATGCATAATCCAAATATGACTGTTTTACTTCATCTTCAATTGATAAAAATTTTTTATATTTTTCAAGCATATATTTTGTTTTATTTTTTGTTAACTTCAATTAGCTATGTTTAAATACATCTGTATAACTAAGTTAATAACTGTTGAAAATGTAGTGATTTGTTATTGATGTACATAGTATTTTGTATACATTATTAATATTTGTATTTGTTTTACTTATTATTTTTGTTAAACTGTTTTAGTACTTGGCAGTTATCAGTTATATATACTTATTTAATAAATGATTTCGGTTTAAAAATCTATATATATCTTTAATTTTTATATAGTATTGCCTTTTCTTGTTCATTTCTTATTGTTTACTATTCTTTAACTTTTTTTTTTATGTTAAGTTACAGAAATTCTTGTTTTTTTTATTTTAAGCTGGTATTTATTTGTTTTTTACGGTTTATATTAGTATTAGTATTAGTTAGGTATCGCTGTGAACTTTACCCGGTAATAAGATAGAATAGTTGCTATTAAGGTATTATGGTATGTTTTAGTAGTTACACAGTTACAGTTACAGTTGCCGTTGCCGTTGCCGTTGCAGTTGCCGTTGCCGTTACAGTTGCAGTTGCAGTTGCAGTTGCCGTTGCAGTTGCAGTTGCCGTTGCCGTTGCCGTTGCCGTTGCTAAAATATTATTAAAAGTATAATATAAATTATACATTCTTATACTGACTAATTATGCTAATTATAAAAACCTTAAGATTAATATTAAAAGCTTTAAACAAGCTTAATGCTTCTTTTTTATATTCTTCTATAGGTTTTTTTTGGATATAATATCGAAGATGAATACTATTCATTATATAATCCATATTTTGCAGATGTTCTTTCCATTTTATATCAATTATTTGTAATATGGTATTTTTTTCAAAAAGTTTGATTCTTTGTTTACCAAATTTTTTACAATTATATATATAATTCGTTGTATACTTATCTTTTAGTTTTTTTTTAACGAAAATATACCCTGTATCTGATGAGAGCATATATTTATTTTTTTTAATCCATTTATAGATATTTAAATTTAAAATTGTTTTTATATTATCTTCAAATTTATCTATATTCGAATTGTTTTTATAATCACATATAATTTTACAAATTACTTCTTTAATAGTTGTTGTTATATATTCAGCAAAATTCTGATTAAATAAAATGGCATCTCTTTGATGATATACAATTTTTCTATGGTAACTTGAAATCTTTTCATATTTTAATAGTTGTTTACGTATGGCAAACTTATGACTTTCTATATTATTTTGAGCCTGTTCTAAAGCCTTATTAACTATTTTGTGTGATATAGATTCACCATAAGCTAAGCCTAAAATCTGAATCATTTTTTTAAGTCTATTCGAACAAACAACTCTCATTAACGTGTCTTCTAGAGCTACAAAAAACCTATTAGAACCTGGTTCTCCTTGCCGACCTGCCCGTCCTTTAAATTGATTATCAATTCTTCTTGATTCATGGTGTTCTGTTCCTATAACATGTAAACCGCCAGAAAGTTTAACCAAGTGTTTGTTAAATAGGTTTTGTTTGGTTCCACCTAAACTTATGTCAGTGCCTCTGCCTGCCATTTTTGTTGCTATAGTAATTGTGCTATATCGACCAGCTTTTGAAAGAATATTAGCTTCATAAGAATGATTGTTTGCATTAAGTACATTATGTGATATTTTGTGAAAATTTAATATACAAGACAAATATTCTGAAAAAATTATTGAAGTAGTACCCACTACTAATGGACGGCCTTTATAAAGTTTATTTTTTATATCTTTAACAATAGCTTCAAATTTTTCTTTAAAAGAAAAAAATATTAGATCATTCATATCTTTACGGATTATAGGCTTGTTAGTTGGAATAACTAATACATCTAGTTTATAAACTTTCTTAAATTCGTACGCTTCAGTGAGTGCTGTTCCTGTCATTCCTGTGATTTTTGAATAAAGTCTAAAAAAATATTGTAAAGTAATATATGCCAAAACATTACCGTCTTGTTTTATCTTTACTCCTTCTTTTGCTTCTATAGCTTGATGTAATCCGTCTGACCATCTTTTACCTGGAATAACACGTCCTGTATTTTCATCTACTATAATTATTTCTTTATTAATAATAAGATAATCAACATTTTTTTTAAATAAATATAGTGCTAATAAAGCTGCTTTTATCTTTTTTACAAAATCTATATTATTAACTGAATAAAGCGAATCAGAGCTTTTTATTATTTGTTTTGATTTTAAAATAAATTCTATATATTTGTGTCCTTGTTCAGTTAAATAAACTTGTTTTTGTTTTTCATCTAAAACAAAATCGCATTGTTGATGTTTATATATATTTTTTTTATTTATTATTAATTTTTCTGCTATATTTTTAATTAAATAATATATTTGAGTACCTGAATCTAATTGTCCTGAAATTATTAATGGGGTACGAGATTCATCTATTAAAATAGAATCTATTTCATCAAGTAAAGCAAAATTAAGTTTTCTTTGAAATTTTTCTTTTATTTCATAAGCCAAATTATTGCGTAAATAATCAAAACCATAGTCATTGTTAGTACCAAAAGTTATATCCGCTTTATAAGCAGATATTTTTTCTTGTAATATTTGTTCAGCATATATTGTTTTTCTACTTAAACCAAGAAATTCATATAATGGACGCAGATTCTTTGAATCTCTTTTTGATAAATATTCATTTGTTGTTATTACATGGACACCATGACCTGGCAATGCATTTAAATATGTAGGTAAAGTCCCTACAAAAGTTTTACCTTCTCCAGTTTTCATTTCAGCAACTAAACCCTTATGTAAAACAATTCCACCTATGATTTGAACATCAAAATGCCGTATTCCCAATATACGTTTACTAGCTTCTCGAATAGTACAAAAAGCCTCAGGCAATAACATATCAAGTAAATCACCTTTAATTATTCGTTTACGATATTCTAATGTTTTATAACGTAACAAACTATTATCAATTGAAACAAAATGATTTTCTAAATCATTTATGATATATACGATATTACATATTCGTTTTATTTCACGATCATTTTTCTTTAAAACTAACGTACTTATTAACATTAACTAAATAACCTATAAATTATTTTACGTCTGAAGGGATTTGAACCCTTAACCTTTACCGTCGGAGGGTAAAGCTCTATCCATTTGAGCTACAGACGTATCTTTTTTCTTTTTATAAAAACACAATCTTGATATTGAGCTACAGACGTATACTTATATGAAAAACAATACTGAATATTTTTACTCTGTGTGTTTTATTTCCTTTTTCTAACGGACATCAATTAAATGACCAGCTATTGATGCCGCAGCCGCCATAGCTGGACTTACTAAATGAGTTCTACCACCATAGCCTTGACGGCTTTCATAATTTCTATTCGATGTGGATGCACACCTATCCCCTAAATCTAGTTTATCAGAATTCATAGCTAAACACATTGAACAACCTGGCTCTCGCCATTCAAATCCAGCAGAAATAAATACTTCATCCAATCCTTCTAATTCCGCTTGTTTTTTTACATAACATGAACCTGGTACAACAATAGCTTCTTTTATAGTAGCAGCAATATGATTATTTTTTAGAAAATTAGCTGCAATACGTAAATCTTCAATGCGTGAGTTAGTACATGATCCGATAAAAATACGATCAATTTTAATGTCTACTATTTTTTGTTCAGATTTTAAACCCATATATTTAATAGCTAATTCTATGTTCTTACGGTCAGGTTTTGGATAATCTTTAGGATTAGGTATTTTTCCATTAACTCCAACCACCATATCAGGTTGCGTTCCCCAGCTTACCTGAGGTTCAATATTTTTTGCATTTATTTTTATATATTCATCAAACTTAGCATCATAATCAGAAAACAAGTTTTTCCATTTTATTATTGCTTTATTCCAAATAATGTTAGGTACTAATGCACGCCCATGCAGATAATTACTTGCATTTTGATCAACTGAAATTAACCCAACTTTTGCTCCTGCTTCAATTGCCATATTACATATGGTCATTCTACCTTCCATAGACAATGTTTTAATTGTACTACCTGTAAATTCTACTGCATATCCTGTGCCTCCATCTGTACTAATAATGTTTATGATTGACAAGATTAAATCTTTTGCAGTTACTTTTACTGATAACTCTCCATTAATACAAACTTTCATATTTTTTAATTTACGTTGTAACAAACATTGTGTTGCTAATACATGTTCTACTTCTGAGGTTCCAATACCATAGGCTAAAGCCGCAAAAGCACCATGTGTAGATGTATGAGAATCGCCACAAACAACAGTCATTCCTGGTAAAGTTGCACCAATTTCTGGTCCTATAACATGTACAATACCTTGTCTAACATCTTTTATGTTAAAAAACTTATTTATTAAAAAATCTTTACAATTTTTTTTTAACAAATTTATTTGAATACGAGAAAGTTCATCTTTTATACCATGTATACGTTCTTCTACGTTTGTTGGTACGTTATGATCAACAGTAGCAATGTTTGTATCAACCCTCCAAATTTTACGCTTATTTAAACGTAAACCGTCAAATGCTTGAGGCGAGGTTACTTCGTGTAGTAAATGACGATCTATATATATTAATGCCGTTCCATCTTCACGACTTTTTATAAGATGAGCAGACCAAATTTTCTCATATAGCGTCTGTCCTGTCATTTTAGTTAACTCCTATTTTATTTTTTACATTTACATCAATATTTTGAGCACGATTTCTTAAGAAATGATCCATTAATGTTAATGCAACCATTGCTTCAGCAATTGGTATGGCTCTAAGACCTACACAAGGATCATGGCGCCCTTTTGTAATTACTTTAATTGAATTTCCATACATATCTATAGTGTTGCCAGGTATAGTAATACTCGAAGTAGGTTTAAGGCTTAAGTTTAAAACTAATGATTGCCCATTAGAAATACCTCCTAATATACCTCCAGAATTGTTAGAAATAATTTTTTTATTTTTAATTTCGTCTCTGTGTTCACTACCTCTTTGATTTACAGATAAAAACCCAGAACCTATTTCTATGCCTTTCACTGCGTTTATACTCATTAAAGCGTGAGCTAATTCTGCATCTAATTTATCAAATACTGGTTCACCTAAGCCTATAGGTACTCCATATGCAATTAATGTAAGTTTTGCTCCAATAGAATCTTCTTCACGTTGTAATTTTTTCATATATTTTTCTAAATAATTTATTTTATTTGGATCAGCACAAAAAAACGGATTTGTGTATACTATCTTCCAAGTTACAAAAGGTAACTTTATAGATCCTATTTGACTTATATAGCCACGTATAAACACATTTAATTTACTAAGATATTTTTTTGCTATTGCTCCAGAAGCAACTCGCATTACAGTCTCTCTTGCACTAGACCTACCTCCTCCTCTATAATCTCTAATGCCATACTTTTGATAATATGTATAATCTGCATGAGAAGGACGAAATTGTTTTTTTATTGTTTTATAATCTTTTGAACGTTGATCTATATTTTCTATCAACAATCCAATTGGTGTTCCTGTAGTAATTCCTTTTAAAAGACCTGATAATATCTTTACTTTGTCTGGTTCTCGCCGTTGAGTAGTATATTTTGAACTACCTGGTTTTCTTCTATTTAATTGTTTTTGAATATATTTTTCACTTATTTCTATTCCTGGAGGACAACCATCTATAATAGCACCTAAAGCAAATCCATGACTTTCACCAAATGTAGTTACTGTAAACAATTTACCAAATGTATTACCTGACATATTTTTTTACCTTTTTAACAAATTTTATTTTTTATCACAACTTACCCATACCTTTACTCATTCCTTTCAGATTTTAGCAACTTTAACAACAAGCCTTTTTAACTGCTTTAATAACTATTTTTTATAACTACAATTCCTATTACATAGTTTTTGTTTTATTTATTTCATATAACATAAAGTTTACAAATCATTACCACATATTACTTTTTTCAGATCTTATAAAAATAACCTTACAACTGTTTAAGTTATTACAACAAACTAACACATTATCTAGTTCTCTTTTTATTATCATAATAAAAAACTACCGTTTTACAACAAACTAAACTAACACATATTACTTTTTCCTTTTATACTTTCATAACGGCCTTTATTCAAATGTTCCTTTTTTTAGAACATATCTTACACTTATCACAAACTACGCCTCACTTCCTTTAAACTCGCATAACAACTTTTACCTATACTCATATTTTTTTCGTTTATCATATTGTATTTTAACTCTATGTCTTAACAAAAAACTTTTGGCATAAATAAACTACCACTTAACCTTTAACAACAACCAAATACTATCTTTTAACATCAATTTAATCTATCGCATAAACACTACACCATTTCCTTTTTGTTATATACAAACTTTTACTTTATTTTAGCATTTACCTATTAAACACCTTTACTACAAACTATACTTCTAATACCAATCCTCTTACATACTTCTTTACGCTTCAACTACCCTTTTTAACCATTTATACATGCCGTTAATAACACAATACAACTAGTTTTACTATATACTAACAAACACCACACCGTTTAACACAAATCAAACTACACTGCCCATCAAACATCAAAATCTACTTGTTACCAGCTTACATACATATTACACAAAAACACAAAACATAAATGCTTGCACAAAAACACCTTTACCTATCACCTCTTTTATTTTTCATAAAAACAAGTTATATAAACAACTTTAGCTGTTAACATTTAACCATTTAACTATACATTAATATAACCAATATACCGTATAAAACAAAGATAAAACATAAACACATCAAAAACCAAACATAAATTATAAATTATCTAACTGCTAACTGCTAACTGCTAACATCTAACATCTAACATCTAACATCTAAAAAATAACCTTTATTATCTAACATCTACCCTTTTAAACAAAGCATCAAACAGCTATTAACAAACACAACACTATCAATCTATCATATTAAAAACAGCTAACACGTTTTATCTTTAACAAATACAACTACATTTCATAATATAAAATCATAAAAATAGATTGTTTTACACAAAAACAGCAAATACAAAATAAAACTATTATGTTGTAATACAACTAACAATACTTCTAAAAAAAAAACTACATTTTATAGAAACACAATAAACTACAACACAATATTAAATAAGTTTAATACGAAATACCAAATAACTTTGATAGTTTTGTGTACAACTTTATCTGTTAACAATTAAATTTTAACAAACCACAACACATAATACCAAGCAGCAAAGCCCAAACTGATACTAATGTTTTTTAGCGATAAACTTTTTTAATTATAAATATTTTTTTAGCAAACAGCCTAAAATCAAAACAATTTTCATAACTGCTTACACAACTCATCCTACATCCTACCAGCAATACTGCTTGCACTTTTACATAACACACTTTTTTTTTAAACAGCTCAGCATGTTTGCTTTTTTTTTTACAATAGCTTCACTTTTAGTCAGTCTAAATTTAAATATAACCTTTTTAAAGATCCTACACCATTAAAGATACAACTCTAATAAATTTCATATAACCTTACATTAGTTACAGTACAAAATATAAATTACAAAACTTGTAACCGATTTAAATACATTACAAAATTTAAACATAATATGGCATAACTGACTTCACCACATATAACGTAATATAAGTTTTTTAAAAAATAAACAAAAGAACATATTTTATTAAACATTTATACAACAATTTTTAACATATAACCTTAGTCATATACTATAAACTAGTGTGTATAAAAAAAAAACAGTAAAGCACAAATTTTAGAATACAATTTTCAATTACATTACCTAATACACACCAACATAAACTTTTAAACAAAAAAAATATATATTCCTGCAAAACCTTAATTTCTTGCACAATTTATTTTTTATAATATATATAATATTTACACTTATCTATACCTCATCCATTATGTACCAGCTCGTATAATTTCATACAGACCTATTTTTTTCCCTTAATAACATATACAGCCATACTCCTGTATTATACACAATATTTTTATACAACTTCTTTGCTCTCTATACATTATTTAAATAACTATGTTATAAGATACACAACCGTTAACATACATCTAATACCCGTATTATATATAACCTATACCAATTAGCAATTAGCCGTGCTCTTACTAATCCAGCACACAACTAACAACTAACAACCAACAACCGCTAACCGCTAACCGCTAACCGCTAATGCATTACATATCCACAAAATTACAACAATTAGCATATTACAGACATAAAAACATAAAATACTATAACTTAACAAAGATGATTCAGCCTACAACATTATTCTAATTATTTTTTGTTTAACTAGCATAACTTAAATAAACTTTTCATGTAACATACACTTTAACACAATAATAAACTATAAACGCCTGTATACCAATTTTTTGCATTATCTAATAGTTAGCATACCTATTTTTTGCATTATCTAATAGTCTTGAATCTATTAACCATCATAATTTTTCAATATGTAGTATGTAATATATGCTTTGAGCTTTATGTATCGCTGTTTGCTGTTTGCTGTTTTTCTTTTAGGTGTACACATTTCCTATTCTTTATATAAAAATTTTTGTGTTGTTCAAACAACTATTTCTTTCTGTCTTTTATATAATAACTATAAATTAGTAAATAACATACATATAAGCGAATACCATAGCTACTATTTAACCTACCTACTTTATTTAACAAATACAACTTATATTACCTACTTTATATAACATATTTAATAGATTTTAAAACTCATAAAACATAAGAATACTTAAATACTTGTGTATAATTTTTAGGAATATAAAAGAAAAGAAAACAAAGAAAGTACAAAAGAATAGTAAAAACATATTAGTAACAAACAGTTAAAATGTAATAACAGTAAATAGTAAAAAAATAATTAAATAGCTTGTTAAGCTTAACAAAAATATAATTTTTTATAAAAGCTAATAACAGATAATTTTAATAAACCCTTGATGTTTTTAAACTTCTTTACCCCTTATTACAAATAACACTTCTTTTTATTTTCCTATCAAACATTAAGCAAAAATAAATAAACTTTTTTTAATTCTTAAGCACGAAGCAACCACTTTTAACCTTTTTACATCTACTAATCAAGTCTTTAGTTTTAGTGTACCAAATAATCTTTTTTAGTAATCATACAGCCTTAATAAATTTTCTTTTTATTAGTTATTTATATGAGTTTTAATAAGTAAAACAAAACTTACAGTTATTAAAACCTTGTACAACCTTTTAAAATGTTAAATACAAAACATAAATCTAAAAAAAGCAGAATGAACAACAAACAGTAAAGATATAAACTTTTAATAGCAAACATTTTTTACCATAAACCACCAAAAGCGCACTTAAAAAAAAGTTTTACTTATGATCTTAGCTTAGTGATTTACTTTCAAACTCTATATATCTTAACGGTTAAATTTTTAACTGTTTCTGTTTATATTTCATAAACAAAAGATATAAATGTAAAAGCTGATACTACCATTATTAAACACATACATTGATAAACCTAACGGTAACATATAGTACTATCTTTTTCATCCTCAATAAGCGCTTTAAACTTATATCTTGCATAGTTCTTATATTTAATATTTTGTTTTACATATGCTTTAATATATATAAAAAGTTTTTTGTTCTCTGCATTGCTTTTTTTTCTTTTGTGATATTTGTTAGATGTATGGTATCTTTGTTTGTTTTATTATGTGTTGATTTTAGCTTTGTGTTTTATTTTAATTCTTGTTCTTTATACTATAAATTTCTTTGCGGTTAGAGTTTATTGTTTTTTTACTGTTATTTGTTTTTGTTTTATTAATACAACATCGTTACTTATAATATTTTATTTTTTTTATGCTTTTTGATGTATTACAGGCTAACAAACTTGTTTTTGTGAATTTGTTTTGCAGTTTGTTGTTTTTTATTTGTATATTTGTTGTTTATTTAGTTAAATGTGTTATCAGCTTTGTAGTTTTTGTTATGTGTTAGAGATTTTGTGTTATAGGTTAAGTAAAAACAGTTATCAGGTATAAATGTTTAATATTTGTTATGTTATATGTTAATTGTTATGTTGAGATGTAGATATGATATTTGTGTTAGTTATAGTTGTAAGTAATTGTAGTAAAAAAGTATAAGTTGTTGGACTAAATATATAACAAGAATAAAGGTTTATAGTTATAAAAAGGATAGAGGATTGCTTGAAATTTAAATAGAAAAAATGTGTAATAAAGAAATAAAAAACAACTTTAATGTGTAAAAAAAAAAGAGTTTTAAAAATTTGATAAGAATTTGTATGAAATGTACGATGTTTAGCTAACCACTTTAAAATATAAAAGTGTAGTATGTATTTGAGGTGTAATGCGTACAACAAACTAAATAAAAGAGCTGTTAAAAAAAATAAGAAATGAGGTATGGAAAAAGTAGCGGGGAATGTCAGCTTTTAGTATAAGTTAAACATCTTATGCACTGTTAAAAAAAAGAAAAAAAGGTATGTAAGGAAAAAATGGCAACAGGCACTGTAAAATGGTTCAATGACACTAAAGGCTACGGTTTTATATCACCAGACGATTGTGGTGGAGATTTATTTGCTCATTTCTCAGAAATACAAGATGATGGTTTTAAGTCACTTCAAGATGGTCAAAAAGTAACGTTTGAAGTAACGCAAGGAAAAAAAGGCCTTCAAGCAGCTTCTATTAAAGTCATAAAAAATAAAAAATGTACGTAAAATAAAAAAGTGTTTCAAGCAGCTTCAATAAAACTAAAATAAAAAGGGCTAAGTTATTTTATTAGCCCTACAATCCATAAAATTTTTATTTATAGCTGATAAAATAGATTTTAAACAAACAGAAATTATATCAAAGTCTATAGCTGTTCCAATTAAAAGGTGTTTATGTAGATTTATTCTTATAAGCGCTATATAATACTTATTAATTTTTTGTATATAATATTTTATTAATGTAAGCTTATGTAAAGTCCACATCTCTATAAATGCTAATAATATTTTTTTACACTCAAGTATTGAAAAATACATATTGTAAGTCACTTTATTATCAATCAGTTTATTATTAAAGCATATTTGTAAACTATTTTTATAGATATAATAATTTAGCAAACAAAATGGTGTTTCTAAAAAACAGTTATTTTTTAAAATACTATATAGTTCACAACTAGATAATTCAAACATATTTCTTTCACTTTCGTTTTGTACTAACGGTGCCAAATAATTCCTAATCCAACGTGGTAATTTTATTTTATAATCTCTTTCAAGTAAAAAAGCGAACCCACTTTTACCTGATTGACTATTTAGTCGAATAACAGATTTATAACTACGACCTATATCTTTTGGATCTATAGGTAAATAAGCTACTTGCCATATTTCCTTTTGTTTTTGTTTTTTTATTGACTTACGTATAGCATCTTGATGACTACCAGAAAAAGCCGTATATACTAGCTTTCCTACCCATGGATGCCGTGGATGAATTGGTAGCTTAGTACAAAGTTTTACAATATCTATTATTTCTTCTGGACAATGTAAATCAATATTTGGATCTATACCTTGACTGTATAAGTTCATAGCGAAGGCAATTAAATCCAGATTTCCAGTACGTTCACCATTGCCTAATAACGTACATTCTATACGTTGAGCTCCCGCTAACACTGCTACTTCTGAGGAAGTTATAGCAGATCCTCTATCATTGTGAGTGTGAACAGATATTATAATTTTGTCTCGTTTACTTATGTTTTTACAAAAATATTCTATTTGATCTGCATAAACATGAGGGCTTGTTAAATCAACTGTAGTAGGTAAATTTAATATAACTTTATATATATTTTTTTGACTTAAAATATCAAGTACTGTTTCACAAATAGTTAAAGTAAAATCAATTTCTGTATTAGAAAAACTTTCTGGAGTATATTCTATTATCCAATTTACGTTTTTATATTTTTTTGTTTGGTGTAAAATGTATTTAGCGCCTTTAGCAGCTATTGCTATAATTGCTTCTTTCTGTGCTTTAAATACGCGATCTCTTTGTATAGGAGACGTAGAATTGTAAAAGTGTATTATTGATTTTTTTATTCCAACAAGAGACTCAAAAGTACGTTTAATTAACGGTTTTCTTGCTTGCACCAAAACAGCAATAGTAACGTCTTCAGGAATTTGTTTGTTTCTGATTAACCATCTTACAAAATCAAAATCCGCTTTGCTAGCCGAAGGAAATCCAACCATAACTTCTTTTAAACCAATATTTATTAATAAAGTCCACATTGTTTTTTTTGTTTCAACAGTCATTGGTTCTATTAAAGATTGATTTCCATCTCGTAAATCTTCACTAACCAAAATAGGTGTTTTACTTATTTTTTTATCAATCCAGTCTCTGTTTTTAAGTTTTGGAAACTCATCGAAATAACAATATTTTTTATTGTTAAATTTAAACTTCATATTTCTTCCTATATTCTTTTAAAATTCATTTTTACGGTTTTATGTTTTTTTACTGCATGCTTTTAATTTTATTTTGTTTAAACTTTTTGATGCTTATTAAATTTTTGTTATGTGTATTTCTTAATTTTATCTTTTTAATTGTTGTGTTGTTTGATTTTTATTTTTTTACTGTTACTGTTACTGTTAGTTGTTAGTTGTTAGTTGTTAGTAAAAATTTTTCTTCCTTTTGTACTTATGCTCTATTTGTTATTTATTTGTTTTCTTTTAACGGTTTATGTAGTTAAGTTAGCTGTAAGCATTTTTTTGTTGATTTGTTTTTGTGTTCTGTGCTATAGGTTATTAAGTTTGTTTTTGCTATTAGGTGTTTTGTGTTTCTTTTATTTTTAGCTATATGTTGTTTTATATTTTAATTTATATGGATATTTATTAATTTAATTTTAATCTTTATTATTGTGCTTTGTTAATTGCTTATTTATGGTTTTGTTTAATGATCTCTGCTTAATGTTTTATGCTGTATATTTTTTCCTTTTTAGCTTTTGTGATTTGTGATTTGTGATTAATGATTTATGTTGTTTGTTGTTTGTTGTTTGATTGCTGTTTGCTGTTTGCTGTTTATGTTTATGTTTTTTGTTTTCTGCTTTTTTGTTTTTGTTGTTATTTTCTTGTTTTGTTTTTTTAGGATTACTTTTAAATTTATTTTATTTGTGTTATTTTGTTTAGTTATTATGCTTTATTTGTTGTTTTTAGTTTTTATGTTTATTTAAGTTCATATGTGTTATATACTTCAGTTTTTAATTGGAATGGTAAAAGGTTTGTGTTGTGGTTTTTTTAAATAGTTGTTTAATGTTTATGGATTTGTTTAAAGGCTTGATGTGTTATGCTAACTTAAATAGTTATTAAAGGTTTATGATTTTGTTTTGAGGGTAGATGTGTTTTGTTTTGATGTTAGTGGAGTTATTGTTAATGGATTATGTTTTATGCTTTTTATTAAAAATTAGTATTTTGTGTGTTTTTTAACTATAGTATACAGCATATAAATAAGAGTGCTGTTTGTTGTTAATTAATTATTGTATTTTAAACACGTAATATAAGAAATAAAAAAAAAAAGAAGTTCAATGAATTTGTGTTTGTTGTTAACTAATTGGATTGTATGTTTCTGATTTATTTGTTATGTTTTAGGCTATTTGATTTGTTAAATTTTGTTATATCAATAAGAAAAGAGTTTTGAATGATACTTTTGTGTATTATATGTTTGAGATTTGTTTTGTATAATGTATATGTTGTATTTTATTTTTTGTGGCTTTTTGTTATAAACAGCAAATCCTGATATTATTATAGTTAATGAAATATGCTTTTGTGTATTATATGTTTGAGAAAGGTAAAAATAAGTTATATTGTGTAGTAATTTAATTTGTGTCTTGTTGTTAAAAAAGAAAGTAACAAGTTATATGATACAGAATAGTGTATGATGAAGGCTGTGTAAGGTGTGCATAAATATGTAATGAGAAAGGAATGATGTGAAAGGTATGAAATATAAGATATGAGTAATGCAAGATGTTTTGTTAAAAGATGTATGAGATATGCTATGTAGTTATTTGTTACAAAATATTATTTTAGAAGAAATAGTTAATAGACGATGTTGTTAGGTTTAAGGTATGTAATATAGAGAGGTATTGTGTAAAGAAGATTAGTAAAAAAAGTTAAGTTATTTGAGGTTTTTGTTTTGTATTGAAATTAAAGACAAAGAAGTGGTTGTTAAATAAAAAGAAGGGTTGTTAAACTTTTAATGCTGTATGGTAAAGTTAAGAAGTGGTTGTTAATAAAAAAAAGGTTTGTTAAAGAATAGAAATTAATTAAAAAAAAGGTTTGTTAAAGAATAGAAATTGATTTTAAAAAAGGTTTGTTAAAGAAAGAGGAGTTGTATGGAAGAGGAAAAGGTTTGTTAAAGAAAGAGGAGTTGTATGGAAGAGGAAAAGGTTTGTTAAAGTAAAGAAGTTAAGGTAGTTGTAAAAAAAAATAGGTATTTTATAGTGTAGTTGTTAATGTATGTGATTAGGAATAGAGAATGAACAAAAAACTAAGCTAAAAAAGAGAAAAGAAGTACATAATAAGCCTTAAAATAAATAAATAAGTATATATTTTAATATTGTAACCAAGAAATATAGTGAGAGCTTTGTAAAAAAACACCTTAGTATAAGAAGTATATATTTGTTATATTGAACTAATTGTTATAAAGAAGTAAACAAAATTATTTATTACAAAAAACCGTGATATAAAAAAAGGCCAAATGAATATTTTATTTTGTTTTAAATATGTTTTAAGTTTTTGATAATAAATTAATTAAAAGTATTTAATAAACAAACAACATCTTGTATACTTTTTATATGTTTTGATTTTTCATCACTGATTTCTAGTTTAAATTCGTCTTCTAAAGTCATTATTAAATCAATTATATCAAGTGAATCTGCACCTAAGTCTTCAATAAACAAAGAAGTAGAAGTTATAAAAAGAGGGTTAATATTAAATTGTTTCGATACTATTGATTTTATTTTTTTTGTTAAATTAGACATCTTCAGAAACCTCTACTCTAAAACAGTTTTTTACCTCGATAATAACCATCTTCAGCTATATAATGTCTACGATGTATAATGCCGGTAAATTTTTCTTTATTTAAAGTAGGTAATACCAATGCAGAATGTGAGCGACGCATACCTCTTTTAGAACGAGTTTTTTTATTTTTTTGAACAGCCATTGTAGTTACCTTAATATGTTAGGTATGTATTTGCTCTATTTAATACTAAAAAAAGATCTTTATCAAGTTTTGTTTTAATTTGAATAAAATATCCACTTTTAAGTTCTGGAAATCGTAAGAAATAAGAATGTAAAAAAAGTCTTTTAAGCTTTAAATAAAAAGAAAACTTTTTACCAAAAATACTACCATATTTTTCATCGCCTAATAAAGGATGACCTAAATATGCAGTATGAACTCGTATTTGATGCATTCTACCTGTAATGGGAAATACTTTTATTAATGTAAATCCAGTAAATTTATTACAGATTTCAAAAAACGTATATGATGGTTTACCCAATTGATTAACTATATTATAGTGTACTCTATTTTGATGTAATTTATATTTCTTAATTGGCGCAGATATATATGTAAACTTTATAGGCCAAGCACCTTCAACTAACGCTAAATAACATTTTTCTACATATTTGTTTTTGAATGCGAAATTAATAAAAAGTAAAAAATTTATAGATTTAGCTAATAACAAGCATCCAGAAGTGTTTTTATCGAGACGATGAACTAAATAAATGAAATTAAGATCTTTTCTAATTAAAAATAAAGCGTCAATTAAACCTATATTACCAATACAACCCCCATGAACAGCAAAACCAGACGGTTTATTAACTATAAACCAATCATTAGATTCATAAGTAATTGTATTACTAAAAGAAAATCTCAAGGTTTCATTTATATTTATTTGATTTTTATTAATATATAATATAGGAATTCTAATTTTATCACCTAATTGTAATTTATTCTTAGCTGTAACGGTTTTGTTATTAATTATTATAAATCCTTTTCTGATAAGACGATAAACTAAACTAGTTTTAATTCCTTTTAACTTTTTTTTTAAAAAATTATCTAGTCTTTGATTAAATAGAATTGATTTTATTTTTTTATATTTATTATAATTAGTCATAGTTGATCTTTAATTGCTAAAATATTTCTTTACTGTTAATATTTAAATACAAAAACATATTACATACTTACAACAAATAGGAGAAAAAGTAAACGTAGAAATGAAAAGAATTCTTATAAATGCGAGCCAACCAGAAGAATTAAGAGTTGCACTGGTAGATGGGCAATTATTGTATGATTTAGATATTGAATACTGTAATAAAGAACAAAGAAAATCTAATATATATCGTGCTAAAATCATAAGAATAGAACAAAGCTTAGAAGCTGTTTTTGTTGATTTTGGAGCCAAAAGACATGGTTTCTTACCTATAAAAGAAATATCTAAAGAATATTTATTAAATGATTGTAATTCAAATATTAGAGAAATAATTAAAGAAGGTCAAGAATTAATAGTGCAAGTTGAAAAAGAAGAACGTAGCAATAAAGGTGCGGCTTTAACTACTTATATTAGTTTAGCAGGTAGATTTTTAGTTTTAATGCCGAATAATTATAGATCAGGAGGGATTTCTAGACGGATTACAGGTACTGATAGATTTAAATTAAAAGAAGCTATAAAGAAATTATTTATACCTAAGAATATGGGAATAATAGTTAGAACCGCAGGGATTGGCCGTTCAAGTAAAGATTTACAATGTGATTTAAATTATTTAATTCAAATATGGGAAGCAATTACAGAAGAAGCAAATAAAAGATCGGCTCCATTCTTAATATATAGAGAATCTAACGTTATTATTCGTGCAATGCGTGATTATTTAAGACAAGATATAGGTGAAGTTTTAATAGATAGTGTATACATTTATAATGATGCTCTAAATTTTATTAAACAAGTTATGCCTACTTATCAAAAAAAAATAAAACTTTATAAAGATGAACTTCCTCTTTTTACTAAATTTAAAATAGAATCTCAAATTGCAACTGCTTATCAACGAGAGGTTAAATTGCCTTCAGGTGGATCAATATTTATAGATTCTACAGAAGCTTTAGTATCTGTTGATATAAATTCGGCGCGTGCTACTAGAGGTGATGATATAGAAGAAACAGCTTTACATACAAATTTAGAAGCAGCTGATGAAATTGGTAGACAGTTAAGATTACGTGATATTGGTGGCTTAGTAGTAATTGATTTCATAGATATGGCGTTAACAAGAAACCAAAGAGAAGTAGAAAATAGAATTCGTACAGCGTTTAAAGTTGATCGTGCACGCATTCAATTATGTCGTATTTCAAGATTTGGCTTAATGGAAATGTCACGACAACGCATTCGTCCATCTTTACGGGAAAACAGTGGTATAGTATGTCCAAGATGTAATGGACAAGGCACAATACGTGAGGTTAGTTCTTTGTCTCTTTCTATATTACGTTTGATTGAAGAAGAAGCTATGAAGGATAATAGTTCTAAAATAAGAGCGGTATTGCCAGTGGCAATAGCAACTTATCTATTAAATGAAAAAAGAAACATTATAGTGAAGATAGAAGTAAGACAAAATGTAAAAATTATTATTATTCCAGAACAGGACATGGAAAGTCCTCATTATGCAGTAGAAAGATTACGTTATGATCAAATATTTGGAGAAAAATATAGTAATAAAAAGAATCTTTTAAGTAAAAAAACCACTTATATGGAAAAAAAAATACGTACAGAAAAAGCAGCTGTTAGTATTGTAAATCATAGTACTGTTACATACAACAATTTTATAACACGTATCTGGAAAACATTAATAGAGAAATTATATTAACTTATATTATATTTTAGGTTTTATTTGTTGAATTCCTTGATAAGTTCTAGGGGGGGTTGTTCCTATATGCATTTTATTAACTTTGTCTATAATAATTTTATCTGCAATTGTTATTCTACTTAACATTCTTAAATATTGTAACCAATTACGTATTAGAAATATTTCTTGCCATATTTCTTTATCTTCAACATTCCGATATAATGACCATGATTTTGCGCCATTACGTAACCTAACAGTTCTTAATTTTATTATAAGATCAATAAAATCATTAGTATTACTAACAGGAATACAATATTCAATAGATACTATTATTGATTCTTTATATTTAGAAAACTCTAATTTGTATTTAGGCTGTATCTGATGCATTATACTATGATGTTTATCATCTATTTTTGGCAATTTTAAGTTTAATAAAGCTATAGTAGTTAGTAATAATAATAAACCTGCTAATAACAATCCCAATCTGACCTTTATAATACCTGCTATATGCCCCCAACCAAAAGAACCTATTGCTAAACCTGCATACAACGTAGTTTGATATAGTGCTAACGCTCTAGCTTTGACCCAATCAGGCACTAACATTTGAACTGATGAATTATAACTTGCTAATACTGTAATCCAACAACTCCCTCCTATCATTAGTGCTCCAAAAATTAATAATTTAATATTTAAACTTCCAATTAATAACATTACTATACTTAATAAAATAGAAGCCGAACTAATCATTATGTTTGTATCTACTAACTGGCATAATTTATTTACTATTGCACTACCCACAATCGCACCTGTACCCAATGCTCCTAACATATAACCATATATTGAAGCTTTAGTATTAGCAAAGACTGGAAGCAATGCCCATAATGCACTGGCTGAAAGACCAAAAACAAATGATCTTAACATTACCGATCTCATTACCTTAGAATATTTAGCAAATTTTAATGCTGAAATTACTCCTTCATAGATATGTTCTGGTGGTAAAATTCTTTTAGGATAAATTTGCTTCCATTGCCAAACTGCCCAAATTAAACCTAAATAACATAAACAATTAAGTAAAAAAACCCAAGCAGTACCAACTGTGTTTATAAGAATTCCACCAATTACTGGACCTAACGCTCTTGCAAAATTATAATTTACACTGTTTAAAATTACAGCATTTGTTACTTGATTTTTAGAAACTTGTTCATTAATTGCTGCCTGCCATGCTGGTACAGCTAAAGAAGCACCTATTGACATTCCTAAAATAGATAATATTAATTTTGTAGAAGTTAAAAATCCAAAAAAATCCAAAGATGTTATTAAAGCTCCACCAGTAAACTCCAAAACCATTCCAAGTAACATAAGTTTACGTCTATCATAATTATCAGCCCAAACACCAGAAATAATCGATAATAATACTAAAGGTAATGCCGTCACTACTTGTATCATTGCTAAAGTTATAGAGCTTGCATGAGATTCAGTTAAAATCCAAACAGAAGCTACAGATTGTGCCCAAGTACCTAAATTAGCAATTAAATCTGCAAACCATATAATTCTAAAAGGTTTAAATGTTAATGGGGTAAACAAACTATTTTTTTTATTTGGTAAATTATTTTTTTGGGAATTTAAAGAGTGTTTAGTAGAGATAAGCATATTAATTGCTACCTATTCAAAACTAACTTTATTTTTTTTGGTAAATAATCTATTAAAGTACATAAGAATTTTTCATTGATATTATTTATTATGTGACCTTTACCGATTCTGTTTAATAATATTAATCTTGTTTTTTCATATAAATTTTTTTTGTCTAATTTAATTAACTTAATAAAGTTTGTTGATGTCATTCCTACAGGAACATATATAGGAAGCTTAGCTTTTAATAATAAATTATAAATTCTATATAAAACACTTGCTTTTAGCCTACCTATTTCTATAGAAACTTTAGTTGCAATCATTATACCGACTGATATAGCTTCTCCATGCAGCCAATTACCATATCCTTTATATTGTTCAATAGCATGACCAAATGTGTGTCCTAAATTTAGCAAAGCTCTTATATTTTTTTCTTTTTCATCCTTTATAAAAAACTTACATTTTATAATACAACTTTTTAAAATAGAAAATTGCAATATTGTTTTATTTAAAGTTACTAATTTTTTTATATTTGTTTCTAACCACTTAAAAAAAATATAATCACATATTAAACTATATTTTATAATTTCTGAAATACCTGAAGATGTTTCTCTATTGTTTAAAGTATTTATTAAATCTGCATCTATAATTACTGCTTTTGGTTGGTAAAAAGACCCTATCATATTTTTGACTTTTTCATGATTTACACCTGTTTTTCCTCCTAGTGAAGAATCAACTTGAGATAATAAAGTAGTTGGTATATGTATAATAGAAATACCTCTTTGATAACAAGATGCAGTAAATCCTGAAATATCTCCTATCACTCCACCTCCAAGTGCAATCACTGTGCTAGTACGATTTAAACCATAGTATATAAGCAAATCCCATATATGCTTAACTGATGCAATATTTTTTTGTTGTTCTCCATCCGGCAATATAACTACTTTTACATTATATAAAAGTAATTTTTTTTTTAAAATATCTAAATATAATGATGCTATTTTTTTGTTTGTTATAATTATTATTTGTTTGCCAAAAATATAAGGTATATACACACCTTTTTTTAATAAACCTGATCCAATATAGATTGGATATTTACTATTTAAAAGATTTATTTTAATGATTTTCAAAAAAAACTATCCTTTTTTTTATTTCTTTGATAATTAAATCTAGTTTGTTTTCAGTGTTAATAATTATATCAGCTAAGTAATGGTAAATACGTTCACGATTTTTAAAAATGTTATATATAGATTTATTAACTTTGTTCCGTTTCAATAAAGGACGATCAGTAGTATTATCTAAACGGTTTATTTGATTTGAAATTGAAGTATACAAATAAATAATTATACATTTGTTTCTCAATAAAGGTATATTTTTACTATTCATTATACTACCGCCACCTGTAGAAAGTACTATTCCATTTTTTTTTACCAAATCTTTTATTATTTTATGTTCTCTTTTACGAAAACTACTTTCTCCTTCTAATAAAAAAACTTCATAAATTTTACACCCACAAAAGTTTTCTATTTCCTTGTCTATATCATAAAACTTACAATTTAATTTCTTAGATAAAAGTTTTCCAATAGTGCTTTTTCCTGTTCCCATCGGACCTGTCAAAACAACATTAGATAATAACATTATTTTTTACCAAACTGTTTATTAAATCTGTCAATTCTATTGCCTATATTAAGTTGTTTTTGTTTGCCACAATAAACTGGATGACAATGTGAGCAAATCTCAACAAATAAATTTTTCTTTAAAGTCGATTTGATATTAAACAAATTACCACAAGAACATTTTATAATAACATTCTTATATTTAGGATGAATATTTTTTTTCATAAAATTTTATTGATAATACAGTAAATATATATTTTTTTTTTATTTAATAGTAAAATATAAATTATAAATAAGCAATTAATACTAAAAAATAAATTAATAGAGTTATATAAATGACTACCATCGTGTCTGTAAGACGAAATAATAAAGTTGCTATAGCTGGAGATGGCCAAGTTACACTTGGTAACACAGTAGTAAAAAGTAATGCTTCTAAAGTTCGAAAAGTTTATAAAGGTCAAGTCTTATCTGGTTTTGCTGGAAGTACAGCAGATGCTTTTACTTTATTTGAACTATTTGAAGCACAACTTGAAAAATATCAAGGCAATTTAATTAAAGCTTCCGTAGAATTAGCAAAAGAATGGAGAAATGATAGAATTTTACGTAGATTAGAAGCTATGTTGGCAGTCGCTGATAAAAATATATCTTTAATAATTACTGGAATTGGGGATATTTTAGAACCTGAAAATGGTATAATCACTATTGGATCTGGCGGAAATTATGCTAAAGCTGTTGCTATGGCACTGTTAGAAAACACAAACATATCAGCTTTTGATATAGTAAAAAAAAGTATTACTATTGCTGCGGAAATATGTGTTTTTACAAATAAAAATATTTCTATAGAATTATTAGATTATTAAAAATAATGGTAGGTTAAATTATGACTCCAAAAAAAATAGTAGAAGAATTAAATAAATATATTATTGGACAAGAAAAAGCAAAAAAAGCTGTTGCTATTGCATTAAGAAATAGATGGAGACGAATGCAGTTAGATTATAAGTTACGTTCCGAAATAACACCAAAAAATATTTTAATGATTGGTCCTACAGGGGTAGGAAAAACAGAAATTGCTAGAAGATTAGCCAAAATGGCAAAAGCACCATTTATTAAAGTTGAAGCTACAAAATTTACAGAAGTAGGATATGTTGGTCGGGATGTAGAATCAATAATACGTGATCTAATAGAAATTTCTATAAAATTAGTAAAAGAAAAAGCAAATAAACAAATAAAAACTAAAGCAAAATATGCAGTAGAAGAAAGAATAATAGATGCGATTTTATCATCAAAAAACAAAGAAAATGATAATATTGAAAACCGTAAATTAATTATAAATAAATTACGCAATGGTGAATTAGAAAATAAAGAAATCGATATAAAACTTACTCAAAAAGTATCAGGAATTGATATTATGACACCTCCTGGAATGGAGGAAATGGCTAATCAATTACAAAGTATATTTTCTAACATTAATAAACAAACTCGTGAAAATCGAAAAATTACAATTGTAGAAGCAAGAAAATTATTAATGGAAGAAGAGTCAGCAAAGCTAATAAGTGATGAAACTATTAAAAAAAGTGCTATTGAAGCAGTTGAACAAAATGGTATAGTTTTTATTGACGAAATTGATAAAATTGTTAGACGAAGTGGGGATAATAATGGAACTGAAATCTCTAGAGAAGGCGTACAACGAGATTTACTACCTTTAATTGAGGGTTCATCAGTGTCAACAAGATATGGTATGATAAAAACCGATCATATACTTTTTATAGCATCTGGGGCTTTTCATTTATCAAAACCATCAGATTTAATTCCTGAACTACAAGGTAGATTACCTATACATGTTGAACTTTCTGCATTATCACCAAAAGATTTTGAAAGAATACTAACAGAACCATCATCTGCGTTAACCAGACAATATCAAGCATTGCTTAAGACTGAAGGAATTACTCTTGAATTTACTAAAGAAGGTATACAACGTATTGCAGAAATCGCATATTCATTTAATGAAAGTACCGAAAATATTGGCGCCCGTAGATTACACACCGTCATGGAATTGCTATTAGAAACACCCATGTATAAAGGCAATGAAATAGATCACAAAATAATAGTTACTAAAGAATATGTGGATAAAATTATGGAAAAAATAGCCCTGAAAGAAGATTATACAAAATATATACTATAAAAACAACTATAAATAGAAAAGGAATAACAAAAAGTATGGATAAAAAAATAGAGAGTTTGTTTATTATATTACAAAATCGTAAACAATCAGATCACAAAACTTCTTATTTAAGTGGGTTGTATAACAAAGACTTAATAAAAACGTTAAATAAAATAAAAGAAGAAATAAATGAGTTAATTGTAACTATAAAAAAGTTTAAAGATAACAAATATAAAGAAAAATATTTACGTTATGAAATAATAAAAGAAACCGCAGATGTTTGGTTACATAGTTTAATTTGTATTTCTTTTTTAGATATTTGTAATACAGAAATTGTAGAAGAATTATATAAACGGTTAAATATTTCTGGTTTAAAAGAAAAAACAAATCGAGTAAACAATTAGTTTTTATTTAAATAAATTCTTAATTTATAAGCTGCTTTTACCATGTTTTTTAAGGAATAATCTACCTCATCCCATTTTCTAGTTTTTAAACCACAATCAGGGTTTATCCAGATCCTATCTATAGAAATACTTTTAGCTGCTTTTTTTATTAAATAAATCATATAGTTAACACTTGGTATATTAGTTGTATGTATATCATATATACCTGGACCTATCTCATTTTTATACTCAAAAGCTTTAAAAGCCTTTAATAAAGCCATATTTGATCTAGCGGTTTCAATAGTGATGACATCTGCATCCATTTCAGAAATATATGCAATAATATCATTAAATTGAGAATAACACATATGTGTGTGAATTTGTGTTTCATCGCTTACTATAGAAGATGCAATTTTAAAACACGATATAGCCCAATTTAAATAATATTTATAATCTTTTTTCTTTAACGGCAAACCTTCACGTAAAGCAGGTTCATCTATTTGAATCGCTTTTATACCTGATTGTTCTAAATCTTTTACTTCATCACGTAAAGCCAAAGCTATTTGTTTACAGGTTGTTTCTTTAGGTTGATCATCTCTCTCAAAAGACCATTGTAAAATGGTAACTGGACCTGTTAACATACCTTTAACGGGTTTAAAACTGTTGTTTTGTGCATATTTTATCCATCTTACAGTAATTGGCTTATTGCGTTTAATATCTCCATAGATAATTGGTGGTTTAACACACCGTGAGCCATAACTCTGTACCCAACCGTTAGTGGTAAACACAAAACCATTAAGGTTTTCACCAAAATATTCAACCATATCATTTCTTTCTGGTTCACCGTGTACAAACATATCAAGATCATAAAAATTTTGTTTAGCTGTTATAAATAATATTTGATAACGCATTATCTGTTCATAGGCTTCAATGTTTATTTTTCCTAGTTTTAAAGTCCTTCTAGCAAGCCTTATTGTATTTGTTTGAGGAAATGAGCCTATGGTCGTTGTTGGAAATAAAGGTAGTTTAATTTGTTTTTGTTGTATTTTTTTACGAGTATAGTATGAATGATTACGTTGTAAATAATTGTTTGTTAGTTGTTTAATACGTTCTTTAACTGAATGAGAACTTACAATGTTGCACAATTTTCTTGACTCTATTGCCTTTGTATTATCCTGTATATATTTTATTTCATTTTCACCAACACTATAACTAGTTAAAAGTTTAGACAAGATAACTATTTCATCTAATTTTTGTCTTGCAAATGATAACCAGTTTAAAATTGTTCTATTTAGTTTTTTTTCTTTACTTAAAGAAATTGGTATGTGCATTAAAGAACAACTAGATGAGATCCACATTCTTGTTTTTATAATATTGTTTATTTTTGTTGCTTTATTTAAAATATCTTTTAAATTTGATTTCCAAATATTTCTACCATTTATTATTCCAATAGATAATAATTTATCAGTAGGAAACTTGTTTAAAATTAATTCTAAATCGTTCTTAGGTGTTCTAATTATATCAATATGTATATTGTGAATAGGCAAAGATAAAACCAGATCTATATTCTTACCTAAACCTCCAAAATAAGTAGCTATCATTATCTTTAGTTTTTTTATTGTTTTTGATAATTTTTTATAAGCTATTTCAAATGAATCCTTCCATAGTTTTGGAAGCTCTACTACTAAAACAGGTTCATCAATTTGTACCCACTCAACATTTTGTTTTTCTAGTTTTTTTAAAATCTTAGAATATATATTTATTAATGATGGTAAAAAATTTAGTTTATTAATATATGATTTTGCTAACCATAAATATGTTATAGGACCCATCAATACTACTTTAGGATTTAAACCTAACTTTTGACAGTCTTTAACCTCATTAAAAATTGTATGATTTGATATAAAAAATTTATTATGTATTTCTAATTCAGGTACAATGTAGTGATAATTTGTATCAAAATATTTCGTCATTTCACATGCTGAAATAGGTTTTCCTTTACTTGTACAGCCTCTAGCCATTTTAAACAATGTTGTTATATTAATCATACTATTTTCACGTATGTTAAATCTTTTAGGTATTGCCCCTATCATTGCAGTTATATTTAAAACTTGATCATAATAAGAGAAATCCCCTACATTGACATAAGACAATCCTGTTTTATATTGTGTAATCCAATTTTTTTCTCTAATTTTTTTTCCAATTTTTTCTAAAGTTTTTAAATTAATATCTTTTTTCCAAAATGCTTCTAAAGCTTTTTTTAATTCTCTATTATTTCCAATACGAGGATATCCTAATATATGTGTTTTTATCATTTAAACAATAACCTTATTTTTTTTTGTTATAGTATCGCGCAATTTAACCGCGGTTTTACGAAGTAAATTTTCTGTTTCTATCCAACTTAAGCATCCATCAGTTATTGACACTCCATATTGAAGATTGTTACTTAAAGGTTGTGAACCACTATTTATATTACTTTCTAACATAATTCCTATTAACGAAGTATTACCATAAAGTCGTTGTTCTAAGATATTATCTAATACCAATTCTTGATTTTCAGGATTTTTGCCACTATTTGAATGACTACAATCAACCATGATTTTAGAAGCAATACCTTTCCGTGCCATTAATTGACAATATAAATTTATATTATTTTTATAATAATTAGGTCCATTATTTCCACCTCTAAGTATTAAGTGTGTATTTAAATTACCTTTTGTTTTTATAATAGAAATAAATCCTTTATCATTTATACCTATGTGATAATGTTTATTTACTGCTGTTTTTATTGCATCGATAGCTATTTCTATATTTCCATCTGTTCCATTTTTAAAACCAATTGGAAATGATAAACCACTTACCACTTCTCTATGAATTTGAGATTCTGTTGTTCTTGCTCCAATAGCACCCCAACTAATAAGATCTTCAAAAAATCCTGAAGTTATTGGATTTAATATTTCATTCGAAATAGGTAACCCAAGAAGATTTATATCACACATAAGTTTTCTAGAAATATAAATGCCATACTTAAGATCATTACTACCATCTAAAAATGGATCGTATAAGAATCCTTTCCAACCAATAGTAGTTCTAGGTTTTTCTATATATGTACGCATTACAAGTAACAATTGATCATCTAACTCATTAGATAAAACTTTTAATTTCTTAGCATATTCTAATGCAGATGTTGTATCATGTATTGAGCAAGGACCTACTATCACTAATAATCTTTTATCTTTACCATTTATTATATTATTTATTGCTTTTCTTTTAAATTTTATTATATTACTTATTACATTATTTATAGGAATAGTTTTACGTAATTCTACTACGCTTTGTAGTTGTTTATAACTTTTTATTTTCTCATTTTTTTTTAACTTTGTATAATAACTTTCATAATATGAATTGTATTTCATAACTTACATCCTTTTTTTATCTTCTTTTCATTGATTCAAAAAATTCTATATTATTTTTAGTAGTTTTCAATCTATCTATTAATAACTCTGTTGCCTCTACGTCCTCCATACTATGTAATATTTTGCGTAAAATCCACATACGTTGTATTTCTTCTTCACTACATAATAAATCTTCTCTACGTGTACCTGAGCGTCTAATATTTATTGCAGGAAACACTCTTTTTTCAGCTAGTTTACGATCCAAATGTGCTTCCATATTACCTGTACCTTTAAATTCTTCAAAAATTATATCATCCATTTTTGATCCAGTATCTATTAACGCTGATGCTAAAATAGTTACACTTCCACCTTCTTCTATATTACGTGCTACACCAAAAAATCTTTTTGGTTTTTCAAGAGCATTTGAATCTACTCCCCCTGTTAAAATTTTTCCAGATGAAGGAACTACTGTGTTATAAGCTCTTGCTAATCTAGTAATAGAATCTAACATTATGACTACATCTTTTTTATGTTCAACCAATCTTTTTGCTTTTTCTATAACCATTTCAGCTACTTGTACATGTCTAGTAGGTGGTTCATCAAATGTCGAAGCAATAACTTCACCAATTACTGTTCTAGACATTTCTGTTACTTCTTCAGGACGTTCATCAATTAATAAAAAAATTAAATAACATTCTGGACTGTTACGTACTATTGAATTAGCTATATTTTGCATCATCATAGTTTTTCCAGCTTTTGGAGGTGAAACAATTAAACCTCTCTGCCCTTTCCCAATCGGTGCTACCAAATCTAAAATCCTTGCCGTTAAATCATCAGTCGAACCATCCATTATTAATCTATAAGTTGGAAATAATGGCGTTAAATTTTCAAATAAAATTTTTTGTTTAACAGTTTCTATTCTATCAAAATTTATTTTATTTACTTTTAATAAAGCAAAATATCTTTCACCATCCTTTGGTGGACGTATTTTCCCATAAATACTATCACCTTTACGTAAATTAAACCGTCTAATTTGTGATGGAGACACATATATATCAGAAGGACCTGGTTGGTACGAACTATCAGAGCTTCTTAAAAAACCAAACCCTTCTTGTAAAACATCTAAAACTCCTTCTCCATATATATCTTCTCCGCCTTTAGCTTGTTTTTTTAGAATCGCAAAAATAATATCTTGTTTTTTAGAACGTAATATATTTTCGACATTCATAGAACTTGCTATTTTTAACAATTCATGTACATTTTGTTTTTTTAGTTCATTTAAATTCATATTTTATGTTTGTAAAAATAATTTGTATTATTATTTAAAAGGATATTTTATTTTTATTTTAGCACTCCAATGATCAGAAACTAACGAAAAAGTTGTATTTAATGCAGCTACTGGTTTATCGTTATAATAAACAATTATAAACGTTTTACGTTCCCAAGGTGGAATTGATAATTTTTGTAATAAACTTTTTATCCTTTTTATTTTACCATATCGTATTATTTTTTCTCCTCCTTTTATTTTGAAATATTTGATATTTATTTTATTTATTTTATTAACACAACCTAAATCCCAACTTAAAAATATATTTTCAGGCTTGTTTTTATAATTATTTGTAAAATATAAACTTCCCTTCCAAATTCTAGCTGTAATTGTTTTAAATCTCACTAATATTGAACAAGAATAATTTGCAGTTATTATTTGATTGATTAATTCAGTTATTTTCTTATTTGATGTATTGTTATTGCCTATACTATTTAAACAAAAATTAATTAACAATCTTAATTTATAATAAGAAAGTTTTATTAACGTTTTAATATATATTTTTTTTGAATTATAACCAATAACTTTAAATACTTCTTTTGAAAATTCATTTAATAAATAATTTGCTTCTTTACATTTTTCAATACATTTATTAAGAGACAGAGAATAATCAGGCCACCTGTTTTTTATTTTGGGTATTATATGATGTCTTAAATAATTACGATCAAAATTAAGATTAAAATTTGATTTATCTTCAAACCAATTAAGCATTAACTGTTTTATATAATTATTTATTGTGTTACGTGATATATGTAAAAAAGGTCTAAGTAAACATCCACTACCCAATTTGCGTTTAAACGGAATGCTTGATAAACCATTAATTCCACAACCTTTAACTGTTTTTAAAATCAAATTTTCGATTTTATCATTTTTGTTGTGTGCTATAAAAACAACATCATTTTTATTTAAAAAATAAGTAAACCAAAAATATCTAAAGTTCCGTGCTGATAATTCTTTATTCAAAATATATTTTTTTTGTCTTTTAATAATTAAAGGTATTTTTAAATTTTTACAACTTTTTATGCAAAACTTTTCACAGTTGTCAGAGTATTTATTCAAATAATGATTTAAATGAATAGCATATAATTTCTGGATTAACTTGTTATGTTTTCTTTGTTTTAATGATTTATATGTTAAATCCAATAAACATAAACTATCTCTACCTCCAGATAAAGCTATCCATATTTTTTTTCTATTTAAAGACTTGACTATTGAGTATAAATATCTTTTAGATAACTTCATACAAAATGTAATTTAAGATTTTAATCTGTTTTAACTAAGAATTAAAAAAAGATATATAAAATCCTAAAGTAGTAATTTCGCCAATTAAAAGAGCTATCTGTTTATTTTGTTTAACATATTCATAAAGTTTATAGTCAGTATAAATAAATAATTTATTAATACCTATTATTCTAGTATATTTATTTTGATAAGTAATTCTTATTGCAGTATTTATCGTATATAACATATTTTTTCTATATGGACTAATATTATCTAAACAGCCAGAAAATAGTAAAGCAGAGAAAATACGTTTATTTAAATTTAGTACCGGTATGCGGTTATAAAAATCAAATAAATTAAAAAAAAGACCATTTTTTTTTCTATTACCAATTAAGTTGTATATTAAGTCTTTACCTACTCCTTTAATAGCACCTAATCCATAAACAATGTTTTTTTGTATATTTACACTAAAGTTATAAATACTTATATTTATATTTGGAGGTATAACAATTAAATTTATTCTTTTACATTCAGATATATTTTGCATAATTTTCTCTATGTTATATATTTCTGTAGATAACACAGATGCCATATATTGACTTGGATAATTACTTTTTAGCCATATTGTTTTGTATGAAATCAATCCATAAGCAGTTGAATGTGATTTATTAAAACTATAACCTGCAAATTTTTTTATAACTTCAAACTTTTTCAGTGCTGTATATCTTTTTAATTTATTTATTACACAATCTTTAACAAAAATTTTACGATATTTTTTTATATTGTTCTTTTTTTGTATAGCACGACGAAACAAGTCTGCTCTTCCTAGACTACAACCTGTTAATTTATTAGTAATTCTCATTACTTGTTCTTGATATAAAATTAGTCCATAAGTTGAACGTAATATAGGTTTTATTGATTCATCAAAATAAGAACAATTTGTGTATTCCCCATTTTTTCTTTTGATAAATTCATCTACAATACCAGACTTAATAGGTCCTGGTCTAAATAGAGAAAGTAAAGCAATTATATCGGTTATATTGTTTGGTTTAATTTTTTTTATTAATTCTTTCATACCTTGTGATTCTAATTGAAAAGTTGAACATGTTTCAGCTTTGTTAAGTAAAGAAAAAGATTTAAAATCATTCAAAGGGATGTTATAAATTTCTCTTGTTGGTTTTTTTGAATTATTTATAAAATATAAAGATAAATAAATTACTGTTAATGTTCTTAAGCCTAAAAAATCAAATTTAATTAAACCTAAATATTTAACATCATTTTTATCTACTTGTATTATATTTTTTTCTTCATCATCACATATTAAAGGATAATAATTTATTATTTTTTTAGGAGCAATTATTATTCCTCCAGCGTGTCTTCCTATTCCTTTTATTATACCTTCTAATTTTAAAGATGATGTCCAAATTCTCTTAGCTTCTTTATTATTTTCTATTAACTTTCGTATTTCTAATATTTTATTAAATGCTCTCTTTAAACTTATACCTAAATCAACCGGTATTAATTTTGATATTTTTTCACCTAACCATAAAGGTTTCCCTTTTACTCTAGTAACATCTCTTATTATAGATTTAGCTGACATTGCACTATAAGTAACAAGGTGTGCAACCAATTTTTTACCATAAAAGTTTGTGACATAGTCTATTACTTTATCACGTTTTTTCATACAAAAATCCACATCAAAATCAGGCATCATAATTCTTTCCGGATTAAGAAATCTTTCAAATAAAAGATCGTATTTTATTGGATCAACATCTGTTATTTCTAATGCATAAGCCACCAAAGAACCAGCTCCTGAACCTCGTCCAGGACCAACCGGTATACTTGTATTTTTTGCCCATTTTATAAAATTCATTACGATAAAAAAATAATCACAAAAACCCATACTAACAATTATGGTAAGCTCTTCATATAATCTAATTTTGTATTTAATGACTTTTTTCATTTTAAATATATTTGTTGTTATTAAACGATGATTTAATCTTTTATTTGATAATAATACAAAATACTTGCTTATATTAACACTGTTAGATAAATAACTTATTGGAAAATAAACAGTATTTTTTTTTAATGTTATATTACAACGAATTGCAATCATTATGCTATTTTCAATAGCTTCTGGAATGTCTTTAAATAAAACAATCATGGCAATAGGGTTTTTAAAATATTGTTCTTTATTATAAAACATTTTTTGATTTGCCTTTTTTATTAAATTGTCTTCATGTATCAAAACTCTTGTTTTATGTATATCATAAGCTAGTTTTTGTACAAACATTACATCATTTGTGGCAACAATAGCTGTTTTACTGTTATTAGCTACATATATTGATTTTGCTAGTAAATATTCTTCCTTTTGTAAACATATTCTTTGTATTTCTAAATATAACCTACCTTTAAACTGCTTAATTAATTTATTTATCAATAATATAGCTTTCTTTATATTGTTTGAAATCAAAAAAAAACCTATTTTACCTTTGTTAATTCCTGACATAATAATTAACCCTTTTGAAAATTTCAATATATATTGTTTTTGTAATAAACTTTTACATGATAAAGTAATTAATTTAAATATATTAAAATAGCCTGTAGAATTCATAGCTATAAATGTTAAAATATAAATTTTGTGTTTATAATTTATTTGTAACTCACAACCGAGGAGTGGTTTAATACCACTTATTATAGATGTATTATAATATTTTATAAAGCTATATACATTATTATCATCAGTTACACAACTAGCAGGTATTCTAAGTTTTATTATTTTATTCATTAACGATTTAATTTTGATTATGCTATTTGTTAAAGAAAACTCAGTGTGTATTCGTAAATGAATGAACGTTTTCATAATCTTTTTTCTAATAATTAGTAACTCTTTTATACTTTTATCATTGTTCTATAATACATAAGTATTAATGTAATAGTCCTTATAACTAGGTTTTAGATATCTTCATCTAAATTTTCTAATTAATCTGTTTATTTTGTACTATTTCGCCGGCAACGTGGATTATATAACGTAATCATTCTTACGTTTGTTATCTTCTCTTTCTTTTGAATACGTTTTTTATGTATTCTGTTACGTGTTAGCTAGTTACAGCTTATTGTATATTTCGTTTTCTTTTTTTTGTTTTATGCCTTTGTTCTTTGTTAACTGTTAGTTGTTTCTTTTTTTTTAATTTTTATACAGTTTGTGTTTTCTGTATGTTGTTAGTGTTTGCTTTATATCACTCTTTTTTTTTTGCTTTTCTTTTTTTTTAATATTATTTTACTTTAAAGTTGTTTTTTCTTTTGTTTATGCTTTTTTTTATTCTGCTATATTTTTTATAGTTTCTGTTGTGTTTATGTTTTCTATTCTTTTTTACAATATTAGACGTTAATGGTATTTGTTTTATGTTTTTAACTTTTTTTTTATCTGTTATTTTTTGTGTTGTTTTTAGAACTTTGTTGTTTATGGTTACTTTTTTGATGCTGTTTTTAGAACTTTGTTGTTTATGGTTACTTTTTTGATGCTGTTTTTAGAACTTTGTTGTTTATGGTTACTTTTTTGATGCTGTTTTTTGAATTTTGTTATTTCTTTTTATTTATGTTAGTTGTTAGTTGTTATTTGTTCTTATGTATGATTTTTTTTGTTAGCTGTTAGCTGTTAGCTGTTAGAGGATTTTATTGTTGCTTTATATCTGTTTTAAAGATAAAAGCTGTTAGTTATTAGAGGTTGTTTTTTAGATGTTATTTATTTGAGGTTGCTTTTAAGAGTTTTTTAGATGTTGTTTTATGTTTTTTTTGCTTTCTTTTTAGAAATGATGTTTTTCTTTTAATTTAGCGGTTATATTTTTTCTTTTATTTTATTGTTTTGTTGATTGTTAGAGTAAATTTGTTGCTATATTAGGTTAGATGTTATATATATATGTTTAACCAGTTAGAGTTTATATATTTATTTATTTAAGGTTAGAGGTTATGTTTTGTTTGAGGATGTTATTTATAAAATTAAGTTATATGTTGTGTTTGATATGAAGTAATTGCGTTATAAGTTATGTAAACTAGAGTGTTGTTTGGTAAATGGTTAATAAATGTTTTGTTTGTTTGATGTTAGAGGTTGTAGTTTATCTGTTGATGTTAGAGGTTGTAGTTAAGGTGTGGTTAATAGTTAGATGTTAGATAGTTGTTAGTTGTTAGTTAATAGTTGTTAGTTGTTAGTTGTTAGTTGTAGGTTGTAGGTTGTAGGTTAGAGGTTAGAGGTTTGTTAAAGGTTAGAGGTTAGAGGTTAGAGTTGTTAGGTTTGAGGTTTGAGGTTTGAGGTTTGATATTAGATGTAAGATGTAAGATGTAATTTGTTAGAGGTAGAAAAAAAAGAAGAAATGGTTAAAGTTAGTAAAAAAAAAGAAGTGGGTGTTATATTAATGTGTTTATATGTTATGTAAAAAAAAAGAATATAAAACTAGTTAAATTCAAACCTATAAAAATAAAGTATGTTAGTATGAAGTGATAAAAGAGTTGAAACGGTAAGTGTTTTATCTCTTATAAAAAGTTGGTTAACTAAACTAGTTTCAGTAAAATATTTTTGTAATTTGTTTTTTATTATTTTATTTACTATGGTTAATGGGGTGTTGTTTGTTATAGATATGATATATGATAATTCTTTCTTTATAACGTTATTGGTAATATCTTTAATGTAAATGAAATATGGATTTGTAGCTATAATTTGCATTGCAATATCTTTTGCAACTTGTAAATCACAATTATTAATAATTACTAAAGAACCTATACGATTTTTGTGAGTGTAATAAGCAATAGTATTGTTAGTATATCTTTGTATGTTAATTAATAGTATATTACGCAATATAACATTTTCTTTTAGTTTGTTTATTAACACGGTTAAATCAATGTCTAATCTATTATGAAAAAGATTTTTAATAGTTGTTTGTTTTGTATATAAAACTTTATTAGCAACTTTGTTTACAAATCGTTTAAAAGTAATATCATTAGATACAAAATCTGTTTCACAATTAATTTGTACCAATAAAACCATTTTTCTTGAAACTTTAATTGTTATTCTTCCTTCATTTTGAAATACGTTTCTTGATTTTAATTTATGTGCAGTAAGTAAATAATTTATAGCTAACTCTATATTTCCTTTATATTTATTAAGTGCTTTTTTACATGTTAGTACACCAAGACCAGTACTTCTTCGTATTTTTTTTATTAATGTGATATTGTCCATGAAATTTACCATCGTATAAAAATAATTATTTACAATAATTTGCTATAAGTTTAGTATATATCTTAATAGAATTTATAGAATCGTCATTTCCGGGTATTATATAATCAATTCCATCTGGATTAGAATTAGTATCAACAACACCAATTACTAATATACCAAGTTTATTAGCTTCCTTTATAGCAATTCTTTCTTTTGTAACATCAATTACAAATAAAGCTTCTGGCAAACTACTCATGTTTTTTATTCCACCTAAACATGTTTCTAGTTTATGTAATTTCCTGTTGTTTAATAAAACTTCTTTTTTTGTTAATTTATTTAACATACCATTAGAACGCATTAACTCTAATTCACTTAATTTCTTTTTTGATTGTCTAATCGTTTTATAATTAGTTAACATACCACCTAACCATCTAGTAGTAACAAAAGGTTGATAAACTTTGGTTGATTCTTCCGAAATTATTGAAGAAGCTGCTTGCTTAGTACCAACAAAAAGGATTTTTTTGTTTTTTTTTGTAATTTGTTTTATAATGGATCGAACATTTTTAAGAGCAATAAATGTAAATTCTAAGTTGAATATGTGAAGTTTATTATTTATTCCATAAATATATTTTTTCATTTTTGGATTACAATCTTTTGTTTTGTGTCCAAAATGTGCGCCAGCTTTTAACAAATCTTGCATAGTAATTATCATAATTGAATATTTCCTTATGTGTTAACAATACTAAACCTATTATATTCTTTTAAAAAATAACTTCAAATATATAAATAACTGACAATGAAGATAAAAAAATACACATTAAAAGATATAAAAAAGTTAATAATTGTAGGAAAATTAGCCGCTAATACATTATTAATGATTTATGAATATATAAAAATTGGACTTAAAACAGACGAAGTAAATAGTATATGTCAAAAATATATTGAAACAAAGCTAAAATGCAGTTCTGCCACAATAGGTTATAAATGTTATCAACATGCAACATGCATATCTAAAAACAAAATTTGTTGTCATGGCATTCCTAGTTATAAAAAAAAAATAAAAACAAATGATATTTTAAATATAGATGTTACAATTATAAAAAATGGATATTATGCAGACACTAGTTATATGTATTTTGTTGAATGCAATTACTCTAATTTTATATATAACAACAAATTAAACAACATTTCGTGTCTTTATAACGCAATGTCTTTTGTTTGTGAATGTACAAAATTTTCTGAAATAGGGGCTTTAATTCAAAACTTTGCAAACTATCATGGATTTAGTGTTGTAAAAGAGTTATGTGGGCATGGCATCGGAACTGCATTTCATTTACAACCTCTAGTTCTTAATTATAACGGTTATAAAACAAAAGATGTTCATTTAAAAAAAGGAATGTGTGTAACAATTGAACCAATTTTAATACAAAGGGGGACTAAAATAAAAATTTTAAATGATGGTTGGACAATAACTACAAAAAGCAAAAGTCATTCTGCACAATGGGAGCATACGTTAATTATAAATAAAAAAGGTGTAATTATAACCACAATTCGTAAAAATGAAAAGTTATAGGATAAATTTATTATGATATTAAGTTACGGCTTAGGAATTGCAAGTAAAAATTATAAAAATGAAATTTTAGAAGTTTATTATCCTTTTACAGTTTTATATCCTCATCCAACAGTTATAAAAAATATATTAAGGAAGTTAACGTTTAAATTAAACATAATTTCAAATAGTTTTAATTTATATTTATCAAATAATAACGATTTATTTTTTTTATATTTAGAACTTAACAATATAGGTGAAGTTAAATTAGCAAAACAAATAAAATGTTTTTTTTTTACTAAAGCTTTTTTAATTTTAACTTTTATTTTTGATGATAAAAATCCGCTTAATATTGCAGATAGTTTTTTTCGATTACATACCCTTTCTTATAGATTATGTAAGCCCAATTCACTAAATTTATTTGGTATTTTTTCTGTTATGAAAACTATATGTTGGACTAATATAGGTCCCATTGATTGTGAAGAAATCCTAGTAACAAAAACTAAAGCAAAATTAACTAATATAAATTTTACTATTTTAAGCATTGACAAATTCCCTCAAATGACAGATTATATTGTACCAAATAATGTAAGAATAGCAGAACCATCAAGGATACGTTTAGGTGCTTACTTAGGTGAAGGTACCACAATTATGCATGAAGGATTTTGTAATTTTAATGCAGGAACAATGGGAACTTGTATGATAGAAGGACGTATTTCTTCTGGCGTCTTTATAAATAAAAATTCTGATTTAGGAGGGGGTTCTTCAATTTTAGGAACATTGTCAGGAGGAGGTAAGCTTGTAATATCACTGGGTAAAAATTGTTTAATAGGAGCTAATGCTGGATGTGGTATACCTTTGGGTAATAGCTGTATTATTGAAGCAGGATTATATATAACGGCAAGTTCTAAAGTATCAGTTTTAAATAGAAAAAACATACTTATTAAAATAGTAAAAGCAAAGGTATTAGCGTATAAAAACAATTTGTTATTTTTAAGAAACTCAGTTACAGGAGCGATAGAATGTCGTATAAATAAAAAAGTAATCAAACTTAATAAAGAGTTACATAAACTTTTTTAAAATGTATTATCTTTTAAAACTAGTATTAAATTTACTTTCAAAAAACTCTATTACACCTAATGACAAAGGATGTCAATATTTGCTTAGTAATATATTTAAACGTTTATGTTTTCGTGTAGAAGTTTTTAATAAAAAAGGAGTTCATAATTTATGGGTTACAAACGGATTTTGTAAAAAAACATTGTTATTTGTTGGTCATACAGATGTAGTTCCTTCAGGCCCAATTAAAGCATGGGAAATTAACCCGTTTTTACCTTATTTAAATAATAGAGGATATATTATATCACGTGGAATTGTCGATATGAAAGGTAGTTTATGTTCAATGATAAAAGCAACATGTAATTTTATAAAATTATATCCAAAATCTAAAGAGAAAATAGCTTTTTTAATAACAAGTGATGAAGAAGGTGATGGAAATTATGGTACTAAATATGTTATAAATAAGTTAATAAAAAGAAATGAAATAATAAATTATTGTATTATCGGTGAGCCTACTAGTAAATCAAATACAGGTGATACTCTTAAAATAGGTAGACGAGGTTCATTAAATGCCAAAATAATAATATACGGTATTCAAGGACATATAGCGTATACAAAACAATTGCTAAATCCAATACATATATTAATTAATATAATACATTATTTATTAAAAATTAGATGGGATAAAGGTAATAAATATTTTTCTAAAACCAGTTTTCAAATATCCAACTTCATTGCAGGATTAGGTGTAAGTAATATGTTACCTAAATACGCAAAAGTATTATGTAATTTTAGATTTTCAAATGAACTTACAGTTAATAAAATTAAAACCAAAGTAAGTAACATATTTTTACTGTTTAATTTAAACAAAAAAAAAGATTTTAAAATCAATTGGTATCTATCTGGAGAACCATACCTAACAAAAAAAGGTACTTTGTTAAATGCTGTAATTTTTGGAATTAATTATATGTGCAAAATACAACCAAAAAAAAATACAAATGGTGGCATATCAGATGGTAGATTTGTCAAAAATCTTTGTAAACAAATAATTGAGTTAGGCTTAATAAATGCCACTATACATAAAATAAATGAATGTGTTTGCGTTTCTGATATTATACTATTAACAAAACTGTATCAACTTATCATTGAATATTTGTTTATTTATAAATTTAAATAAGATGGAGCCAAGGAGGCTTGAACTCCTAACCTCCTACATGCAAAGCAGGCGTTCTTCCAATTGAACTATGGCCCCAATAAGTTTATTATAGCAAATTTTGTATTTCCTATTTGTAACAAATAGTTTTTATTAAGTAATATATTATAATTTGAATTAATTGTTATATTATTAATTCTTAGTTTCTTATTTTTCAATAAGTCTTTTGCTTGTGAGTTATTTTTAACTAAGCCTAATTTATTTAATATATATATTATTGGAGCTTTTTTAACTGTATTGATTATTATTTTTAGCTTAGGAATATTTATAGGGACGTAATTATTAGTAACTTTATTTCCTATAAAGTTTGATGCTTTTTTTGCTATTTGTTTTTTATAACAATATGTTATTAATTCAATCGCTAATTTACGTTTTAGTTCTCGTGGTTTAGGTTTTATTCTCAGATTATTATGTATGTGTTTGTTAGTTGTTTTGATATTAGAAGTGTGAGTGTATTTATTAAAAATTCCATTTTGGTTAATATGTTTGTATGTATTTTTATGTATGTCTGCGTTTTTATTTGATTGTATATATGCGTCTGTATATATGTCTTTATGTTTTTTTATAATTGTATCTGCATTTGTATATGTTTTTTTTCTTGGTTTTTTGTTTGAATATGAATTATGTTGGTATTTGTTTTTTGTTTTTATGTAGATTTGTTGTTTAATATTGCTTGCATCATACATTTTAAATTGTGATTCTTTTTTTGTTTTAATTATTTCTTTATTTTTTATTTGTTTAGTTGTATTTGTTTTGTTGTGTTTTGTTTTAAGTAATTTATGATTTTTGATGTATTGGTGTTTAATTTTAATAGATTTATGTTTTCTGTTAATTGCTTTAAGACAAAGGTTGTATCTGTGTTTAAGTAAAATAGAGTAATGATTTTGGATGTGTTTGGGTTTTTGTTTTGGTTTTGTTTTAATAGATAATAAAGTTAAATATTTATAAATTAAATTATCATTAATAGAAAAAAGTTGTCTATACATATCTCCTGGTTTATCTTTGTAATTTATACAATTATTTAGAGATTTAGACATTTTGTGTTCGCCATCAGATCCTTCAAGAATAGGCATAGTGAGTATATTTTGAGGCTCTTGATTAAAAATCTTTTGCAATTCTCTTCCTATTAAAAGATTAAACAATTGATCATTACCTCCTATTTCTATATCTGCTTTAAGAACTACTGAGTCATAAGCTTGTATTACGGGGTATATAAATTCATGCATTGAAATATTATAACCACTTTTATATCTTGTATTAAAATCATTTCTCTCTAACAATTTATATATTGTTATTTTGGAAAAAATATTAAGAAGCCTAAATAAAGATATTCTTTTTAACCACTCTGAATTAAATAAAACTTTCAACTTTTTAGGATCTAATAATTGACGAATTTGTTGTTTACATTTTATTGCGTTTATTTTAGTTTGTGCTTTAGTCAAAATATTTCTTGTTGCATTTTTTCCTGTTGGATCACCTATGATTCCCGTAAAATCACCTAAAAGAAACAATATATTATGGCCTAATTGTTGTAATAGTTTTAATTTTTTTATCAAAACAAAATGACCTAAATGTAAATTAGGAGTAGTAGGGTCTATACCTATTTTAATATTTAATATTTTTTTTGATTTAATTTGCTTTTTAAATAGTTTTTCAATTAAAAATTTGTTTGTATTAAATTTAATTTGTTTTAAAATTACGTTTATAGTATTCATAATAATTATGTTTAAACTTAAATATATGTATGGGGTATAAACTAAATGGAAAATATTGGATTATCTTTAATAAATACATTAATTAATTTATATACATTTATGTTAATGTTACGTTTTGCTTTACATATTTCATATGTAGATAATAAAAATCCTATAACTCAAAACATAAGAAAACTTACATCGGTTATGGTAAATCCAGTAAAGAAATGTATTAAATCTATTGGATGTTTTGAATTAGCAACATTTGTTTCAGCAATTTTCATTAAAACATTTTCTATTACTATAATTTATTTATTGTATCTAAATAACATACCACCAATAATCAATTTATTTATTGGTTCGTTTGCTAGCGTGTTAAATATCTTAAGCAGATTGTATTTTTTTTCTTTAATCATAATGACTATTCTTAATTGGATGGTAAATAAGTCAGAGCACCCGGGTTCAAAGTTAATAATACAAATAACAGCACCTATAATGGTTTTTTTTAAAAGTTTTATTCCTCCTATAGGCATTATAGATATTACGCCTATAGCTGCTTTTATATTTATAAATTTAATAGATAATATAATTATTTGCCCATTAATAAATTTTGCTTCGTTACCATCATCTATTTTAGTTGGTTATTAAAAATATAATTATATAATATAATAAAAAAAAAATAAGGCATAAATAAAAATTATGATAAAAATAATTGTTTTAGGATCTATGGGTCGTATTGTAAAATTATTAATTAAAACGATAAAAAAAGATAAAAACATAAAGTTAGTAGGTGCCGTAATAAATCCAAACCATAAATTAATTGGAATAGATATTGGAGAAATAATAGGGTTAGGTAAAATAAATATAAAACCAGTTGGCAATATAAACGATGTAAAAACTAATTTTGATACAATAATAGATTTTACTAATCCAAAAATAACTTTACAAAATTTAGAATATTGCTCTAAAAGTTTTAAAACAAATAGTAATTGGTACAACAGTTTAAAAAACAAAACAAAAAAATAAAATTATTTAAAGATAAAGTACCTTTTTGTGTTAACAGCTAATATGAATATTTGTGATAATGTTGTATAAAAATAAAGAAAAAGTATGACAAAAAAACTAAAAAAAAAAGATTTTGATATAGACATTATTGAATATCATCATCGTAATAAGATAGATTATCCTTATGGTACAGCATTAAGTATAGGTAAACAAATAGCAAAACTTATAGGCTACAAATTAAATACTATTAAAGTTTAAAACAAAACAGGTCCACGTATAAAAAATACAATAGGATATTCAATTATTAGAGCTGGAGAAATAATAGGAGAGCATAAAATACTGTTTACTTCAAAATCTGGTGAAGTAATTGAGATTAATCATAAAGTAACTAATAGACTAGTATTGGCTTATGGAGCATTACTTGCAGCAAAATGGATAAAAAACAAAAAAAATGGGTTTTATAATATGCAAGATGTACTTAAAGAGGAAAATAAATTTGTATAAATTAGCTTTATTAGCATTAGAGGATGGGAGTATTTATAAAGGTATTTCTATAGGTTATTGTGGCAACACTTCAGGTGAAGTGATATTTAATACTTCAATTACAGGATATCAAGAGATTATAACGGATCCTTCTTATATTAAACAAATCGTAAACTTTACGAATCCTCATGTAGGAAATACAGGCATAAACAACGAAGATATAGAATATAAAAAAATTTGTGTGTCTGGTTTAATATTAAATTGTATGCCTAATGTAATAATCAGTAATGATCGCAGTAATTGTTCTTTAATCGAATATTTAAAAACTCAAAAAATTGTTTGTATAGCAAACATTGATACAAGAACTTTAACAATACATTTAAGAGATAAAGGTATACAACAGGGAGCTATTATAACAGTAAAAAATATAAATAATAAAAATATAAAACTAGCAAAAAAGTTAGCACGGAAAAAGATAAAGTTCAAAACTATACAGTTAAATTACAGAACAAAAAAATATAATTATAAAATTTATAAATTTCATATTGTTGTTTATGATTTTGGTACAAAATATAATATAATAAGGATATTAAAACAATTAGGATGTTGCATTACCATCATCTCATATAAAACTTCATTTAAAGAAATTATATCTATGAAACCAACCGGAGTTTTATTATCTAATGGACCAGGTAATCCTGAGGATTATAAGGAATCTTTAAATACCATAAAACAATTGTGTACTAATAAAATTCCTTTATTTGGTATTTGTTTAGGACATCAATTATTGGCTTTGGCTAGTGGGGCAAAAACAAAAAAAATGAATTTTGGTCATCACGGTTCAAATCATCCAATATTAGATATTAAAACTGGAAAAATATTTATTACCAGTCAAAACCATTGTTTTGTTGTTGATGAATATAGCTTACCAAAGACAATAAAAATTACTCATAGATCTATATTTGATGGCACGTTACAAGGACTAGAAAGAACAGATTGTCCTGCTTTAAGTTTTCAAGGGCATCCTGAAGCAAATCCAGGACCACAGGATGCAAATTTATTGTTTTATCGGTTTATCAAAAAATTAAATAGTTAATGGAAGAGTTAATTATGCAAAAATATATACATATAAAAAAAGTATTAATTATTGGATCAGGACCTATTATTATTGGCCAGGCATGTGAATTTGATTATTCTGGTGTACAAGCATGCAAAGCTTTAAGAGAAGAAGGCATATATGTTATATTAGTTAATTCAAATCCAGCTACAATAATGACTGATCCGCAAATAGCTAATTCAACATATATAGAACCAATAAATTGGAAAATTTTATCTAAAATAATTGAAAAAGAAAGGCCAGATGCATTATTGGCAACAATGGGGGGACAAACAGCTTTAAATTGTGCATTAGATTTATGTAAATATGGTATATTAAAAAAATTTAATGTTAAACTTATTGGCGTTAATATCTCATCAATAAAAAAGGCTGAAAATCGTAAAAAGTTTATTACGTTAATGAATACGATTGGGCTTGAAAGTCCTAAATCTGTAATAATTAGATGTATAAAAGATATTTATGGAATAAAAAAAAAGATAGGTTTTCCTTGCATTATACGTCCTTCTTATACTATGGGGGGGTTGGGTGGTGGTATAGCAAAAGATTTTGAGGAATTAAAAGAAATTTGTATTAGAGGTTTAAATATAGCCCCTACTTCAGAATTATTAATAGATGAATATTTAAATGGTTGGAAAGAGTATGAATTGGAGTTACTACGTGATAAAAAAGGTAATTGCATTATTATATGTTCAATAGAAAATGTTGATGCACTAGGTGTACATACAGGGGATTCAATAACAGTAGCACCTGCACAAACTTTAACTGATAAACAATATCAAATAATGCGTAATGCTTCTCTTACTATTTTGAAAACAATTGGAATAGATAGTGGCGGTTCAAATGTCCAGTTTGGTGTAAATCAAAAATCTGGAAAAATGGTAGTAATAGAAATGAATCCTAGAGTTTCTAGATCATCTGCTTTAGCGTCTAAAGCTACAGGTTTTCCTATAGCTAAAGTAGCAGCAAAATTAGCAATAGGTTATACTTTAGATGAATTAAAAAATGATATAGGTAACATACCGGCTTCGTTTGAACCTACTATAGATTATGTAGTTACAAAAATACCTAGTTTTAATTTTGAAAAATTTCCTAAAGCAAATGATAGGTTAACAACAGAAATGAAATCTGTTGGTGAAGTAATGGGTATAGGAAGAAGTTTTAAAGAATCTTTACAAAAAGCAATACGTAGCTTAGATATAGGAATAAATGGTTTTGATAACAAAATAGTAAAGTTAAATAATACCTCTTTGAATAAAATAAAAAAGGAACTAATAAATCCAGGATATGAACGTATTTTTTATATTGCAGATGCTTTAAGGGCGGGATTAACAACAAAAGAAGTTTTAAAGTATACAAAAATAGATATTTGGTTTATAAATCAAATAAAAGAATTAATAAATATAGAAAATATTTTTTTAAATAAAACTATAACGAATATTACTTATGAAAATTTATATTTATTAAAAAAACAAGGCTTTAGTGATCAGAGAATTGCTGATTTATTAAAAGTTAAAGAAAAAACAATTAGAGATTTACGGAACAAGTTTAAGATACATCCAGTATATAAAAGAGTTGATACTTGTTCTGCAGAATTTACTACTTCAACGGCTTATATGTATTCTACTTATGAAAATGAATGTGAAGCAAAAATTACAAATACTTCGGATAAAATCATTATCATAGGTAGTGGCCCTAATAAAATAGGACAAGGTATTGAGTTTGATTATTGTTGTGTACAAGCAGCTATTGCTTTAAGAGAGTGTGGTTATGAAACTATAATGATAAATTGTAATCCAGAAACAGTTTCTACCGATTATGATATAAGTGATAGATTGTATTTTGAACCAATAACTGTAGAAGATTTATTAGAAATAATAAGAAAAGAAAATCCGAAAGGAGTAATTATTCAGTTTGGTGGTCAAACTCCTTTAAAAATAATTAAAAATATAACAAAAAAAGAAATACCTATCATTGGAACAAAGAAAACAGCAATAGATATAGCTGAAGATAGAGAAAAATTTAAAAAGTTACTAAAAAAACTTAAGTTATTACAGCCTGTAAACGAAATTGCTTTTAATATAGAAGAGGCTTTAATTAAAGCTAAAAATATAGGTTATCCTTTGATTGTTCGTCCTTCTTATGTTATCGGCGGTAGAGCAATGGAAATTGCTTATAATGTAACAGAATTAAAGAAATATATAAAAAAAGCATTGAAAATCTCAAATAACAATTCTATTTTATTGGATAAATATATAAACAAAGCAATAGAAATAGATATTGACGCGGTATCAGATGGTAAAGAAGTTATAATTTGTGGAATTATGCAACATATAGAGCAAGCAGGTATACATTCAGGAGATTCGGCTTGTTCTTTACCGCCTTTTAGTTTAGATATACATCTTCAAAATGTAATAAAAACACAAATAAAAAAAATTGCTATTGAATTAAAAGTTGTAGGATTGATGAATTGTCAATTAGCATGTAAAAACAATAAAGTTTATATTTTAGAAGTCAATCCTAGAGCTTCACGAACTATACCGTTTGTTTCAAAATGTATTGGTTTTTCTTTAGCTAAAATAGCTGCAACTTGTATGATAGGTAACTCTTTAAATAATCACAATTTGTTAAAGAAAATAAAACCTAAAATTTTTTGTGTAAAAGAAGCTGTATTGCCTTTTAATAAATTTATAGGTGTAGATCCGGTTTTATCTCCAGAAATGAAATCCACTGGTGAAGTAATGGGTATAGGAAGTAATTTTAGTGAAGCATTTTATAAAGCACAAATTAGCATAGGAATGCCTATTATTAAAATAACAAATAATAAACAACTTATTGCTTTAATTTCAGTTTCTAAGAAAGATAAAAATAAAATCTCAAAAATAGCAAAAAATTTAATTAGCTTAGGTTTTAACTTATTAGCTACGGTGGGTACAGCTAAAGTTTTATTAAAACATGGCTTTAATGTTAAAATCATTAGCAAACAAAATATTAGTTTGATTTTTAAGAAATACAAAATAACTTATGTAATAAACACAAAAAACAAAAAATATAACTTAATAAATAAAAAATATATTATTCGCAATACTGCCATTATAAAAAAAGTACCATACACCACCACAATTGCAGGTGCATATGCTATATGTATGGCTTTAAAATACTGTAAAAAAATCAACAAAGTTAGAAAGATTCAAGACATGCATTTTGGAGTTGGTAAATGATGGATTCAGCAAAAAAAATTCATATGACAAAAGAGGGTGAAAGACAATTAAAAAAAGAACTGAAGAAGTTAAAAACTATTGATAGAAAGAAAATCATAAAGGATATTTATGAAGCAAGAAAACATGGTGATTTAAAAGAAAACGCAGAATATCATTCTGCTATTGAACAACAATGTTTATTAGAAAGACGTATTAAAGAAATTGAAAACAAAATTGCTAACGCTCATGTAATAGATATAACTAAAATATATCAAAATGGTAAAATAATATTTGGAACAACAGTTACTCTAGTCAATTTGCTTTATAAAAAAAAAATTAAATATAAAATCGTAGGAGAAGATGAAGCAAATATAAAAAAAAAGAAAATATCTATTACATCTCCAATAGCACGTGCTTTGATTGGAAAAAAAAGAGGTGATATTGTTACTGTAAATACACCAGGTGGTGTTGTAAAATATGAAATTAATTTGATTGAATTTTTATAAAATATATTAATGTTAAATAACTTAATAAGTTTGTATTTTTATATATGGCTAAAAACATAATTAATTTGTTAATTATATTAGCAGTATTATTGACAATATTTAATAATATAAACATTAATTCTAATACTCAACTATTGAATTATTCTAAATTTGTACAACTAATAAAAAATAACCAAGTACGAACAGTTATTATTGATGGAAGTTTTATAAATGGGGAGCATAAAGATGGATCAAAGTTTAAAACAATTAGACCAACAATTGAAGATCCTAGTTTAATAGATGATTTATTGAATCATAGTGTTTCTATAGTAGGAAAAGAACAAACAAAAAACAGTATATGGTCAAAATTATTTATATCTAGCTTTCCTATTCTCATTATTATAGCTGGTTTATTATTTTTTATGCGGCAAATGCAAATTCAGGTTGGCGGTAAAAAGGGCGGACCACTAGTTTTTGGTAACTCTAAAGCTAAATTAATATCAAAAGATCAAATAAAAATTACTTTTAGAGAAGTTGCAGGTTGTGATGAAGCTAAGTTTGAAATAGAGGAAGTAGTAGAGTTTTTAAAAGATGTACAGAAATTTACAAAATTTGGAGGAAAAATACCTAAAGGCGTTTTGATGATAGGTCCACCAGGTACCGGCAAGACTTTACTTGCTAAAGCTATAGCAGGTGAAGCAAAAGTACCTTTTTTTACTATTTCAGGTTCAGAGTTTGTAGAAATGTTTGTAGGTATAGGCGCTTCTCGTGTTAGAAATATGTTTGTACAAGCAAAAAAAAAAGCACCCTGTATTATTTTTATAGATGAAATTGATGCTGTAGGTAGAAATAGAGGGTCAAATTTATTAGGCGGAGGCGGCCATGATGAAAGAGAACAAACATTAAATCAATTGTTAGTTGAAATGGATGGATTTGAATCAAACAAGGGTACTATTGTTATAGCAGCAACTAATCGTCCAGATGTATTGGACAAAGCTTTGTTAAGGCCCGGAAGGTTTGATAGAAAAGTTAATATAAACTTACCAGATAGTAGAGGCAGAGAAAATATAATTAATATTCATTTAAGAAAAATACCTTTGTCGGATGATGTAGAAACGAAAATAATTGCTATGGGAACGCCAGGATGTTCTGGCGCGGAATTAGCTAATATAGTAAATGAAGCTGCTATTTTAGCCGCCAAACGGAAAGTAAAGTTAGTTAGTATGTTTGATTTAGAAAAAGCAAAAGACAAAATAATTATGGGCACTGAAAGACGTTCAATGGTTATGTCTGAAAAAGAAAAACGTAATACAGCTTATCACGAGGCCGGACATGCTATAATAGGCTTATTAATGCCAGAACACGATCCCATATATAAAGTAAGTATAATTCCAAGAGGACAAGCATTAGGTGTTACAATGTTTTTACCGAAAATAGATCGATATTGTTACTCTCGTAAACAAGTACTTAGTCACATTTGTTCTTTATTTGGTGGTCGTATTGCAGAAGAGTTAACGCAAGGCTTTAGTGGAGTTACGACAGGAGCATCAAATGATATAAAATGTGCAACAGAAATAGCACACAATATGGTATATAAATGGGGGTTTTCTTCAAATATGGGACCTATAATGTATGATGAATACAAAATTAACAATCAACTTTATAATAGAACTTTATTAAAATCTATAAATACATTTGAAAATTTAGATAAAGAAATATTTAACATTATAGATTTTTGTTATTTTAAAGCTTATTCAATACTTAAAAGAAATATTGATAAACTTGATTTAATGGCAGAATCTTTGTTTTTTTATGAATCAATAAATTTAAATCAAATACAACAAATAATGTATGGAGTTTTCCCACAAACAGATTGACTAGTTTAAATTTTGTTAATATTTGTTTTGAGCTTTTCATCATTTTTTTTCTTATATTACATTTAAATATTCAGTTTAATTTAAGTTTTATTAGTCATTGCAGTATTTTTTTATTACATACGCTAACTTATTTTTTTCTCGTAACATTTTTTTTGTTTTTATTAACTTTACTTTGTTTTACTTGACTCACCATTTCTTTAGCCGAGGTGGTGAAATTGGTATACACGCTACTTTGAGGGGGTAGTAACTATAACTGTTGTGCGGGTTCAAATCCCGCCCTTGGCATCATATGTATTTTAAACGCGGGGTGGAGCAGTCTGGTAGCTCGTCGGGCTCATAACCCGAAGGTCATTGGTTCAAATCCAATCCCCGCTACATACTTACTTGTTTCCCTTTACATTTGTTTGATTTTTAACATTAATTACAAAACATTAATCATAAACCCTTTATCATAAGAACTTTAAATTTTTAACATACAGCTTAAACTTTTTATTACATATATCCTCTCTTTATATCTACTCTTAAACTCAACACTAATCATACAACATATATATACTTAATGAAGATAACACAAAAAAACATCTAACAACAGCAAATTTATAACAACAAAAAAATACTCCATCCATTAACGAGAAAAAAATATAAAAAACAATAAAAAAATAACAGAACATATAACAAAGAACAAAAAAAACAAAGAACATAATAAAAGGATAAAGAAATACAAAAAATATAATCAGATCAGATAACATAAAAAAGAAGAAAAAGTACTTAGCAGAAAACACAATAAAAAGCAAGAGCAAAAAAAACATAAAAAGGTTATTTGCTTATACATTAGCATTAGGAAATGTATGATGAGTAAAGATATTTTATTTGTTATTGATTCTATTTTAAATGAAAAAGGTGTAGCACGGCAATTAGTTTTTAAAACAGTCGAAGAAGCTTTATCTAGTGCAACTATTCAAAGATTTGAAGAAAAAAAAGTCAATATCATAGTAAAGATGAATCGCATAAATGGTAAATATGATACTTTTCGTAGATGGAAAGTTGTTAAAGATGAAAAATATACTAAATCATCAATTGAAATTCCTTATGCTGCTGCTAAAAAAATAAATACAAAGTTTGAAATTAATAAACATATTGAATATAAAATTGAGAATATTAAATTTGGTAGATTAGCTATTAAATTTGCGAAACATATTATTGTTCAAAAAGTTCGTGATTCTGAACAGACTGAGATAATACGTATTTATAGTAAAAAATTAGGTGAAATAATATGTGGTAATATAAAAAAAATTATAAAAGAAGGTATAATAATTGAGTTTGATGACAAAAATGAAGGGTTTTTACCACGTAAGCAAATGATTCATGGTGAACGGTTTAATATTAATGAGCGTATACGTGCTTTATTATTAAATATAAAGCCTTATAGTCGTAAATTAAAATTAATACTTTCAAGATGTTGTTCAAAATTTATAATTGAATTATTAAAACGAGAAAGTCCAGAGATAATAGATGAATTAATAGAAATTAAAAGTGTTGCAAGAGATCCAGGTTATAAATCTAAAGTTGCAGTTAAAACTAAAGATTATAATATTGACACAGTAGGTTCTTGTGTAGGTATTCGTGGTTCAAGAACAAAATTTATTTATAATGAATTACGTAATGAACACATAGATATAATACTTTGGGACAAAAATGCCACAAAATTTGTTATTAATGCTTTGTATCCTTTAGATGTTATTTCTTTAATTGTTGATGTAAATAATCACAACATGGAAATTGTTGTTAAGGATCAAAGTTATTATAAAGCTATAGGGAAAGGTGGACAAAATATTAAATTAACTTCTGAAATAACGGGGTGGATGTTGAATGTTGTTACTAAAAATGAAGTAAAGAAAAAAAATAAAAAGAAAGTGAAAAATTTAAGTTTAAAACTTGAAATAGATGAAAAAATAGCAGCTTTATTAGTGGATTTTGGTTAAAATTATTTGGAAGAGATTGTATATGTTCCTATTGAAGACTTTTTAAAAATAAAAAAAATAAATATAAATGTAATACAAAAATTTAAATCACGTGCATTTGATGAATTGCTAAAATTAGCAATGAACTAAAAAATGAAATACAATATTATGGAGAAACATAATGGTAGAAATAACTGTTAAAGATTTTGCAAATAAACTAGGATGTAATACAAAGAGGTTAATAAGTTATTTAACAAATGCCGGTGTAAAAAATAAAAAGGCTGAGAATTTATTAACAGAAAAAGATAAACAAACTTTATTAACTTATCTATTTTATAAACAAGGTATAACTAATTTTTATTTAACTAGAAAAAAATATAGTAAGCTACATATGAATAATAAAGTAATTGATATTCAAATATGCAAAAACAAGACTTTTTTAAACTTAGATACAGAAGAAATAGAAAGAAATAAAAACTATAATCGTATTTATAATATACAATCAAACAAGAAATTAATTGACATACATACTTTTAAAAATCACAAAACAAATATTATTAGAGAAATAAATATTTATGAATCTAATAGTCTTTTAGATTTAGCTAAAAAGTTGGCAATAAAAGCAGCCGACTTAATGAAAGCTTTGTTAAGGATTTGTGTTTTAGTTAATATAAATCAACCAATTAGCAAAGATTCAGCTTTTTTTGTTGTAGAAGAACTAGGCCACATACCAAAAAATATTAATGTTACTGATAATGATTTTGAAGATCTTTTACTTAATACAAAAACCAGAATTCATAATACTAAAAACATAAATACACAAAAAGTTGATAAACAGAAAAACAACAATCACAATACAAACAAGAACAAACAACATACTAAACCTAGTAAAAAAAAATATATAAATAACAATTCAAATACTAACAAACAATATACAAAAATAAAAGCTAAAACTATTAACGCATTTAGCGCTGGTAAATATTTTAAACGCTGTCCAATAATTACTGTAATGGGTCATGTAGACAATGGTAAAACCTCTTTAATTGATTTAATTCGTAATTCTAAATTAGTCAATAACGAAATAGGAGGTATTACTCAATATATAGATGTTTATCATGTTAATTTAGATCAAGGAAATAACATCACAATAATTGACACTCCAGGTCATAAAGCATTTATAAATATGCGTAAAACTGGTGTAAAGTTTACAGATATAGTTATCTTAGTTGTTTCAGCTGATGATGGTATAAAACCTCAAACTATTGAAGCAATAGACCATGCTAAAACTCTAAAGCTACCTGTAGTTGTTGCTATTAATAAAATTGATAAAATAGGAACAGATATCGGTCGCGTGCGTAATCAGTTATCTAAGTTTGGTCTTATACCTGAAGAATGGGGAGGAGAAACTTATTACATTCCAGTTTCCGCAAAAGTTGGTTTGGGCTTAGATTTGTTATTAGAATCAGTACGTTTTATATCAGAACTTATAGATTTAACTACAGTATTAGATTCTCCAGGTATAGGGGTAGTAATAGAATCTAGAATAGATGTAGGAAAAGGACCTGTAGCTAAAATTTTAGTTTTAAATGGTACTTTAAAGAAAGGTGATATAGTATTATGTGGTTTGCATTATGGTAGAGTACGTGCAATAATAAATCATTTAGGAAACATTGTTGAGCAAATAGGTCCTTCTATACCTGCAGCAATTATTGGATTTAATGGTGTTCCAGAAGCTGGCGAACAATTTAATGTAGTATCAGATGAAAAAAAAGCACGTGAGATTGTTAATAATCGTTCTATAAAATATATAAATAACAAACAAAAAACTAATCTTATTCAAGATATTTTAAAAAAAATAAACACTATCAATATTGTACTTAAAGCGGATGTGCAAGGAACATTACACGCATTACGTACTTCTATAAAAGAATTATCTAACGATCAAATTGTTCTTAACATAATATCAGCTAGTGTTGGAAATCTTAACTCAAATGATGTTAATTTAGCAATTATATCAAAAGCAATCTTAATCGGTTTTAACGTACAAGTAGTAAGTAAAGCTAGAGATCTTATTGAACGTGAGCATATAAAGTTCTTTTATTTTAAACTAATTTATAAATTCATTGATGGTCTAAACGAAATAATACATAAGACATTAAATCCTAAAAAAATCGAAGATATTATTGGTATTGCTGAAATTCGTGATACTTTTAAATATAACAAAAAAAATGGAGTTATCATTGGATGTATAGTATTAAAAGGGAAGGTTGTACGCAATAAAAAAATACGAATTATTCGTAATAATGACATTATTTATAAAGGCGATTTAGTTTCGTTACGTCGTTTTAAAAAAGATGTTAATGAAGTTAGTACTGGCTTAGAGTTTGGTGTTTGTCTTCGTGATTTAAACGATGTTAAGGTTGGTGATAGAATCGAAATTTTTGATCTCATTACATGTAACAACAAACTTTAACATTTATTTATCCCTTTTTATTTACTACATATTTCACTTCATATTCTATTATTTATACAGATTCCATAAAACTGCTTTTACTACTTCAACTCATTTACAATTTCATAATTATAACTACATTTAAAACTACTAAAATTCAAACTACCACTACTATTTTTTTTAAATTCAATATAAGAATTTTTAATACAAACCACAATTACAAAATACCAAAAGCATTTTACACCTAGAGCATTAAACACCTTTAATTTAACCAACACCATAACTCAACCACAACACAAATACTAATCCTATAATTACAACACACAAATATTTTTTTTTAACAACAATATTTTACACACAATACAAACAGTTAATACCTTTTTATCAACCTACATCCTTTAGCACAAAACACATACTAATTTACCTTTTTTTTCATCATATATCACAAACAAATTTAAAACAACATAACAACTTATTTACGCCTACAATCAACTTATACATACTTATTATGCATACTTCATACACTTTATTTTCTTAATTAATACATATAACTCATATACTACCGCTTTTATCCTCTCACCTCATATAACAACATTACACTATTAATTAAAAGATATAACACAAATATCAAACACACTCAAGTTAACACCTAGCATCTAAAATCAAAACAACATCTAATACCAATACAAAACACACATATTTTTAAACTAATAATATTTATATCATAAAACATAAAGTAAGTAAGAATACATAACCAAACCTCTAACAAAAAAAAAGTAATGTTTTAGAGAAAAAAATAACACTTCTAAAGAACGAAAAGTAATAAACAAAAATACAACATAAAACGTATAAAAATACAGTTAAAAGAAAAAATAACTTTGATTTAAAATACATACAAAATCATAATAACTAAATATAAAACACAAACATATTACAAAACCTATTACACAAATACATCAAATTAAACTACATATGTTAAAAAATATAACGTACTTATACAAAGCTTCAATAAAAAACATACCATAAAACAACATTATAACTACTAAGAAACATTATTTAAAGTTATACAATACATTATTTAAAACTAAATAACAAAAAGTACATAATCAAATTATATAAAACACCATGTTAATAAAAATTTTAAATTTAAAACTAATACAACAGTTAAACTTAGAATAATAATATATCAACTATTTAAACATACATCTTAAAAATCAATAAAACCACTACTACAATACAAAAATAATTAGTTAAAATCGTACAACTTTTACAATAATATTTAAAAAAAATAAAAAGAAATACAACAAATTTTTAAAAACATCTACAAACTAATATTTAACAATAAATACATAAAAAATAAATAACAGAAAAACAAAAGTATCAGTTTACAACATCTTAAACAACTCTAAAAACATAAGAAATTAAAATAACAAAACATAGAACAATTAAGTAAATTAATATAACTAAAGTATAAACCACAAAAAGTGTTGTATATAAAAAGAATGAAATGAAGAATGAAATAAAAGAAACAGATACATAATAGAAAACATATTACGAAAATAAACAAAAAATAAAAATGCAAACAAGTAACTTGTAAAATTAATAACGGTTTAATATATATTATTATGATTAGTTATCGTCTTGTAAAAGTTTCAAAACAAATTAAAAGAAACTTAACGCAATTAATAAACTACAATTTAAATGATCCACGAATAAAAAAAAATATTATAATACATTCTGTAAAACTTAGTAAAGACCTCAGTCTTGCTGATATATATTGGACTCTTTTGTATGATAACAAATTTAAAAATATATATGAAAGTATATTACAATTAGCTTCTGGTTATTTGCGGTATAAGCTTTCTAAAACTATAAAAAACCATCATGTACCCATTTTAACTTTTCATTTTTATGATTCTATTACAATTACTTCTTCTTTCATTTCTGAGTAAACATTTCTTTTTATTAACATTCCCTTTACAATATAACTACTACACACCCTTACCATATAAATGTAATATCTACAATCTAAATAATAACAACTAATAAACAAACCTCTACCTTTTACAATTCAATTACTGCTTAACTAACACATAACTTCTATTTCTTTAACTTTTACCTCTAACAACAACAACAACAACATCATCATCATCTTAATATCTTCTCCTTACATCCAACACCTACCAGCAACTTCTATCATCTACTACCAATTCTTTTCTTTTTTTTACAACCTCTTCCCTCCCCTTTTCTCTATTATCTAAACCTTTTATCTAGCTTCTTTACTTCTTCGTATAACATCTTTAAACATTCCTTTCTTTTTGTACAACTTCTTCTCTATATTTTTTTTTATTACATATAACTCTTCACGGTTTATCAACAACTAATCACAAACAAAATAACCTCTAACTTTAAAACAAACAATTATCTTTAAAAACAAACATCTATCTACTAATCTAACATCTAACATCTAACATCTAACTGATAACCTAACACCTAACACCTAACACCTCAAACCTCAAACCTCAAACCTCAAACCTCAAACCTCAAACCTAACAACTCTAACCTCTAACAAATAAAAAACAACCACAAAACTCTAAAAGCTTTTAAACTTTACTTAACTCAAAACTCATACCCTCTAAACACAAAAGCAACAATTTTAACCACAAACCTCTTTTTTTTTACATCTAACTCTTATTCAAGCTACCTCTAACAAACAAAGCTCTATTTACACAATACTTTAACTCAAATACAACAAATCTTATCTAAACACTTACCACAAACTTTATAATAACTTTACCTCTATTAAATCAATAACATATACATAACATACAACAATAACCACAACAACATACTTTAGAAAACAGAGCACATAAAAAAAAAACAGAAGCTAACATATAATGCTAAAAAAGAACAAATAACACATAAGCTAACGTATATGGCTAAAAGAAGTACCGTATAAAGTTAAGAACAATAAAACAGAAACCGGTATAATATCCATCAGTAAAAAAAAAAGAACCAAACAAAAACCAAAACAGATATAAAAAGAACAAAAAAATAGGATGATAACGGAAAAGAAGTGATAAAAAAAAAAGGACAAAAAGAGTTTAAATAGGTAGACAGTAGTTGTGTACTATGGATGATAAAAAGATTTTATAAAAGGTGCAAAACCGTTATAAAAAAAAGCGAATCAATCAAAAACGATAAACAATGTCATAACGGTCTTTTAAATAAGTTAATATATTATTTAAATTATTTTCAATTTCTGTATCAAAAAGAGTTCTATAAGGATGTTGCCAAGTTAATCTTAAAGTAATACTATTGTAAAATTTAGAAAAATCAGCATACACATCAAATAATATTAGTTCTATCAAAAACTTTCCAGCTTTTATACGAATTTTCTTTATTACTTGAGATACAGACAAATCTTTTTGAATTAAAAAAGCTAAATCACGATTTATTACCGGAAAGCGTGATGCATTGTTAAACTTTTGTAACTTACCTTTAAGTAAATATGCTAAATCTAATTCAAAAATAAATATTTCAAATGGTAATCCAAAATAATAACAAATAGGAGGATTGAGTACGCCAATCCAACCTACTGTTTTATTGTTACGTAAAATTTTTGCGCTTTTACCTGAATGTAAAGTAGGATGTATAGCAGATTTAAAGTTCCAATTATTAAAATCACCACCTAATCTTATTAAAACTTCTAGATCTCCTTTTATATCAAAAAAATCTGTTTTATAATGATTTATATTCCAACCTCCGATATAACGAGTACCCGTAAATATACCTCCTAGTTTTTCTACTTGTTTTACATTTGCTACATTTTTACCAAAAAACACTAAACCAAGTTCAAATAAAGCTATTCGTGTTTGTTGTCTATTAAAATTATAAATAAGAGCTTTGATTAAGCCTGGCCATAAACTAGACCTCATTACAGAAAAATCTTTTGAAATAGGGTTATTTAATATAGGTGTGTATATATTAGGTTGTAAGTATTTATGTAATTTAGGTGATATAAAGCTATAAGTAATTACTTCTTGATAACCACGATAAATTAATTGTGAATATATTTGATCTTTAGTAAGAACTGATTCAGATACACTCTTATAATATGGTGGTACTTGTATTTTTGACTTACTACCTCTACCTAATGCTAACATCTTGTTATTATATCCATAAATACGTGCTACTTCCTCTATTAAATCTTCTTGAGTAGATACATCAAACCGCCAACTAGGGCTTATAACACTCCAAATTTTAATATTTTTTTTTATTATATTAAAACCTAACCTATTTAAAATATCCTCTATTTCATTTTTTTTTATATGGTAACCAAGTATTTTTTTTATACTACAAACTTTTAAATTAATAATACTGTTGTTTTGTAAATATGATTGAACTGCTATATTACTTAACTTACTTAACGTACTTTTACTACCAGCAATACAAATTAAAAGGTTAGAAATACGTTCTAAGGCAACATTTTGTAATTTACTGTCTACACCACGTTCATAACGGTATGCAAAATCTGTATATAATCCATAATAACTGGCTTTACCCGCTATAATTGAAGGAGTAAAAAAAGCAGATAATAATAATATATTTTTAGTATTTTTATTGATTTTAGTGCGGTTACTACCTATTATTCCTGCAATATTTAAAGGACCTATGTCATCTGCAATTATTAATGTGTCTTCTTTTAGTTTAAGAAACTTTCCATTAACTAATGCTATGTATTCGTTTTTTTTTGCCATACGAACTGTTATTTTTCCTTGAATATTCTTTAAATCATAACAATGAATAGGTTGGCCAACCTCTAACATAACATAATTGATAAGATCAACAATAAAGTCTACAGAATCAACACCGCTCATCTGAAGCCGTTCATATATCCACCAAGGTGTTTGTGTATTTACATTAATAGCTTCAATTACTCTACTACATAGTTTTGGACAAAATTTTGGTACTGAATTCGTAATTGAATAATAAAATTTCCTTGTGTGTTTTTTTTTGACTTGACCTGTATTTATTATATGACTCTCAGTTAAGTTATTAATTACACTTAATTCTCTTGCTATACCTCTTATACTAAAACAATCACTACGATTAGGTAAAGTTTCTATATCAATTACATTGTTTAACTTTCCGACATCAAAACCTATTGGAGCATCATTTGGAAAAAAAATAATAGCTTTATCAATATTGTTTTTGTTTGCTACACCTATCAACTTTATTTCTGAATATTTACAAACTATTCCCCAAGATTCTATACCATAAAAATCTTTATTTAAAATCTTTACATTGTTAGGTAATAATGTTCCTATTTTAGCAAAAGCTATTTTTTGATTTACTGAAACATCCTTGTCCTTTGTGCTACATATTGCTTGCCAAAATTGTTTCCCATCTTCAATAATACACAAATTTAACGTATCTGTATAATTAATAATTTTTTTTATACAAGATATAACCACACCATTAACTTCTTTATTAACTATATATGATGATTTTAAACCCAACATAGTTATTTGATCTGCAACAAACTTAGAACTATTTTTTAATGTAACCCATTCCTGTATCCACTTTTCAGAAACTTTCATAATCTTTTAACTTAAATTTGACGTAAAATCCTGATATCATTATTAAACAATGTACGTAAATCTTTTATTCCATAGCGTATCATAGTTAATCTTTCTGCTCCTATACCAAAAGCAAAACCCGTATATTTAGGATTTATTTTTAAACGTTTTAAAATGTTAGGCTTCATCATACCACATCCTACAACTTCCAACCAATCATTCGAAGATTTTATACGAACATCTATCTCTGCCGAAGGCTCTGTAAAAGGAAAATATGAAGGTCTAAATCTTACTTCTATTTTTTGTCCTTCAAAAAACACTTTTATTAAAATCTCAATAGTTCGTTTAAGATCAGAAAAACTAACAACTTCGTCAACTACTAACCCTTCAATTTGATTAAACATAGGGCTATGATTCAAATCTGAATCACAACGATAAACTTTTCCTGCACTTATTACTTTAAAAGGAGGATTGTGTTTTTCAATAGTTCTTATTAACATAGAAGAGGTGTGACTGCGTAACATATACTTATCGTTAAAATAAAAAGTATCATGCATTGCTCTAGCAGGGTGATTTATAGGCATATTTAAGGCTTCAAAATTATGGAACTCATCTTCTATTTCTGGCCCATTCACAATAGTATAACCAATATTACTAAATATTTTTTTTATTTTATATAATGTATGTGTTATAGGATGCAACTTTCCAATATGTTCCCCGAATCGACCTGGTAATGTAACATCAATCTTTTCTTTTGCTATTTTATTTTTTATTGTTTTTTTATTAAATAATGCATTATGTTGTTTTAACTTTTTATATAAAGCTTTTTTAGTTTTATTAATTGCGTCTCCAATTACTGGTTTGTCATATGAATTTAATTGCTTAATATATTTTAATTGTATTGTTAACTTACCTTTCTTACCAAAATATCTTATACGAATTTCCTCTAGTTTTTTTATATTCTTAGCTGCTTTAATTTTTTTTTCTGCTTCTTCTACTAATTTTATGATCGTATAATACATTTTTATTCCATGTTTTCTTTTATTATATTATAAATACATTTGTTGTTTCTTATTGCAAAATCAGCTAGTATTTTTCGATTTATCTTGATCTTATATTTCTTCATTACAAAAATTAACTTACTATACTTCATACCAGAACTTCTAGCCGCCGCATTTATGCGCATAATCCATAAACTTCTAAATTGCCGTTTACGTTGACGCCTATCTCTATAAGCATATTGTTTTGCTTTTATTACTGCTTGTTTAGCAACTCTGTATACTCTAGACCTTGCTCCATAATATCCTTTAGCCTGCTTAATAATTTTTTTATGATGTTTGTTTGCAACAACACCACGCTTTACACGAGCCATTATTTTTTTTCTCCAATCTTTTACTTAAACTGGTAACATACTTTTTATTCTTTTTATATTACACACTTTTACCATGCATATTTTACGTAGTTTTCGTTTCCGTTTTGATGACTTTTTTGTTAATATATGATTACGAAAAGAATGACGATATTTTATTTTGTTATAACATTTACGGAACCGTTTAGAGGCTCCACTATTATTTTTTAATTTATACATATTTAAACCTAATTGTGTTTTTTTGGTGTAATCATCATTGTCATTTGTTTACCTTCCATTTTTTGTTTAGATTCTACCATTATTAAATCTTTTAAATCGATTAAAATACGTTCCATTAATTTTTTTCCTAATTCTTTATGTGCGATTTCTCGTCCTCTAAAACGTATTGTAACTTTACTACGATCTCCTTCCTCTATAAACCGCATTAAACTTTTTATTTTTACTTTATAATCACTTTCAGACGTGACCGGTCTAAATTTTATTTCTTTAACATTATTTTTTTTTTGTGCAGATCTTTGTTTTTTTTTTTCAAATACAAATTTTCCATAATCCATAATTTTACATACTATGTAATCAGAACTCTTATAAATTTGCACTAAATCTAAACCTGATTCTTCTGCTTTGTTTCTAGCTTCATTTATAGATACTATACCTAATTGTTCACCTTCTTTACCAATCAAACGTACTTTAGTAGCACTTATATTTCTATTTATAGGGGCTTCTTTTAATCGATTAGTTTTATTTATTTTACGTCTCCGTAGATTATATTTAATTTTTATATTTAAATTATAACAAAGTTTGTTATAAAAGATATATTAACTTATATTATAAATAGTACAATTTAATTTGTTATGAAAAACATACCTAATTTAGATAAAAACTTTATACATAGAGCTTGGGCATTAATTAAGCCTTATTGGTGTTCTGATGAACGTTGGATTGCTTTGAGCTTACTTTCAATTTTAAGTGTTATTGGCAGTATATGGTTTAATAGTTTGAATAATGATTTAAATCATGCACTTCAAAAATTTGAAAAACAAAGAGTTTTGGCATTTAAACATGCAATTTGTTTTTATTGCTTCATTTATGCTTCTTTTATCTATTTATAGGTATTATTTTACTAACTTATTAACATTAAGATGGAGAATATGGTTAACGAAGCTTAACTTAAATTTATGGATATCATCTAAGACGGTTTATAAGTTAGACCTAAATAATAATACTGATAAACGTATTACTGAAGATATTGATAGATAAACTAGTGCTACTTTAAAATTATTAATTAGTTTACTTACCTCATGAATTACACTTCTTAGTTTTATAAGTATTTTATGTTACGTATCAGGGATAATAAACATTGTAATTAATATACAGGCACGTGCATATTTTGTATGGATTGCAATATTATATTCTGTTATAAGTCAGTTTTTTTTTCAGTTTATTGGACAAAAAATAAGAAAAATTAATATTATACAACCTTTATTAGAAGCAAATATGCGTTATGAAATGACTAGAATAAGAGAAAACAGTTAAAGTATTAATTTATTAAAAAATAATATTAGGGATATGAAACAAAAAAAGATCAAAATTTTTAAATAATTGTTTTTAAATAATTCGTAAACAAAAACGCTTAATATGTTAAAAGTCTGGCTTAAATCAACTTTCAATAATATTTCATATGCTAACTGCTGCTCAAGTTTATTTTAAATATAGTAATAACATTGGAACATTCATTCAAATATCAAATGCTTTTAGTCAAGTACAAGGAGCTTTAATTTTGTTTACTAATAGTTAGTTTGAACTTACGAAATGGAAAACCGTAATTGATAGATTGACTTGATTTATAATTGAAATTAATAATATAAGAAATACTTCAAATATTCACCGTAAACTTATATTATCTGAAAATACAGATGTTTATATAAAAACCGCTAAAATTAAATTACCTAAAGGAAAAAAAAAATATATATTTCTAATTTTGTTATAAGAAAAGGAGAACATACATTAATAACAGCACATTTAGGTGTTGGAACAAGTATTTTTTTTATACTTTATCTGGTGTTGTTGGTTGTTGGTTGTTGGTGTTTTGTGGCAGTGAATTATTAATATGCCAACTTCTACTTTATTTTTAATAGAAAAACCGTATTTAGCTATTGATTCTTTAAGACAAGTTATAGCATATCCAAATAAGGTAAAATATTCTTCTCAAAAAAACATGGAATTAATATTTAAATTATGTAAAATGGATACATTAATCAATGAACTTGATTGTGTTTGTAATTGGGCACAAATATTTTCTGGAAGAGAGCAACAAATAATTTATTTTGCAAGAGCTTTAATTAGTAAACCAAAATTGAAATTTTTTGATAGAGCCAGTTCATTTTTAGATATAGAAATTGAACAATATCTTTATGATGTATTAATCAATTATTTACCTACTACTACTTTAGTTATTTTTTCTCACAAACGTAGTGATTATAAATTTCATGTAAGGATTGTAGATTTAAGAACTTTAAACCAATATGCGCGCTAGTAATTTATTGATTTTAACATCAAAAGAAATACCATCAAAAGCTGAATTTATTAGTCATAAATTAATGCTACGTTCAGGTATGATTAGAAGTTTAGCTTCTGGAATTTATACTTGGTTACCTATTGGCATAAGAGTTTTAAAAAATTTTAAGAAGCTAGTACGCAAGGAAATGGACTTTATTTGTGCTAATGAAGTACTTATGTCGTCTATACAACCTATAGAGTTATGGAAAGAATCTAACAGGTATAAACAATATGGCCCTGAACTATTAAGATTTAAAGATCGTAAGAAACGAGAATTCTGTTTATGTCCAACTAATGAAGAAGTTATTACTGATTTAATACGTCGTGAAATTCTTTCTTATAAGCACTTACCTTTAATATTATATCAAATTACAACTAAATTTCGTGATGAACTTAGACCTCGTTTTGGTTTAATTAGGGCGCGTGAATTCATTATGAAAGATGCTTATTCATTCCATATTAATAATTCATGTTTAGATAATACATATAACATTATGTATGATGCTTATAATCGGATTTTAAACAGTTGTTGTGTTGATTATCGGTCAGTCATTGCAGAAAATGGTACAATAGGTGGTTTTTGTTCTCATGAATTTCATATTTTAGCATCGTCAGGAGAAGATAAATTAGTTCTTTCTAATAACTCTAAATATGCTGCAAATAATGTAATAGCTGAAGCTTTATCAAGAAATAAAAAAAATTATATTACTAAATCATCCTTAACCATAATTGATTTAAAACGGTTTAACAAGTTTTATATAAAAACTAAAGTAAAAATGTTAATTGTAAGTTGTAAAAGAAATAAGTTACTAGCTTTATTACTAGTTAATAATCATAAACTTAATAACATTAAATTTGAGAAACATTTTGAACTATCTAAACCTTTAAAGCTATTAACAAATGAAGACATATTAAATGTAATAGGAGAGCACATAAACTTTTTAGGACCTATTGGTTTAAATTTACCTATTGTTGTTGATAAATGTGTATCTCTTATCTGTGATTTTACTGCAGGTGCTAATCAAAATAATAAAGTATATGTAGGAATAAATTGGAATAATGATTTACCTTTACCAAATATTGTTGACCTTAGACATGTTTTGGCTGGAGAATATTCCCCAGATTGCGTTGGAAAGTTATTAATAAAACGAAGTATCGAAGTTGGCCATATTTTTAAATTAGGTACAAAATATTCTAATGTAATGAATGCAAAATTTATGAGTTCAATAGGTATAAACAAACCGTTCGTTATGGGATGTTATGGAATTGGTTTAACAAGAATAATCGCTGCTACAATTGAAAATAATAATGATAAATATGGTATTGTTTGGCCAGAAAAATTAGCGCCTTTTGAAATCGTTTTAATTCCAATTAATTCACATAAAACTAAAGAAGTAATTGATCTTTCAGAAAAACTTTATACATGTTTAATTAAAGCTCAGTTTGATGTATTATTAGATGATAGAGATATTAGATTAGGCCATAAACTTACAGAATGGGAACTTATTGGAATACCTCATCGTATTTTTATAAGTGAACGTAATAAACCTAAAATAGAATATAATAATCGTAAAAATAAAAAATCGATTTTTATAAATCCAGATGATTTAATACACTTTTTAACTTCAAAAAACATTTTTAATTTCTTTTAACTTTCAACGACTTTTTTTTTTTATGTTTATATTTAAACTCGCTAATTTATACTTTTTTACTTACCTGTTCCTTCTTTTCTGTTCTTTCTTTTTTTTTATACATCTACTAATAACAACCTGACTATATTGCACTTATATAACATATTTCTATGTATAATTTTGTTTTTTATGATTTTAATAACTTATTAAGAAATGTTTTAAATCTATTTTGTTATGCTATATTTCTTATACTATAAAATTAGATGTTGTATTATATTAGATCTTCTTTTATATATTTTGGTGGTTAGTAGTTATTGTTTTATGCCTTATGTTTATGCTTTATATTAAATTATCTGCCTTATGTTAGTTATTGTTTTATGTTCTGTGCGGTTATGTTTAAAACTTTTTTATGCTTTTGGTACTTTTTTGCTGTGTGTTATTTTTATTTGTGTTTTATTTGTAATATTTCTTTTTTTTTACTCTTTTAATTTGTTGTATTTAGTGTCCTGTTTTATTTTGTGTGTTTTAAATGTTTTATGATTTTTGTGCATTTTTTCTAGTTACTTTTATTTTTATTTGTAATTTTTTTGTTAACTTTTTTACTATTAGTTTTTATGTTTTTAACTAAATTCTGTTTTTGTTATGCTTTTTAAACTTAAATTTTGTTATAGTATAGTTGTTTTGGATGATGTTAATGTACTTTATATATATTTATTTTGTTGTGTATTGTTTTGTATTTATTTTCTTTGTGATATCTTTTGTTTTGTAGTTTTAAATTAATATTAAATTTTTAGCTATTGTGATATACTTTTTATCAACTTTTTATGTGAATTATATATGATGTATTTTTCATTTGTTTTTAGTGTTGTATTATACTCAATATTTAGGTTTAACATGGATTATGTGTTATGTGATTATTTGTTGAGTATTGTTATTTGTTAATATAGTAAATAAATTACAGCTGTTTTGTGTTATAAGTATTGTGTAAAATAGATATTATGTTATTGGGTAAATGTAAGCGTAATTTGTGTAAATAGTGTTGTGTGGATATGTGTAATTTGTTTAGTAAAGTGTTAAAGGAGTTGTGATTAGAGTTTGTTGTTAGGGGTAGTATATCTTGTATTATATCTATTGTATGTTGTAGGATAAATGGTTAGAGAAAGTGGTAAATTAGTAGGTTTGTGTAAGCAGTTTGTGTTGGAGCTTAAAAAGAATAAAAATGTTTGTTAATAATGTTTGATATAAAAAAAAAGCAAAAGGCATAAATAAAATTACGATTTAATCAAATAGTTTAATGCAGAAATATAACCATAAACACCCAGGCCAGATATAATTGCATTAGCTCGTTTAGAAATAAAAGAAGTATGACGAAAAACTTCACGATTATAAATGTTAGAAATATGAACTTCTATTATTAAACCATTAAAAAGCGTTAATGCATCTAATATAGGAATACTAGTATGAGAATATGCCCCTGCATTTATAATAATAGAATTACAATTAATATAGTAAGCTCTGTGAACAATGTCGATTATATACCCCTCATGATTAGATTGATAACATTCTAAGTTTACGTTAAATCTTTTTGCTTTTTTTATCATAAATCTTTCTATATCTTGTAATGTATTATATCCGTATATATTAGTTTGTCTTTTTCCTAAATAATTTAAGTTAGGTCCGTTTATTAAAAATATTTTCATAACTTTTTTATACCTTATACTTTTTTATGTTTATAATAACGTAAACCTTTGCTTGTATCATATTGATTTTCCCATTTTGAAACAATCAGAACAGCCAAAGCATTACCAACAACATTTAAAACAGTTCTAGCCATATCTAATATTCGATCTACACCTGCTATAAAAGCTATGCCTTCTATTGGGATGCCTATACTTCCCAATGTAGCTAATAAAACTACAAACGATACCCCTGGTATTCCAGCGATGCCTTTAGATGTTATCATTAATGTTAAAATTAATGTAAGTTGTGTAAATAAAGTTAGCTTAATTCCATAAAGCTGTGCTATAAACAACGCAGCAATACTTTGATACAACGTTGAACCATCCAAGTTAAATGAATATCCAGTAGGAATAACAAAGTTACAAATAGTTTTTGGTGCACCATAATTTTCCATTTTAGCCATTAAATTCAACAATACTGATTCAGAACTTGACGTAGTAAAGGCTAACAATATTTCATCTTTAAGAATGTGTAACAAGATAAGTATATTAAATCCAAAAAACCAAGCAATACTGCCCAAAATTATAAATATAAAAAATATTATTGTAAAATATACTAAAACAACTAACTTTATTAATGGTATTAAAGATAAAACGCCAAAATTTGCAACAGTATTAGATATTAAAGAAAAAACACCAATAGGTGAAAACCGCATAATAATACTTGTAACATTAAACATAGTCTCAGAAATTGTTTTTATTATATTTATAAATAAATTTTTATTTTTAAAAGGAAGACCTGACAAACCTAAACTAAAAATTACAGAAAAAAATATAATAGATAAAATATTTCCAGTTACAAACGATTGAAATATATTTGAGGGTATTAACTCAACTATAATATTCAAAATATTTGTGTGTTCTTTCTTCTGAATGCTATTTGAAAAATCTTTATATTGTGACAGATCAATATTATTACTTAAACTAGACATATTTATTCCATAGCCCGGTTTAAATATATTCGCTGATATTAAGCCAACCAATATTGCTAATGTTGTAACAAGTTCAAAATACAAAATTGTTTTAAGTCCAATTCTACTTAGATTTTTTGTATTATCAATTCCAGAAATACCAATTATTAATGAAGTAAGAATTATTGGAACTACTATCATTTTAATTAACCTAATAAAAATTTCTCCTAATGGTTGTAAAACGTTTATAAGTACCCAAGATTTAATATAGTTGTTTTGATGTAATATTAAACCTGTAATTATTCCAAAACATAAACCTATTATTATTTTTAATGCCAAATTTTTTGATTGAATTATTTTCATTTTTTTCTAATTCTTTTTTTTTTATATTATGCTTTTAAGAGTATTATACACAAAAACAAATCATATTTTAATAATTCCGCTAATAAAGTTTTTTTTGTATTGTCTTTTAAATAATTATACAGATTGTAGTTAGAATTTAAACTAACTAGGGTCTGATTTGTATTTATTCATTAAGTTGTAAAATTTTATTGTATTTATTACTTTTAATTTATAAGTGTTGATCGTTACTGTGTTTTTTACTTCCTTTTTATAGTTTTATTTTTGTTTTGCTCTATGTTTTTTATTGCTGTTATTTTGTTGTTATTTCTGCTTCTTTTGTTTATCTTTTTATTTGTTATATTTATATTGTTATTGTTATTGTATTTGTAGTTGTAGTTGTAGTATCCGTTTGTTAGTATTTGTTTCATGTTATTATCTTGTTGATGTTATTAGTTAGGTTCTTGGCTTTTTATTAGTTGTTGATATTTTAAAAGTTTTTAGTATTTGTTTAGTTCAATTGATTAAAATATTTGTTGTTTTGTTTAATTGATGTTTATAGTATTTTGTTTATAGGTGTTAGTTAAAGTTAAGATTAAAGTTTATATTAGTTTTTTTTGTTTTAAAACCTGTACAGTTATACAGTATTATAAAGAATTTAAAAGTTTTTATTTTTAGCTGGTAGTTTATTTGTTATTAGTTTGTTATAAGAGGTTTTGTTATTAGTTTGTTTTATATTATTTAAAGATTAAAGATGTTTTGTTATTAGTTTAAAAGTTTTTAGATGTTTAATCTATATGTTATATAGTAAAAAAAATGTAGTTATTTTGTTGTTCTGTTATTAAATTTTAGAAGTTAGTAGTAGTAGTTATGTTGTTAGATATATGTAGTTATTTAAAAACTATTGTTGTTAAATATTAATTTGTATTAAGTTTATGTTATTTATTTATTTTTGTTTGTTTTATTATTCTGTTATTTGTTACTTAGTAGATAGTTGTAGTTATTTGTTTATTTGTAGTTAAAGGTTTAATGAACTATTGGTAGTTAGTTGTGTTTTTTTTTTTTTTTTTAAGACTTTGTTAAACAAAAAGACGCTAATATTTGTATTGTATAGACTAATGTATTTTGTTGTTGTTTGCTGTTGGCTGTTGATTATTTATTTAATATGTGATGTGTAGTTTTTTATTGTTAGGTGGTTAAACTTATTTGTGCTAGTTGTTTATCTGTTGAATATTGATATGCATTTTTTTTTGTTTGTTTTGTAAACTGTTTACTGTTATTCTTGATATGTAATTGGTTTTATCTTTTGTAAGGTCTATTATGTATTTTTATATGTTTTTTAAAAAACAAATAATTTATTGTTTGCTGTTGATTTTAATATATTTATTGTAAGGTTTTAGGTGTAGTGATATGCCTTTGTTTTTTTTTTTAGGTGTTGCTTTTTATGTGATGTTGTAAATTGTGTAATAAGTGAGATACTTTATCATATGCAATAATTTTGTATATTGTTATAATTTGTTAAAAAGATTTGTTGGGAGAGTTGAGATGGAAGATGCTTAGTTAAAAGTTGTAAATTTGAATGTTGTAAGATACTGTGTTAAAAGTTTAATAATATTTTATATAAAGTGTAAGTTGTTTTGTTGTGAGCTGTGAGCGTTTAGTTGTTAATTTTTTAGAGTTTAGAGTTTTGTGTTGTTGTGGTTATTTGTTAGAGTTTTAAATCGTTGATTTTATCTGTTAGTTATTGTTTAGAGATTTTGGGTTTTGAGGTTTCTTTTAAGATTTAAGCGGTTGCTTTTTTGAGTTTTTTTTTGTTAGTTATAGGTTATAATTGTTATTTAAATCTGTTAGTTATTGTTTGTTATAGGTTATTTTTTAGTAATTAGAGTTTGCTTTAAAGTTTAAAGATTAAAGATTTTTGTTTTTTATCTGTTAGAGGTTTTTTTTAGATTTTAGATATTATCTGCTTGCGGTTATAGTTTTAATTTTAGATATTTAGTTATTAGAGGTTATCTGTTGATGTTAGAGGTTATGTTTTGTGGTTAGATTATTAGATATTTTTTGTTTGTATGTTTTTTACTATTTACTTTGTAAATATTTTTGTTATATATTTAACAATATGTTGTATTTTTGAGTTTATATGTAGTATAGTAGTGTGTTGTATAAATAAGAAATAGTTTATTAGAGGTTTGTTTGTTAGATATTAGAAGTTAGAGTTTTTGTTTTTTAGAGGTTAGCTTAAAGAGTTTTGAGTTTTGATGTTTGTTGTTTAGATAAAAGATGTGTTTTTAATTAGATGTTAGATGTGATTTGTTTTTTATTAGATGTTTAATTATTAGAACTTTGTTTCTTGATTCTTGATTTTAGAATTTAGAATTTAGAGGTTAGAGTTGTTAGGTTAGAGGTTTGTTTTTTAGATGTTTATTTAAAGATGTTAGTGGTTATGTTTTGTGGTTAGAGTTTTTTATAGTTGCTTGTTTTTTAGATTTTAGATTTTAGAGCTTAGTTATTAGATGTTGCTTAAATTAGATGTTAGATGAGATTGTTAGATGTGATTTTTAGATGTTATATATTTGAATTGTTTTATTGTTTTATTATTTGAGTTTTTAAGTTAATATCTTAAGCACTTAAGAGTTTAAGATAAGAGTTGAATGTAAGGGTTTAATTTTTTAACATTGTAAAATAAAAAGCAGTCGTTAATACATAACAATATACTCCTCTAATATCAACAACCTACAACCTACAACCTACAACCACAAACCACAAACCATCAAATAAACATCTAACCATCTTATTTAATCATATAACATAACATAACATAACATAATATAACTTATACAAAATCTAATTTACTTTCTTTTGTACAACTTATAACAACAAAAAGCCTTAAACATCTAACATAAAATAAAAGAAACATCTAATAACTAAGCTCTAAACAACAAAAAACAAATTTAAATAAGAAACAAACAACATAAAAACTCAAACTCTAAAACATAAAAACTACAAACTACAAACTCTAAACTCTAAACTCTAAAAAATAAACATCTAATAAACAACATAAAATAGTATAGAGCATACAAAAGTATACCTATAAAAAAAGCAACCTCTAATAAATAATAAACAACCAAGAATAAATAATAAAAGCAAACATTTAACTTCTAAAAAACAAAAACTCTAACATCCAATAAATAAACCTCTTAAAATTAAACCTACAACATCTACTTTAAAACACATCTTTTATCTTAATTTAATAACATATAACAATTACATCTAAATAACTAATAAAAGAAACATCTAATAACTAACATCTAAAATCTAAAAAAACACCTCTAATAACTAACAGCTTTAATCTTTAAATCAACCTAAAACCTCTAACAAACAAATAACAGTTTTAAGCAACAAAACTCTAACAACATAAAAAAAACATCTAACAGATAAAAAATTAAAAACACCAAACATTAAACATTAAAACAACAAATAACCACAAAACATTAAACAAAACTCGATCCTCGAAAAAAAATTAAAACTAACAGCAAAAACTCTAAAAGAAAACTAAATTGTAACAAACAATAACTAACAGATTAAAGCAAACACCAAACAAAGCTCTAAACAAAACAACATCCAACAGATAAAAAAAAATAACAACAAAAACACAAAATCAGAAAACATAACAACAGAACAGCTAATACATAAAAATAACAAAAAATACAAGAATAAAAAAAAAACAATAAAAACTAAAAGAATAATAAAAAGAAGAAAAAGATGAAAAAAAATGAAGTAGAAATAAGTTTCGAGATGTTTCCACAAAAAGAGCATTATAAAACAAAAGTTTTTATAAAAAAAATAAAACAGTTATATAAAAAAAAAGATATAAAATTTTGTTCAATTACATATGGAGCTGGAGGATCAAACAAAAAAAATACGCTTGAGATTATAAAAAATATAAAAAAACAAAAAATAGAATGCGTACCACATTTAGCTTGTATTACAACGAAAGAAAAAGACTTAATAAAAACTTTAAAAAGTTATAAAAAAATAGGGATAAAAAAAATATTAGCACTAAGAGGTGACATCAAAACAAACACAAAAACAAAGTTTATAAATTCACTAGATCTATTAACATTAATAAAGAAAAATTTTTATAAAAACTTTGAAGTGATAGTAACAGCTTATCCAGAAATGCACCCCAACACTATAAGTTTTGAAAAAGAAGTTTGCTTTGTTATAAAAAAATTCATGTTTGGAGCCAATAAAGCAATTACACAATATTTTTATGATCCAGATTCATATTTTTATTTTGTAGAGAAAGTTAGAAAATATGGTGTTGAAAAGCATATAATTCCAGGCATAATGCCTATAAGTAATGTAAACAACTTAATAAATTTTTCAAAAAAATGTGGTGCTAATATTCCAAAATGGATATATAAAAAATTAGAATTTTGTAAAACTGACAATGACATAGAACATATCGGTAACGATATTGTTATTAAATTATGTGAAACATTAATAAAAGGTGGTGCCCCAGGTTTACATTTTTATACACTAAATAAATTAGAACCAACATTAAATATTTTAAATTCATTAATAACATAAATTATTTGCCTAAATAACGTAAAGCTTTTCCATTCATTATTTTTTTTTCTATTTGCTCCAATGAAATACCTTTTGTTTCTGGTATTACAAATATAGTAAAAAAGATAAAAGCTATATTAGCTAATGCTAATAAACTAAAAGTAAGTGGTCCACCAATTTAACTTAGTATAGTTAAAAAGAACGTTCCAAGTAACATATTAGCTAACCAATTGTCAATTGGCTATTGGCTATTGGCTATTGTTGAACAACTTATTCCAAATTATCGTCCATACAATTGTTGTATTTCTGCACATAAAATCCAAATTATAGGGCCAGCTGACATAGCAAAACCAGCAACAAAGATTAATAACGAAAATATAGATAAAAATTGTATAAAGTGTAATGTGCGTGTGTATAAAATTAAACTTAATAATGCAATTCCTATAGCCATAATAGTAAAACAAAAATATAAAATGGGTTTTATACCTACTTTATCTACTAATATAATAGCGACTATTGTTGATAAAACGTTAACTAAACCAACAGTTAAAGTACTTAACAATTGCGGTTTAGTTCCTGTAAAACCATAAAATTCAAAAATTTTAGGAGAAAAGTATATCAAAACGTTCATGCCTGTCAATTGCTGTATAAATTGTAAAAAAATGCCTTTAAGTACAGATCTACGAAAGTTAATATTTTTTTTAAAAGAAATTAAATCCAAAGCTTTTATTTTAAAAATTGATGCTGTTAAAATTTTCGTTAAGTTCATTATTAACTTCAAACTTAGATGCTCTTAAATTGTGTAAAAGTTTTATGGCTTCACGGTTTTTATTTGTAGAAGCTAGCCATCTAGGGCTAGCAGGAATTAATAATATGCAAAAAAATAAAAGTATTGAAGGAACAATTAAGAGTTCTAACATACTTCTCCAATTTTGTAAATAACTTTAAATAAGTTTTGATATTAAAGCCAAAAGTGTTCACATCGTAACCATAAATTGATATAAGGATATTGTCATTCCTCTAATACTTTTTTGAGTTATTTCTGCTAAATATAAAGGAGCAGTAAATGATGCCGAGCCCACAGATTAACCAATTATTATACGAGCGATAATTGATATTTTTGTAGAATTTGCAAATACTGTTAGTACCGCACCTACAACATAATATGTTGAACTAAGTAATAATGATCTTTTTATACCAGTTGTTTGTGATACAATACAATACAATACAATACAAGTATATAATGCGCAAATATAAGCTCCCCAAATCATAGAGCCTACTATACAACCCGCAATGTTAGTAGATAAATTTAATACGTTTGTAAAAAAAGGTAAAGAACCTGAAATAACACCTATATCAATTCAAAAAAAATACATAATAAAAAATATACAACAAAAAAGAAAGAACAAAAGGTACGATTTTAGTAAAGTTGTTTGAAAAATTGGTTTAATGAGAAAAAAAAATGTAAATTAGTAGTGGAAAAGAAATGGTTGTATAAAAAAGTGAAAGTAAGGAGAGAAAGGTTAAGTTCATTGCTGTAATAGTAGAAGAAAAGAAGGTTGACAGTTTAGTTTTTAAAAGGTATAAGTTTTGTTACGGTAGTATGGTAGATATTATAGATTTTGTTTTCTATTTTAGTTTTAGCAATTATGTTGATTTTGTTTTTGTTAATGATTAATAGTTTCTGTTGTGGTTTAGTGGATTGCTCATTATGTCTTTTTGTGGACTTTTTGTTTTGTGGTTTATGTGTGAAAAAGTTTAACATAGAACTAATCTCCATAATCTTTATTATTTTAGATAATTATAATATAATAATATTTATTTTTTTTAGGAGATGATGTTTATGAAAATAATTGTAAAGAATATAACAAGTTTAAGTTTAATCATGTTTGGGGCATTAGGAGATTTAGCATTAAGAAAATTATATAATTCACTATTTATATTATATAAAAAGAATATAATAAATAAAAAAATTAATATTTTATGTTTAGCACGAAAAGTTGAAACATTAAACACATTTAGATATACCATTTATAAAAGATTAATCAAAGCTAACTATATTAACAATAAAAGAGATTTAGTAAAACTTATTAACTTTATAAACTGTTTATATTATTTAAACATAGATTTTACTACTCTAACACATTTTAAATTCATAAAGAACCAGAACCAGAACCAGAACCTAAAAAATAACTTATCAAAATTAGTTTACTTTGCAGTATCTAGCAACATATTTAAAATAATATGTAAATATCTGAATTTAAATAAACAGTTAACAAAAACAGCTAAAATCATATTAGAAAAACCCATCGGCTGTAATTTAAAAAGTTCAATAAATATAAATAATTATATTAACAATATTTATTTTGAAAGATCTATTTTTCGTATAGATCATTATTTAGGAAAAAGACAAGTAAAAAATTTATTGTCTTTAAGATTTTTAAATCCTGTTTTTTATATGTTATGGAAGAAAAAATACATTACACATATTGTTATCAATTTAGCAGAACATTTAGGTATTGAAGACAGGTGGGGATATTTTGATAAAACAGGCCAATTACGAGATATGGTACAAAATCATTTAATACAATTATTATCGATGATAACTATTTGCATACCAAAAACAAAACAAATTAGTGTAAAAAATATATATAAAGAAAAAATTAAAATATTAAAAGATTTAAATAATAGTTTTTTAACGGTTGATATAAAGTATGGGCAATACATTTCAAACAAATTTAAAAACAAAATTTTTAATGGATATCTTGAAGAAAAAAATTCAAATAAAAATTCATCAACGGAAACATTTATTTATATAAAAACAAAAATAAATAATTTTCATTGGTATGGTATTCCTTTTTTTTTAATGTCAGGAAAAAGGTTAAAACAAAAATTATCACAAATAAAAATATATTTAAAAAAAAATAGTTTGAATAATGACTTAAATAATAAATTGATTATTAATTTACAACCCAAAGAAGATATAAATTTAAATAAGTTCAAAATAAAGCAAATGTCTTTAAATAAGAATAACTACTTAGATTCATATGATTTTTTAATTTTAGAGGTTATAAAAGGAAAACAAGATTGGTTTGTTAGCAAAGAAGAAATAGATTATTCATGGAGGTGGATAGATAAAGTTATACATATTTGGAAACAAAAAAATATTCCTATATTTTATTATAAATCTTTTACATGGGGTCCTATTGGTTAAAGTTTGTTATTAAACAAAGCATCAGCTGACCCTAATAAACCTATCCATTTAGATTTAACTAACCAAGTTGAAATTTCTTTATTATAAAAACTCATTCTTCCTTTATTGTCAAAAGAATTACGAAAATCACTATTATCTAAGATTTTTATGATTCTAGGTAATATTCCTCCACATAAATACACTCCTCCTTTAGCTCCTAAAGTTAACGCCATATCACCTGTTACATGACCTAATAGTTTACAAAACATCAAAATAGTTTTATATGCTAAAGGATCGTTTTTTTTTAAAGCTGCTTTTGTAATGGCATCAGGCGTTGTTAAAACATTATAAGAGTGGTTAATATAATAATTAACATGTGCATAATATAAATCTACTATTCCTTGTCCACAAAGTATGCGTTCAATAGAAACACGCTTATAATTATTTTGAAACCAATTTAAAATATATACTTCAAAGTTATCAATTGGCGCAAAACTGATATGACCCCCTTCCCCAGAAAATGGGATCCATGAATTTTTAGTATGAATTAAACCGGCAATTCCTAATCCAGTTCCAGGTCCTATTAAAATTTTATTACTATTATTATTAGTTTTTCCGTATCCAAGTTTATACAAATCTTTTGCTTGAATATGAGTCAACCCTAAGGCTATCGCAGTAAAATCGTTGATTATTTTTAACTTTTGTAAGTTCAGTTTATGTTTTAATTCATATTTTGCTATTGTCCAAGAATTATTTGTCATTTTTATAAAATTAGAGTAAACAGGACAAGCAAACGCTAAACAAGCTTGTTTAGGATAATCACAACCAACTAAAGAAATATATTGTTTTATAACTTCATAAACATTTAGATAATTAATACATTTAAATATTTTTATTTTATATAATTTTAATTGATTTGTTGATACTAAAGCTAAAGCTAAACGAACATTCGTTCCGCCTATATCACCTACTAATGCTAAATGATTCATATATGTTATCCTTTTTGTTTGTTTGATAAATTATCTATTAATAACTTACCATTTAAATGATCTATCTCATGTTGTATACATTGTGAAAGTAAACCAGAAGCATTTATAATAAATTTATTACCATTTATATCTATTGCTTTTATAATAATATTAATAGATCTATAAATATATTCAAAATAATTAGGTATAGACAAGCACCCTTCTTTGACTTTTTTATATGTTGTACTTACATAGATATATTTTGGATTAATTATTATTAATGGTTGATTAGAATTTTTACTAATGTCCATAACAAAGATTCTGATATGTTTGTTTATTTGTGTAGCTGCTAATCCAATGCCGTTATGTGCGTACATAGTATTTAGCATTTTAAAGATTAAAGTTCTTATCTTATAATTTATAAGTTTAATTGGTTTGGCTATAAATTTAAGACGTTTATCTGGGTATTTTAAAATATTCATATACTTTGATAGGTTATTAATAAAATGGAAAAAAAAATTAGTTGTGTTTTTGGTAAACCAATAAAACATTCTATGTCTCCTATATTACACAATTCTTTTGGTAAAAAAAACAATATTTGTTTATATTATAAAGCTATAAATATAAGAAATAAAATTTTATTAAAAAAAGAATGGATTAAATTTGTTATCTGTGGTGGTATAGGTGTCAATATTACAATACCATATAAACAATATGCAATTAAACTAGCTAATAAATTGTCTTATAGAGCAAAAATTGCAGGAGCAGTAAATACTTTAATAATAAATAAAAAAAATATATTTGGAGATACAACAGATGGAGTAGGTTTAATAAGAGATTTAAATCGTTTGAACATAAATTTATTAAATAAACGTATTCTTTTATTGGGAGCTGGAGGTGCAGTTAACAGTGTAATACAACAAGTTTTAGATTTAGGTCCAAATAAAATATATTTAGTTAATAGGACATTATTAAAATGTAAAGATATAAGAAATAGATTTAATTTAAAAAATATAATTCAATTTTGTTCGTATGATGAACTAAAAAATAAAAATGCTTTTGATGTTATCATTAATGGTACAAGTCTAAGTATTAAAAAGGATAAAATAAATTTTAATAACAATGCTTTTAAAACTACAATAGCATATGATTTAATGTATTCAAAATATATTACCAAGTTTTTAAAGTTTGCAAAAAATAATAATGCAAAAATATATGATGGTTTAGGTATGTTAATTGAACAAGCTGCTGAAACGTATTTTTTATTAAATAATATACGTCCTAAAATAAAAAACTTACATAAAAAAATAAGAAATTTGTTAAATAATAATGATAAAAAAAAATATTATTGATTATCTTAGTAAAGACAGTAAATTTAGAAGTTTGTTTAAAAAAAACTTTATTACTAGGTTTTCTCCCGAACCCAATGGTTGTTTACATTTGGGTCACGTTAAATCAATATGGGTAAATTGTAGTTTAGCAAAAGTTTTAAATGGAAATTGTTATATTCGCTTTGATGATACGAATCCTATCAAAGAAAATAAAATATATATTACTTCTGTTTTAGAAGATATACATTGGTTAGGATTAAAATTAAAAAATATTAATTATGCTTCTAATTACTTTAATAAATTATTTGAATGGGCGTTATTATTAATTAAACAAGGTAAGGCTTATATTGATGATTTATCTATATCAGAAATAAAACAATATAGAGGTGATTTTAAGTCAGTTGGATATAATAGTCCTTACAGAAAGCGTAATATAAAAGATAATATATTTTTTTTTAAAAAAATGTATAAGGGTTTTGTTAAAGAAGGTAAAAAAGTGTTGCGTGCAAAAATTGATATGAATTCTAAAAATATAAATTTAAGAGACCCTATAATGTATCGGATTATAAACGTTTATCATTATAGAACTGGAAATTATTGGAAAATATATCCATCTTATGACTTTACACATGGTCAATCTGACATGCTAGAAGGCATTACACATTCAATATGTACATTAGAATTTGAAACTAATAGATATTTATATCAATGGTTTCTTAAAAATATTTTTAATGACTATTTTAAATATCCAAAACAAATCGAGTTTTCTAGAATGAATATAAGCTTCTCATTAACTTCTAAAAGAAAAATTAAATTGTTGATAGATAAAAACTTTATTTTTGGATGGGATGATCCTAGATTATCAACTATTTCTGGAATGAGACGTAGAGGCTATACACCGACATCATTAAAGAATTTGTGCAAAATAACTGGAATAACAAGATCAAATAATAACATAGACATTCATTTGCAATATTATGCTATCCGTTCGGATTTAGAAAACAAAGTTATTAGAGTAATGTGTGTAATAAATCCAATAAAATTAATATTAACAAATTTAATTGTAGATTATGAAGAAATAATTACCGTTAAAAATCATCCGTTTATAGAAATGGGTGCTAGAAGTATGTATTTTAATAGAGAAATTTGGATTGATTTAAAAGATTTTAATAATAAACAAAATTTGTTTAGATTATCTAAAGGAAAAAATGTACGTTTGCGGCATTCATATATAATAAAATGTAAAAAATTTGTTTTTTTTAAAAATGAACAGATAAAAGAAATACAGGGTATTGTTTATCTAAATAGTAAACATAAAAACCTTGAAGGAAAAATTTTAAAAGGAGTCATTCATTGGGTAAGTGTTAAACATTCTGTTCCTGTACTAATACGTCTTTATAACACTTTATTACACAAAAATATTGTTAATAACAATTCTTTCTTTTTTACAGATTCTATTGGTGAACCTATTTTTTCTCATATTAAACCTGAAACAAGAGTACAATTCGAACGAATTGGTTTTTTTTGTGCTGATAGATATGATTTTAATAAAACTAATTTTGTTTTTAATGAGATTATAAGTCTTAAAACTTTTATTTAATATTTTTTGTTTTTTTTGCTGTGTTTTCTGCTTTAAAATCTTTTCTTTTTTATTAGAGGTTGCTTTGATTATTTAGAGTTTAGAGGTTTGTTTTTTAGATGTTAGATTAGTAGATAGATGTTTGTTTATTTAGTTTTTAGGTTTTAACTTTATAAAAGTTATGCTAAAGAAATGAAATGATTTAGTAGTTGTTTGTTAGATTTATGCTTTAGTATTTAGTACTTATTTGCTATTTGTTTGATTTGTGGTTTGTCATGGTTATATTAATTGAAAATTTGTTATTTAAAAGCTTTTAAATGTTGTTATATTAATGATTTTGCAGTAAATTCTTTTTTGTTAGAGTTTAGAAAAGTTGTAGTTGTTAGAGATTAGATTTTAAAAATTTTAGTGTTTAGATGTTAGTTTCTTAGAAGTTTGGTATTTAATGATTAATTCTTGCTTAAAAGTTGTTTCTTTTTTATTATTAAGTTGTTGTTTTTTTAAAGTTGTTAGATAATAATAAGTGCTTGTTGTTATTGGTTTACTTATTTTTGGTTATTAGTTTTGTTTATTTTGATTGTTGTTTTTACTAAAACTTTGTTTGTTTAAGTATCGATTGATGTTTAGTTGTTAGCCGTTTAAAACTTGTTGATTTGTAATTTGAGTGTATAATTTTTGATGGTTAGTAGTTGTTTAGTTATTAGAGTTTATATTTTTAGATGTATGTTGTAATATTAAAATGTTGTTAAAGAGGTTTATTGATAGTTGTTTAGTTATTAGAGTTTAGAGTCTTGATATTTGCTGTTAAGTTATTAGTTGTTATTTATTTGAGGTTTGCTGTTAAGTTATTAGTTGTTTTGTTTGTAGATTTTATAAAAATTATTGTTTGGTTGTTATAGATGTTGATGTTTGTTGTAATGTTATTAAAAATGGTTTGTTAGTTGTTAGTTGTTAGAGCATAGATATTTGATTAATGGTTGTTTAGTTGTTGGTTATAAAAAAAAGAAATGTTGTTTATTCGTTGATAGAGGTTTGGTGTAAAATGATGAGTTGTTAATTGATAGAGGATTGTTAGTAGTTGTTATTAGCTGATAGAGTTTTGGGGTTTTGTAGTTTGTAGTTAGAGCTTAGTTATAAGATGGTTGTAAAAGGGGTTATTTAGTTGTTAAATTGTTAGTAGGTTTGTGGTAAGAGGATTATTGTTTTGTTCTTAATAAAATTGTTGTTAAATATAGAAAGAAGAAGAATAGAGTTGTATAGAAGAAATAACCAAGTTAAAAAAAGAAGAAGAAGGATATAAAAAGGTTAGAGGTTGTTTTGTAAGCTTGAAAAAAGAGGTTTGTTGGTTGTTTTGTAAGCTTGAAAAAAGAGGTTTGTTGGTTGTTTTGTAAGCTTGAAAAAAGAGGTTTGTTAGTTGTTTTGTAAGCTTGAAAAAAGAAGTTTGATGGTAGGTGCTATGTGTTTTGTTGTAAAAGGATAAAGGTTAAAGGTTAAAATGGTAATTTGTTAGATGAATTGTGGTTAGTTGGTAAAAGTTTATCTGTTAGTTATTAGAGTTTTGAAAATAGTTGTTAATTGTTTTTTTATCTGTTAGAGGTTTGTTTTATGTTGTTTAAATGGTAGGTGTAAAAAAAGGGTTTGTGTTTTGTTAATAGGAAAATTGTGTATATGTATGTGTTTGGTGTTTTGTTAAAGTTAGTTAAGTAGTTTTATATTGTGGAAAGTTGAAGGAAAGAGTTGATGGTTAAAGGTTTGAAGTTTACAGCTAAAGATAACAGTTGTATAGACGTAAAAAGGGTAAGTTAGGTGTGTGTATTTAAAATAGCATAAGTGAGATTATTAAGTGTTAAAAGAAAAATATGTTGAATTGATAATAATAAGAAAATTGATGAAAGAGTTCTGTTTAAATACAAAGTAATTTATAAAAAAAAATGAACATATAACAGAAAATTGAGTTTGAATTTGTAAGTAGACTTAAAATAGATAGTTAAAAAGAAGGTAAAGGAGGTGTAGACTTGTATATTTATAATACATTAAAGAAAAATAAAGAATTATTAGTACCTATAAACTTAAATAAATTAAAAATATATGTATGTGGCAGTACGGTATATGATTATTGTCATATTGGTCATGGAAGGAATATGTTTATATTTTATTTTTTTTATAAATATTTAAAACATAGAGGCTACATACTAAAGTATATAAGAAATATAACAGATATTGATAAAAAAATTATAAAGAAATCTATTAAAACGAATGAAAATACAAAAAATTTAACACAAAGAATTATTAATTCAATACATAAAGATGAAAAAAAACTAGGGTTATTGGCTCCTGATTGTGAGCCTAAAGTGAGTGATTATAAAAATATAATCATTTATTATATAAATAAATTACTTAAAAATGATTTTGCTTATATAAAAAAAGGTAATGTGTTTTTTAAAATAAAAACACATAAATTATATGGTATGTTAAGTAATCAAACCATAAAAAACTTAAATTTTTTTTTAAGTAAAAAGTTTTCTAGATATAAAAAATATAAATTAGATTTTAGTTTATGGAAAAAATCACAATACAAATTTGGTTGGGCCTCTCCATGGAGTGTTGGTTTTCCAGGATGGCATATTGAATGTTCAGTGCTATCAAAGATATATTTGGGTAATAAGTTTGATATACATGGTGGCGGTTTAGACTTGATTTTTCCCCATCATGAAAATGAAAAAGCTCAAAGTGAATTATTGTTTTGTAAACCCCATGTAAATCTATGGGTACATTCAGGTCATTTAAATGTAAATAACAAAAAAATGTCTAAATCTTTACACAACACTATATTAGTACGTTATATTATAATAAAATATAATAATGAAGTAATTAATTTTTTTTTTCTTATAACTCATTATAGAAAGTCAATAAATTTTACTATTGATCAATTAGATATTGTTTTAAATTTATTAAACCATATTTTATATAAAATAATATGTATAACACCAAAAAGACAAAAATATAATAATGTATTTTACAATCAAATAATTTTAGCGTTAGAAAACGATTTCAATACAGTAAAAGCAATTTCAATACTATTTAACTTATTATATAAAACAAAAAAAGCTTTTAAGTTAGGTAAAATCAAAAAATCTCAAAGTTTGTGTTTTGAATTAATACGTTTAGGTAAAATACTAGGAATTTTAAAGTCATTAAAAAAATTTAAACCACAAATATTATTCAATATTAATAAAGTTGGATCTTTGATTTTAAAACGGAATATTTATAAAAAAGAAACAAACTTCTTACAATCAGATAAGTTACGAATATCTTTAACTGTATTTGATATTTTAATTCAAGATACAATAAAAAGAACTTTTTGGTTAAATCGTTAAAATACGGAGTATAGCGCAGTCTGGTAGCGCACCTGCTTTGGGAGCAGGCTGTCGTGGGTTCAAATCCCTCTACTCCGATACGATACGAGACGAGATATGACTTCTTTTTTTTTTGCTTATGTTTTAGTTTTTTTTTTTATCTGTTAATTTTAGCTTTTTTTTATACTTTATACTTTATGCTTTAGTTTTTAGCATCTTTGCATTTTGTTTTTTGTTATGGTATTTAATTATTTTATTTGGCTTATTCAGTTCTGGTGTTTTATGTGTTTTGCTGTTAATTTTTATGTTTTTTTTGCTTGTGGTTACTAGTTAAAGCTCTGGTATTTTATGTTTTTTTTTATTTGTTATTTGTTTTATGTGTTGCTGTTATTTGTTATGTTAAAAGTAGTTGCTTTATGTCTTTCTGTTATTTTATTTCGGTTTAAATGATTTGCTTTATGTGTTGCTGGTATTTGTTATGTTTTAAGGCTTTGTGTATTGCTGTTAATTCTTATGTTTAAAGTATTTGTGTTATACTAAAAGTAGTTAAACTGTTAATAATGATAATGTTATAAGATTTTTTGTTATGTTTTAAGGCTTTGTGTATTTATAATGTTTTGTGTAAATGTTGTTTGTGTGTTTTTTTCTTTTTGATGCTGTTAATGAGTTATGTTTAAAGGCTTTGTGTGTTGCTGTTTAGTTTATTTCTTTTTGATGTTATATATAATGTTTTTGTATTGCTGTTATGTGCTATATAAATAGAGAATTGTTATATAAAAAGGTAGTATGTGTATGGTGTATAGATGGAAAGGTGTTATGTTAGTTGATGTGGATGGTAATTTGTTATGTAGAAAAAAGTAAGAGTTATATAAAAATGAAAAAGTTAAAGTTGTTTGGTGTGTTGATGGTATGTGGTTTGTAGAAATAGGGGGATTGCAGTTAGGTTATATGTAATGCAGTTAGGTGGTTAGTGCGTTGATGTTGGGTGAAAAAAGTTGTATGTGTGATGATGATAGGTGTAAGGTATTATGCTGTATAAAGTAAGTGTTATATGGATATAAGAGTAGAATTGCTGTTAAGAGTTAGAAGGTAGGAGTAAGGTGTTATGTGGTAGGTTAGATGGTAAGTGTTAAAGGTGTTGTTCGAAAAAGTTAGGTTGGTAAAATGACTATGCTAGTAGAAAAGTTTTATGGTTTTGATGGAATTTATTTATATGTGTATGTATAGTTGTTAAAAGCTCTAATTGGTTTTATAGAAAATGACTATATGCTATATGTTTTGGTGTAAGGTAAATTGGGTTAGTATTTAGTTGATATGGTTTGTGTTTTAGTTTAGTTAACTTTCATGGTTTGAAAAATATTTGTTGTAATTTGTGTAGAATAGGTATTAAAGTACTTGTTATGCAATAAGTAGTTGTGTAAAGTAATTGTTTTATGATTAATTTGTTATGTTATGTTAAAAGATTCGTGGTTAGATGGTTGTTGTTATGTGTTTTGATGAATGGTTAGGTATTGGTTTGGTGTAAAAGGGTAAAGGTGTTATGTAATTGGTTTGGTGTAAAAGGGACCTTATATAAAAAATATTTGGTTGTTCGTTTAAAAGAAAAAAGTTTGTTGTGTGTGGTTTTGCTATGAAAAGTAAAAGAGTTGTATACTAAAAGAAGGAAAGAAATTAGTTTTATGTTTTGTGAATAGCTTGTTTTGTTAAAAAGTTTTTTATATTTTGTTTAACTATTGCTTTTTTTGTATTAGTAAAAAAGATGTAAGATGTTAGATGTTAAGTAAAATAAATGCTTTTATATAAAGACTATGAAACAAAATTTAAATAAACATACAGTATAAACATTAACCACAAAACACTAACCATAAAGCATTTAACATACAATTTCATTTATTATACAGCCTTTAATATTTAAATTTAACCTTACTACTAACTATAAAATCTTTAAAACAAATCTTTTAACACTTACTAATTTAACTTACAAAAACATGTATAATACAGCCTCTTTAATATCAATATATTACACTAAACATTTTACATAACAACATAGAAATATATATATACAACAATAATTTAAGCATAAAAAATAAAAACATACAGCATAAAGTTTCAAAAATGTAAAAAATAAAAAAAAGTAAAGCAGAAAAAAGAAGATAAGAAACAACAAACGGTAAACAAAAAGCATAAACCAGTTTATTAAGGTATATTGGTGTAAGTATACAATAATGTAAGAACTGATTTGTTTCGTATACATAAATTTTGTATATCGTTAACGAATGTAGTATATGTGCAGCACAATTAGTTATATACGTAATATTGTTTGAATAACCGTAACCGTAACCGTTATAGTTATAGTTATAGCGCCCATAGCTCAATAGGAAAGAGCAACGGCCTTCTAAGTCGTAGGTTGCAGGTTCAAGTCCTGCTGGACGCATGGTGGGTGTAGCTCAGTGGTAGAGCACCGGATTGTGGCTCCGGGTGTCGTGGGTTCAAAACCCATCATCCACCATCCACTAACCACTAACCACTAACCACTAAACACCATCCACTAACCACTAATATATTAGTTTTTTTTTACAATTAATAATACAATCTTTAAACAATCTATAAAACTGTTATTACTAATACAACAATTCTTTTTTTGTTAAAATAAATACAAATCAAAACTACACTAACTAACCTTTTAAATAATTTATAATAATACAAACACATTATATTTAGCAAACCACAATAACCTTTCTTAAAATTTAACAACACATAGCGTATAATATAACATAGTTAGCATATCATATATAAACTAAAAGCAAACATATGATAGTAAAACAACATCTTAAATACCCATTTATATTTACTATATATATAATATATTAAAACATAACATATGATTTACAAAAACAAGAAACAAAATTGTTAACAACAACAAACATACCATATACTTTATAAAAACAAATATTAACAACAACAACTTTTAGAACACTTACATCTTAAAAACATCCTCAAATACAATAACAAACTCAACTCTTACATCAACAACATCTAACATCTTTTAAACATCCTCAATAACAACAACAACAACAACAACATCAACAACATCAAACATCAAACATAAAACATCTTACATATTACATATTACAAGAAAACTCAAGAACAACAAGATCTAACATCTAACATCTAACATCTTAAAAACATCCTCAAAAACAATAACATATAAACTCTAAAACAACACATTCTAACAAAGAAATAAAAAACTCTAATAACCCATCACCTATAAACCAATAACATATAAAACAAACAGATAATAAAAGCAACCATTAAATCTCTAAACTCTAAAAAGCAACATCTAGCAGACACTCAAAACTCAAAAAAGAAAACAAAAAACAACACAAACCTCTAAAAACAAATAACTAACAAATCAAAAAAACATCTAAACTCTAAAAACTAATAACAACAAAACATATAACCTAAAAAATAATAATTAACATATAACCGCTTATAAATAAATAAAACAAAAACTAAACTCAAATAAATAAACCTCTAACAAAACAACTAACCTCAAAATAAAAAATCTAGCAAAAAAAGCAAAGGAAGAAAAAAGAACAACTTATAATAAATTAAAACATATAAGCTCTAAAAATAAGTTATATAATGACAGAAAAACATGACAAAAACAAATAGAAACTCTAACAGCATTTAAATAGCAAAAGGATATAAAACAAATATAACAAAAACAGATGTAAAAAAAAGCTTAGAACACAAAACATAAACACAAAATTTAACTAACAAAGAAATAACAAAACACTAAAAAAAAACAACAAACAAAGGAGTAAGGCGTAAAAATGATGAATTATTATAAGTTTATAAAAGACAATTAGGTTCCAATAATTATTGATAATAATATTAGAGGGGATGTGTCGTATGCGGCTTTTAAAAGAACGTATAATTTTTATAGTAGGTAATATTGAAGATAACAAAGCGAATTTAATTGTAGCACAATTATTATCTTTGGAGTATGAGAATCCAAAGAAAGATATTAATTTATATATAAATTCTCCATGTGGTATTGTAACAACAGGGTTGTCGATATATGACACTATGCAATATGTAAAACCTGATGTAGCAACTATTTGTATTTGACAAGCAGCTAGTATGGCGGCAATTATTAAAAGCGGAGGAAATAAAGGAAAACGGTTTTGTTTACAAAATGCAAGAATAATGATACATCAACCAAACGTAAAGAAAAAAGGTCAAGCTAGTGATATAGAAATACATACAAAAGAAATAATATCTATAAAAACAAAACTTAATAAGATTTTATCTCAAAATACAGGTCAAAATATAGAAAAAATAAAGATTGACACAGATCGTAATAACTTTATGGATGCTAAAATGGCTTTAAATTATGGAATAATTGATTATCTAATAACAAATAGATAAAACAGCTTAATTTATTAATTGGTAAAAACATAGTTACAACAAGGTTTAAAATTTATGAAGGTAAAGTATTATGAAATATAAGGATGAAAAAAAATATATTGTTCTTTTTGTGAAAAACCACAAGCAGAAGTTAAGAAATTTATAGCAGGGAAGTCAATATATATTTGTAATGAATGTATAGATTTATGTAATGAAGTTTTTAAGGAAGAAACAAGAAATGTAGAATTTGAATTTGTTTTACCAAAACCGAAAATATTTTATAACTGTTTAGATAAATATATAATAGGTCAAAAAAGAGCAAAATTAGTCTTATCAGTAGCCGTTTAAATTCATCGCTTAAAATATAAGAAACTTAACAAAAAAAAAAGCAATATTTTATTAATAGGACAAACTGGTACAGTAAAAACATTGTTTGCAGAAACGTTAGCTTTATTACTTCTGGTTCATTTCACAATTGCTGATGCAACATCTTTAACAGAAGCATGTTATGTAGGAGACGATGTAGAGATAATAATTCAAAATTTATTGCAAAAATGTGATTATAATATAGATAAAGCCCAAAATTGTATTGTATATATTGATGAAAAAATCATAAAATATGTCTATTACAAGAGATGTAACACAAATAACTGTACAACAAGTTAGACTTAAATAAATAGAAGGAACAATAGCACCCCCTAAGGGATTAACAAAACACCCTCAACAAGCATGTATAAAAGTAAATACAAAAAATATTTTATTTATTGTTGGGGGAGCTTTTTTAGGAATAGAAAAAATCATAAAGAATAAAGAAAATAAAAGAATTGGTTAAAATTCAAAATTTAAAACAAATAAAAATATAGGTGATATTCTTAAATATGTTAATAATGAAGATTTTATAACATTAGGTTTAATTCATGAAAAATTTGGTAAATTACAAAATCTAGTTACTTTAAAGGAATTAAATAAAGTTGATTTATTAATAATTTTAACGAATTCTAAATTTTCATTATTACAGCAATATTCATGCTTGTTTGATCTTGATTGTGTTTATTTGCATTTAAATAATAAAGCACTTAAAGCTATCGTAAACAAAGCTATATTGATAGAAAATGGTGCAAGAGGATTACGTTATATAATATAAACTAGAAACCATGTTAAAACTGCCCTCAAACAACAATGTAATTAAAGTCATTATAAATGAAAAGGTAATATTAGGGAAACAACAACATTTATTATTTTATAAAAAAACTTAACCATAATTTATATGAAATATATAAAAACTTTTTTGAATATAATATTATTTTGTTTTTTACTAAGTTCGATAATAATAGCTTTATTTATGAGTAGAACGCCGCAAAGTGCTATTGCTTGGTTAATATCGTTAATAACTGTTCCGTATTTTTCTATTCCTATGTTTTGGCTATTATCTTGTCCTAATTTTTGTGGATACTTAATAAAAAAAAATAGTTTACATATTAAAAAGTTCAAAAACACTTTCACTATAAATTGTAATGTACAAGTAGTAGAAAAGTTATCAAGTATGCCTTTGACACAATCAAACTTTGTCAAATTATTAATAAATGGGTATATTACATTTAAAAGTATGTTTGATGGTATAAAAAGAGCAAAAAAATATATTTTAATTCAATTTTTTATAATAAAAAATGATAAAATAGGTCAAGAATTAAAAAACAGTTTAATATATAGTGCAAAAAAGGGTGTTAATATTTTTGTTATTTATGATCAAATAGGTAGTCACAATTTATCAAAAAGCTTTATAAAAGAATTTAAAAAAGCAGGAATTAACTTGTTTAAGTTTGGTTTTTGTAAAGGATGGAAAAATCTTTTAAAAATAAATTTTTGTAATCATAGAAAGTTAATTTTAATAGATGGTAAAGAGGCCTGGATAGGTGGATTAAATATTGGTAATGAATATTTAGGTATAAATAAACAAATAGGATATTGGCGAGATACACATCTACATATAATTGGGCCTAGTGTATTATGCTTACAAGAAATTTTTTTAGAAGACTGGTTTTGGAGTACAGATACTAAAATACATAATTTAAATTGGAAACCAATCTTATCAAACATAAAAAAAAAACATATAATTGTTGTACCTAGTGGTCCTATTAATAATAGAAATAATGCCAGCCTATTAATTCAAAATTCAATAAATATAGCAAAACAACGATTTTGGATAACTAGTCCTTATTTTATTCCAGATCAAAGTGTAATAGATTCATTAAAATTAGCAGCACTAAGAGGTGTAGATGTTAAAATAATTATACCGGAACGTACAGATCATTTATTTGTTTATTTATCTACTTTTAGTTATTTTTCTGAATTAATAAGAGTTGGAGTTAAATTTTATAAATATATAAAAGGTTTTTTACATCAAAAAGTTATGTTAATAGATAATCATACAGCTTCAGTAGGAACTATAAACTTAGATAATAGATCTTTTAGATTAAATTTTGAAATAACAGCATATATAATTGATGGTGATTTTGCTAAAGATGTTAAGTACATGTTACAACAAGATTTATTATATTGTAATTTAATACATTTAAATGAAATAAATTGTCGCTCTTTAATAAACAAATTACTCTCAAAATCAGCTTTTTTAGCTTCACCAATACAATAATGCTATAAATACAGTAACTAACTACCAGACTTTTATTTTACATTAAGTATTATTGTCGCTATAGAAAAAAAAATTAAAACGCCTAGTGAATCACATAAAGTAGCAACAAAAGGAGCACTAGCAGCAGCTGGATCAAATCCTAGTCGATTTAAACAAAAAGGTAATGACATGCCGAGTAAACTACCTATTATTACAATAATTATCATACTAATCGCTACAGAATATGCAACTTCTATTCCTCCTCGAATATACCCAATTGGAAATATCACTATGGCCATTGTGATACCTAATATTCCTGAAACTAATAATTCTTTACTCATTAATTTAGCCCAATCTTTTATGTTTATTTCTCCTGTGCCTAAACCTCTTATCATAAGAGTAGATGCTTGTGATCCAGCATTACCCCCACTGCCAATCAATAATGGTAAGAAAAAAACCAAAGATATTTTAGAAGAAATAGTATCTTCATATTTTGCAATTCCAGCTCCAGAAAATAAATTACCAAAAATTAATAAAACTAACCAAAAAATACGCTTACTATATAATGTCAATAAGTTAGTACGAACAATGTTATATTCTAAAGTACCTACACTGCCTGATTTATGAAAATCATCTGTTGTTTCTCTTTCAACAACATCCATAGCATCATCATATGTTATTATACCTACTAATTTATGTTCAGAATTAATTACAGGAATTGCTAAAAAATCATAATGTGAAATCATTTTTGTTACATATTCTTGTTTTGAATTTGTATGAACATATATTACATCTTTTATCATTAAATCTTTTATTAAAGCAATAGGATTAGCTAAAATAATCTGCCGTAATGATAAAGTTCCAGTTAATTTTTGATCCTGATCTAACACATAAATTTGATATATGGTTTCAGCATCAGGTGCTGTTTGTTTAATTTGGTTTAATGCTTGTAAAACAGTTATATTTTCAGGAATTACAACATAATTGGATGTCATAATAGCACCAGCAGTTCCATCTTCATAACTTGACAGCTTTATAAGGTTTTCTCTAACTTTATTTGCCATACTACGTAAAATATTTTCTCTACGTATTGGTTCAAACATGTTAAATACATCAGCACTATCATCAGAATTCATTTTAACAAAAATCTTTATTATCTCTTCATTATTTAGTTCTTTAGTAATTTCAAATTGTTTATCTTTTGGTAAATAAGAAAAAATATCAGCTTTTCTTTTTGAGCTTTGGCTATTTAATATCTGTATTATTAACTTATTTGATGTACGTGAGATCATTTCAGCTATATCAGCTGAACGAAAATATTTTAATAAACTCTTTATTTCTTTATAATTTTTGTTTGATAAAGCTTTCCATAAGTTAGGAATAATATTATTTTTTTTCATTAATATCTCTTGTTTATATTTTTTTTTTTATATATTTTATATATATGTCCATACACTCATTCTATTATATAACATAATATATATTTATGGAAACAAAAAAATGCGTATTAATTATTGTGGTAAAGTCAATCAAACAATTTTAAATTCATATGTCAAGTTATACGGTTGGGTAAATAAAATACGAGATCATGGTGGCATTTTGTTTTTAGATTTACGTGATATGTATGGTAGAACTCAATTAGTGATTGATTCTAAAAAGCTTGATTTTACAAATTTTGTGTTAGCAAAAAAACTCAAATCGGAATATATTATAAAAGTAATAGGTTTAATAAAATTACGACCTGTAAAAGATGGTTTTACAAATAAGATAGATATATTTGTAATAGAATTAAACTTATTAAGTAAATCCATAAAGTTACCTTTTAAGTTATATGCTAAAAAAAAAATTAAAGAAGAAATAAGATTTAAATTTCGTTATATAGATTTGCGGCAAAAGAAATATATAAAAAAAATACTTATTCGCTCTCAAATAATTCATAAAATTAGAAGTTTTTTAGATATTAATAAATTTATTGAAATCGAAACGCCTATATTAAGTAATATTACTGTTGAAGGAGCACGTACTTTTATTATACAAAGCCATAAACAAACTTTTGCTTTGCCTCAATCACCTCAAATATACAAACAAATTTTAATGTGTTCAGGTTTAGATAGATATTATCAAATTGCTAAATGTTTTAGAGATGAAGATTTACGGTCTGATAGACAACCAGAATTTACACAAATTGATATAGAAACTTCGTTTATGAATAAACAAGCAATAATTAATGTAGTTGAAAAAATGATTAAATCATTATTTAAAGAACTTTTACATTTTACGTTCTCATCAGCTTTTAAAATAATCAAGTATACAGATGCTATCAACAAATATGGAACAGATAAACCTGATTTAAGAGTTCCTATTAAAATAACCGATATAGAAGATGTTATTCCTCAAAGTTTAACTTGTATTTTTCTTAATAAATTACAAAAACTAACAAGTCAATGCAATAGAATAGCTGCTATTAAACTCAAAGGTGGTGTTTGTTTATCTCTTAAACAGATTATTAAGTATATTTCTTTTGTTAAATTATATGGTGCAAAAGGGTTAATATGGATTAAGGTTTACAATATTAATTTAGGCTTAAATGGTTTACAATCTCCTATATTAAAACATATAACAGATGAAGTAATACACAACCTAAAAAAAAGATTGCATTTAAAAAATGGAGATCTAGTTTTTTGTTGTGCTGATACAATAAACATTGTAAATACTTCTTTATCCGTGTTAATAACACAGATAGCAAACGATTTAAAACTTTATATCAAAGCTTGGGCTCCTATATGGGTTGTTAATTTTCCTTTGTTTAAACGTGATATTGTAGGAACGTTAACATCTTACCATCATCCATTTACTGCACCTACTTCTACGTTAGACGATATAATATATAATCCAGAAAAAGCTTTTGCTAATTCTTTTGATTTAATAATAAATGGAATTGAATTAGGTGGTGGATCTATTCGTATAAATGATTATAAACTTCAAAAAATAATATTCAAACTATTAGGTTTAACACAGAGAACCCTTAATAATAATTTTGGTTTCTTTTTAAAAGCTTTTAAATTTGGTGTACCTCCGCATGGTGGATTAGCTTTAGGTTTAGATCGTATAGTAATGTTACTTACAAAATCTGATAATATTAGAGATGTTATTGCTTTTCCTAAAACTAATAAGTTTATTTGTCCTTTATCTGTTTAACCTTTTGTTTTTTTTTACAATAATAGGCTTAATCTCACTTTTGCTCAAAATATAACTTGTACCTTTTTTGTTTTCTTTTTTATGCTTATGTGTTAATTGTTCTTTTTATTTTAGCTACTATATGTTTTTTGTTTTTTTTTAATTTGTGTTAGTTGTTTCTAGTTAGTTTAATTTTATGTTTTTCTTTTGTTTTTTCCATTCATTGTTATATTATTTAACTTATTTATTGTATTTGTTTGCTGTTATGTGTTATATGTACTTGCTTATATTTTTATTAGCTGGCATTTTGTTAGTTAAATATTTTTTGTATATAGAATATATATTAGTAGTTTAAAACTGTTTTTGCTGTGTGTTATGTTCTTTTAATTAAAATGGTAAAATGTTTTAGATACTTTTTTGTTTTATGTTTCTTAATTTGGTGTATGTTTTGTTATATAATGTTGAAATAAATTAAAAAGTGTTATAAATGTGTGTGTTGTTTGGATAATAATATGTTGATTGGTTATTATTGTGTGTTTGTAAAAAATACATGAGTTAGGTTTTAGATAGGTTGATTTGGTGTTTGTAAAAGTTGTGTAGTAGGTGGAATGTTATTAAAAAGGTAAAGAGAAGTTGTACTGAAAAAAAATAGTAGTTGTGTATTATATAAAGAAAAATAAAAAAATAGTAGTTGTGTATTATATAAAGAAAAATAAAAAAATAGTATGGAAAAAAAGGTAGTGTGTAATAGAAAAAAAATAGTTGTGTATTATGGAAAAGAAGTTAATGTTATGTAGAATGAGGAGTATAAAAAAGGTTTGCCGTAAATTGTTAATAATAGGTGTAATGAGAAGGAAGTTATATAAAATAAAAATCAGATATGTGTAAGCTGTAGGTCTTATATTGAGTGTTGTGAAGTAAAAAGGATAGAGTGTTTGTTTTGTGTGCTGTGAAGTAAAACGATCTTACCATTAAAATGTATAAAAATTAGATTTAAATAAAGATGTGTGTTGTTAAACTAAAAGACGGTTGAGTTATGTTGTGTTAAAAAAAAGCGAGTATTGTAAGCAGTTGTATATATATGTAGTTAAACGATAGACAATATTTAAAAAGGTTGTTTTGTAATATAAAAGGTAATAGTGCTTGTTGAAAACAACAACTTTGAAATAGCATATACACAGTTGTGTAAAAGAACAAGTAGCCATAGATTAGTAATAAGTCAGTATTTACGATTAAATATCTAAAAATACAATATAAAAACAGTAAAACGAAAATATTGGTACGTTTGTTATTAAAATTAAAATATATAAAATAGATTGTTAAAGAGGTAATATAAAGTACGATTATAGGTTATAAAAACATAAAATATGATAAAAAAATATATGCTTAAAAGGCTAATACTAGCAATTTCTTTATTACTGGTTTTAAAAAATAATAATGTTATTTTAAACGAAATAAAATTAAACAAATTCTTTATTTTTAACAAAGCACCTTTTATTAAAACTATTTATTTTAATTATGATTTGTACTATTTTAGTAATAAGATAAATAATATTTTAAAGCAATATGTTATATATATACGTAACAATCCAAGTAAACAATTACTATTAAAAATCAATACCAATGTTTTAGGAAATATAAAATATAATTTTATTTTAAATAAGTCTAGAATGAGTTTTATTGTAAACAATTTAGTTTTAAACGGAATACATAAAAACAACATTAAATATATTATCTGTGTAAAAAATAAAAAAGTTTATAATGAACTTAATACTCTTAACAACAATAAACTTATTGTTAATATATTGTAATTATACGCTTTTAGTGTTGGAGGGATGGCAGAGAGGTTTATTGCATCGGTTTTGAAAGCCGACAAAAGTTTCTTACTTTTCCAGGGTTCAAATCCCTGTCCCTCCGTTATCTATACACATATTTTTAATAAACACTATATGTAGCCTTGGAAGGCTGGCAGAGGGGTTTATTGCACTTGTTTCGAAAACAAGTAATTTAATACACAAAATTCGTGGGTTCGAACCCCACGCCTTCCAACTTTAATACAAACACGTTTTTCTTTTTATAACTGTGTGTATATTTATTCTTCTTTATGTGGTTTATTATTATATAGTTTCTGATATTTGTGCTTTTTATGTTTTGATTTTATTTTATGATCTTTATCTCTTTTGTATTCTGTTTCTCCTCTCTTTGTATTATTTTATACAACATATACTATTTTTTAACTTATTTATGTGTTATAGTTTATTCTTTTTGTGGTTTTTTGTTATCTGATATGTATTTAGTTACTTAATGTTGTACTAGTTGTTAAAAGATCATAGGTAAGTGTTACTTAAGTTACAAGATAAAAGATCATAGGTAATATTAAAATATATAAAAAAGAACATAATAGGTGTTGTGGTAAATATTTAAATGATTTATGTTGAATGGTTAATAGTTTGATGTTGGTGTTAAATATTAAAAAGTTTGTTTGTAAGGTTGATTTTTTTTGATGGTAGGTTTTTATATAAAAGAAGTTAAGAAGAGATAGTTTGTGTTAAATGGTTCTATTATAGATTGTGATATGTTATGTGTTTCAGTTTGTTTGTATTTACTGTATGTTATTAGTTGATAAATTCGTGTTACCTGTTTAGTATATATATTATGTATTAGCTGTTTAGTAGTTATGTCTTGTGTGTTATGTGTTACTTTATAAGTTCTGTGTTATTTATGCTTTAAGATTTTGCTGTTATGCTTTGTTTAATTTAAATCTTTTTGTATTTTTATGATTAATGTTTGTTTTATGCTTTAAAAGTTGTGTGTTTGTTTTTTAGTGTTTATTTTGTAAATGTATTGTTTTTAAAAATATTTGTATTAGTCTTATGTTATGTTATGTTGTGTGTAGTGGTTGTAGTTAAGTAATTATGTTTTGTAGTTCTGTTTCATGTGTGTTTAGTAGTTTTTTATTGTTAATGTTGTGTATTACTTATATTAGTTGTAATTTATAAAATTTATTGTGATATGTTTTGAGTAAATTGCTCTTAGGTTATGTGGTTTTGTAATACTAGTTATGGGTTGTAGTTTTGAGTTTATGTCTTGTTGTTTGTTAAAAAAAAAAGGGTGTATAACGATAAGTAAATTTTGTATTAAAATTAAAAGTAAGTGTTTAGCTTATGCTATTATATGATTTTGAAATTGTAGTTATGTTTAATAATTAGTGTAAATTAGTTTTTGTTTGTTTTATAGAAAGTAGCTCTAATGCAAAATTTAAGTGTTTGTGGCTTAATTGTTATGCTGTATGAGAAAGTATAGCATTTACATAAATTAGTTGTGTTATAAAAGTAGGATGTATGTTATTAACGATAATGGGTTTATTTTTTAGAGGTTTATAATTTAATTATTTATATTTATTAAAGTTTGTTAAATTGTTGTATGTAGTAGAAAAGTAGCTAAAGTTTGTATGGAATTGGTAAAAAATTTACAGTTCAGTTCAGTTCAGTTAAAAAATAATAAGTTATAGAACACCACCATATATAAGCGTTAGGTTTTAAATTGTAAAAGTTTGTATTTACATATTAAGCTAATACGCCATATTTACAAAGGTTGTTGAAGGTATAGATCATTTATATTTAATAACGACAAATACAAAACTCTATACTAAATAACCGTTATTTTAATTAAAGTGTATTCTACACAAAACTACATTTTATCAACAACAATATAATTTACACCTGATTCTTTGACCAGACAGACAATTAAGATCAACACTACAATCTCAGATAGCAATAAACCTCAAAAATACAATCTCAGCCAGCAAAAAACCTCAAACTTAAAACTCAATACATATATCTTTTTATTTTATCTCACATCAACATATAAGAAAATTTTTATCTCAAATAGTATATTTAATGGATATGTACAACAAATTTTTAAATTATACAGTTAATTTTATATTCATATATAAAAAACTATTTCTTTATAATCATAAAAAGATATAAGTAAAACACAAACCTTTAACAGTTAATATCACATTTTACTACATCACACTTAACCTAAACTCATTCTTTACAACATTTTAACACATAACTCCTAATTATTTATTTTTTTAAAAAAACACACAATTAAAACATAAAAACTAATTTTTTATCACTCTATCATACACCTTCCACCTTTCCTCTTTCACAACTCACAACAAAACATCTAACCAGTCATATATTACACCTTTCTTCTTTTGTCTTATAACCTTTTACATCTCCTTTCTCTTATCTACCTTTTACAACTCACCTAATATCCAATAACTACTAACAAGTAACAAGTAACAAAAACAAATCTCTAAAACCTGCTACCCCCATTACTATCAACTACCTACAACTCACCTATTATCTTTAATACAACTCATCTAGTTTCTAAAATCAATTACTAACAAGTAACAACAACAAACCTCTTCTAACATCTATTCTCTAAAATCAATTACTAACCTCATCTAACAACAATTAACTCATCTATTCTCTAAATAACAACACATCCTTTTTTATAACTATTTTAAATTTTACAAAACTTATCTAACAACTTTTAAATCCTCTATAAATAATAACACATTTTCTTTATTTTCTTTTTCTATAACACATCTTTTAAGCAAACCTCTAATAAATAATTAATAACAAACAATCAACGCAACCATTAACAACTTATCCTCTAACCATTTACACAACTATCCTCTAATTAATAACAACTAATAAAAGCAACCATTATCATCTTTTATATAACACTATTTTATCTAATTTAAGCTACTTCTAAACATTAACAACTTAACCTCTAACAAACTAACCTCTAATAACTAACAGATAACCATTTTATTTATTACACCATCTAACATCTAACATCTAACCTAACACCTAACACCTCTAACAACTAACAAACAACAAACAACAAACTAACCTCTTTAACATCTTTAAAGCAACCTCTAATAACTAAACCTCTTACCATCATCACATAACCTCTTAAAATACAAACTACAACCTTTATCTTCTACCAACATTCCTCTTTTTAACAAACATCCTACAAACTCCAACATCTAATCTCTTAAACCACCAACTATTCCCTTTTCTTCTTTTTTTTTACAACACTAATTATAATTATGTACAACTTCTTTGTTATTAGTAAAATTTAACAACAATACAATTAAGAAACCATTATACAAAAAACAGTATTAATAGACAGAATACAACATCTAAAAAAAAAAATAATACAAATATGTAAAAAAAAAATATCTAACAGATAAAAAAAAAGAACAACAAATATACAACCTCTAACAAAGCAACCTCAAATCAAAGAAATAAAGATCTAAAAAATATAAAAAAATACAACATATAATAAAAATATTTAAAACAAAAAATAAAGAGAATAACAATAATATAACAATTGAATAAAAAAAATAACAACATAACAGATAATGTTAAAACACAAAAAGCAATAACGAAGAAAGCAAAACATAAAAAGAAAAAGTTTTAAAATAAAAAAAAAAAACAACAAGTATCTAAAAACAACATAAAGAAACATTAAACAATAACGATTGTAGTTTAAGTAAAATAATAAAGAAAGAATATTATTCAAACAAAAAGTATTAACAAAACCAATAAATCAAAACGAAACAAGAAATATAAATAAACACATTTTTAATAACTTGTACAACACATTTTAATAAATTACAAATATACATATCAGCAAACAGCTATAAAAAAAAAACATATAAAACATAAAACACAATTTTAAAAAGCATAAAAAATATAAATAAAAAAACAAAGACAAAAATAACAAGAGGTGATTTCCAGTATGAGACATAAACCTAGTTGGATAAAAATACGTGTTCCTCTATATAATGAAATTAATAATATAAAAAACAAAATAAGAAAAACATACTTACATACAGTTTGTGAAGAATCATCTTGCCCTAACATACTAAATTGTTTTAATGAAAAAATTGCAACCATTATGATCTTAGGAAATAAATGTACTAGAAAATGTCCTTTTTGTGATGTGTTGTATGGAAAGACAATTAAGATAAACTATTATGAACCTTTTGATATAATTAAAATACTTATTAAGTTAAAAATAAACTATATAGTTATAACTTCAGTAAATCGCGATGATTTAGAAGATGGAGGTGCTAACCACTTTTCAAAATGTATTGGTGCAATAAACCGTTTATATAAACATATAAAAATAGAAATTTTAATACCTGATTTTAGAGGTAAAAGTGATATTGCAATTAATATTTTAATTAAAAACAAACCTACTGTATTAAATCATAATATAGAGACTATACACAATTTATATTTGCAAGTAAAACCAGGTGCAACTTATGATATTTCACTTAATTTATTAAAACAAATAAAAAAATATTGTCCAAAAATAAAAACTAAATCAGGTTTAATGGTAGGAATTGGAGAAAACGATAAACAACTAATAAATGTTATTAAAGATATAAAAACAAATCAAGTAGATATTATAACTATAGGGCAATATATTGCACCATCGAATTTTCACTTGCCAATTAAAAGATGGGTTCATCCAACAAGTTTTTATTTTTATGCAAAACTATGTTATATTTTAGGTTTTAATTATATTGCTTCAGGTCCGTTGATAAGATCTAGTTATAAAGCAAAAAATCAAAATTATGGAAAAAACATATAAACTTCAAATACTTTCAAAATAACTATAAACTATATATTTGTCATAACTTTATTTATAACAACAAAACCTATAATTTATTTTTACAAGTTTAAAAACTAACAATATATATAAAAACTTTTACAAGTTCCTTTTTTTTTTATAAAATTTAACAAAACAAGTGTATTTTATTATTTGTTATTTGTTCTGATTTAGTAATTTTGGTTATCTTGTTCTGTTCTTTTTTTTTGATGTAGGTTTTTATTGAATTGTTGTTATTAAAAATATATGTTTTTAGCATTATGTTTTTATTGAATTGTTGTTATTTTTAACACTAATGTGTTTTTTTTATTTGAAAACCTAACCTTGCTTACTATATGTTGTGTTCTTTCTTATCTCTCTATTTAACTCTTATTTATTTTTATTTGTTTTATATATAATATAACATCTTCTTTATTTTTATTTTTTTTTGATCTTTTATTTTACTCTTTTTTGTACTTAGAGGATACGTTATTAATACTTGTGTTATGTTTTCTAACTATTTTATGTTTTATCTTTATCTTTATGTTGTATAATTAAAGTTATATAAAATTGTTAAGTTGTTTGATAGTATTCATTAGAGTTTATGCTTTTTTAGTATTTTGTTATCCGAAGTTGATGGCAATCGGCCTTATTATTTGCTTAATTGTTGTTTATTGTGGTTTTAATAACTGGTGTATATTCAGATTTTGTATTTAAGAACAGTATAAAATTGTTTAGATGTATGGTATATGATTAATTTAAAATTGTTATTTCTTTCTGTATTATTTTGGTTAAAAAAATGTTTGCTTCGTTAAAGTTTTGTTGCTGCTTTAGATCTTGATATTTGCTTTATGGTGGATTGTTTTGTGGTTTATGTTTTTAAAAGATGTAGATGCTTAGTTATTGTTATTTGTGTTTTTTGTTTACTGTATATATTGTTAGAATTTGTATCAGTGTTGTTTGTATTAGTGATTTGTTGTTGTTATAACGAAAACAGTTATATAAGATAAAAAAATAGTTGTATTGGTGTATAATTGTTGTAAAGTTAATTACCGTCATATTATATAAGATAAAAAAATGTTGTATTGGTGTGTAATTGTTGTAAAGTTATATCAAAAAGAGTAAAGAATTAGATTAATGGTTTGTTGTTTGTTGTTTGTTAAGGAAGTAAAAGAAATAGATTTGTGGTTTGTGGTTTGTGGTTTGTGGTTTGTTGTTTGTTGTTTGTTAGTTGTTAGTTGTTAGTTGTTAGTTGTTAAGGAAGTAAAAATGGAATTTGTGGTTTGTGGTTTGTGGTTTGTTCTTTGTTGTTTGTTGTTTGTTAGTTGTTAGTTGTTAGTTGTTAAGGAAGTAAAAGGATAAAAAAAAAGAAAGGTGTGTAATGTTGTGAGAAAGGTTATTTGATAAAGTATAAAGGTTATGACAAAGGCTGTTGTGAGAGGTTTGTTAAAAAAAGAAAAGTTAGGTTATAAGGACGGACGGATATAGAATATGAGAAAAATTGTTTTGTTAAGCAAATAGGTTATAAGGTATTATACATGTTGTGAGATACTGGTTGTTAACAAAAAAAAAAAAGTACGTCATATGTTGAATTAGGGTGTTAAGTAAGAATTTGTTATTAATTTATTAATTAAACGTGTTGTAAGAAATATTAAATAAAGTTGTGATTTGTGTTGTAAGATTTTGATTTTATCTTTATCTTTATTGTTATTGTTATTGTTAAGCGGATTTTATGAAATGTTGTTAAGCTATTAAGCTGAATTGTTGTAAATTATTATGTGGTATGATATTGTTAAAGTTTTTATTTTTAGCTGTTAGTTTCTTTGTGGGTAAGTATTTTGTTGTTAACTATTAGTTTTGTTTGTGTTTAATTTAGTTGTTAAATAGTAGTTTTTTTGTGCATTTGAAGTTTGTTGGTAAGTTGTGTGTATTGTTTGAAGTTAAATGTAAATGGAGAGAGAGGGATTCGAACCCACGATAGTATAACTATACTCCTTTAGCAAAGGAGCGCCTTAAACCACTCGGCCACCTCTCCTTATATAAAATCTATTGAACAATGTTATTTAGATTAAAAGTAGTATGCAAGACATGAAGTGCTAAATCCATATAGTCGTCAAAAACAAATATAGATAGTTTAAGCTCTGATGTAGATAAAAAAAGAATAATTATGCCGTGTTTTTCTAAGGTATACACAACGTTATGCAAAATACATTTATGAGAGTAGATCCCAACTCCAACAATAGAAATTATAACAGATTTATTATCGGCTAGAATGTGTCCACAAAAGTAAATACAAATATATTTTTGTATTGTGTGAAATAATAAATTATAATCAGATTTAGATATAGTAAAAGTTATAATAAATTGAGTGGTTAAGTTTTTTATATTTTGAATACAAATATCTATTTTGTGATCTGAAAAACAAATCAAAATGTTATAGCAAACATAAGGAAATACTTCACAAGAAACAATTACAGTAATGTTTTCAATATTACAATTATATGTAACTCCTGAAATTAACGGGTTTTCCATTTTCTTTTCTAAAAATGACCTCTTTTGAATTAGTAATGTACCTGGATTATTATCAAAAATTGATAAAAGTCTAACAGGCATATTAGATTTAACTGCAAACTCAACAGAGCGTATTTGTAATACTTTCGATCCTAAACTAGACAATTCTAACATATCTTCTACAGTAATATATGAAATTAAACTTGAGTTATTACATAGTCTAGGGTCTGTACTGTACACACCAGATACATCTGTATAAATTTGACATTCATCTGCGTTAATAGCAGTAGATATAGCCACAGCGGTAGTATCTGAACCGCCTCTTCCTAATGTTGTTATATTACCATACTTATCTATTCCTTGAAATCCTGCAACTACCACAACAATATTATTATTTATATCCTTATTTATTACTGAAGTATCTATATGTTGTATACGAGCTTTTGTATACACACTATCGGTAAAGATCGATAATTGTGCTCCTGTATAAGATTTTGATTTTACCCCAACAAGATTTAAAGCAATTGATAATAACGACATAGTTACTTGTTCACCTGTTGATAGCAAAACATCTAACTCTCGATGATTATATATATCGTTTATTGTTTTTTTTTTATACATTAGTTTTGCTAAACATAACAATCTATTTGTTTCTCCGCTCATTGCTGAGACTACAACAATAATTTTCTGTTGTTTTTTATAAAAGAAACTTATTTGTTTTGCAATGTTTTTTATATTTTTAATTGATCCCACTGAAGTACCTCCAAACTTTTGTACAATAATTCCCATTATAAACCTCTTTTAAATAAAAAAGTTTTTATATTTGTTTTTAATGTTTTAGTATATAACATATTAAAATTGTTTATACTAGTCTTAAGATATGAAACATTTGTAGTTGCATTATAAAAAATTGTTTTATTTGTTTGTAAAACTTGTTTAAAAAAAACACTATATGGTCTAAATTTTAAACAGTCATTCGTTATTTTAATAAATACGTTTATATTATGTTTATTTAAAACATAAACAATTATTATACTTTTATTTACTAATTTGTTTACGATGCTATGCAGTATTACAAACAAATCTTTTTTGTACTTACTTTTTATTTTGTATATTAAAAATTTATAACCAAAAAAATAAAACATTTTACTAAGTAATTTGTTTATTTGTTTTTGTATAGTTATTTGTTTAAACAAGTTAAACTCATCAAGAAGCACTTTGTTTTTATTTTTAAGATGTTTAATATTTTTTTTAACATTATTTAAACATAGATTGCTAGCAAACGATAAATCTTTTAGAGTTAATTTGTTTTTTAAAATATAACGAACAGCATTTTTATTAGTTACTGCCTCAATACGACGTATACCTTTAGATACACATTGTTCTGACATAATACAAAAACAACCAATATTTTTTGTGGTTTTGATGTGAGTTCCATTACATACGTCTATGGAATAACCTCCCTCTTTTCCAATAACAACTACATTTTTATGTTTTATATTTTTTTTTTGTTTAGATAAAAGTTTAATTAAAATTATATGTTGTTTGGCTATTGCACGATTTATTAACAGTTCAATTATAAATAAAATTTTGTTTGTCAACGGTTTATAAGATTTATATTCAAATATTATTTTATTTTGATTAATAAAAAATCCTTTTTTTATTAGTTTTTTTTTAGCCACTCTTTGTATTGTTACATTTAATAAATGTATAGCTGAATGAGCAACACTTATATTATAACGAATAATTTTGTCTATATAACAATTAACGTGTGTTGTATTTGAAAAATAACCTTTCAATAAAGTTCCTACATGAAAAAACAAAGAATTATGTTTAATCACGTTATATACTTTAAATTTTCCTAATTTATTATAAATATATCCTACGTCACTAATGACTTGCCCACCTTTTTCAAAAATAAAAGATGATATTTTTAAAATAATTGTTCCTTGTGTATTTTCGCTTATAAAGTTTATGTTTTTACCTTCTTTATTTAAGATTTTTTGTATTTTTGTTTTATAAAAATATATATTACTAAAAAAAAAGTTTTGAGTTATTATACTGTCCTTTATTGTATATAAATAAAACGATTAAGTTGTAATAATTCTTTTATCTCTTGCATATTATAAAACAATGTTTACTTTTAAAACACTTAATTTATACTTTCTTTTAACTTTTCGATGTTTATTATTTACTATCAAAATACAACTTTATTTTTTTTTATAACAAACCTTTTTTGCAACTTAAATTGTGTAGATCTTTTTTTTTAAAGCAATACAAAAAATTTTTTTTATTTCTATTAATAATAGCTAGTATATACTAACTTTACCGTTTTCACCCTGTTATATACTAACGTTCTTCTTCAAACTGCTTTACTACTATATAATAAACTATATATTTCAGCTAAGAGCTAAACTTTTTTATCTTTTAGCATATAACAAGTTTTATTTTGTTTGAATAATATATTAACTTTCTTCATTTTTTCTATAACAACTTTTTTATTTTGTTTGAATAATACATTAACTATCTTTATATTTTCTATAACAACTTTTCTAAAACCTGATTAACTATTTTAATCTTTTTATACAACGTATTTTTTTTAACAACTAATTAATGTATTTATTATTACATTAAACAATTTACATTTTTCCTTTAACGCTAATTGAAAACATTTAACAACAACTAGCTTTTAATTTAACCATAAACTTTTTTAAACCACCTAAGACTAAGAACCTAACTGTTTTTTATCTACAACGCATAACCTAAACAACCACAATACACCTACTGATTACAACTTTACACCTCTTATAATACAACATTGAAATATAGTAACTAAATACATAAAAAAATTACTGAATTATATTAAATTAATATAACAAAAAATTGATTTTACGCTAATAATAACACCAAAACAATACATAAAACACAAAAGTAAAGTATTGCTAACATCAAACAACTATTAACAAACACACCTTTTGCTTTTATTTTTATATATGTTTCTTACTATATACTAAATTGATTACAACAAACACACATATTTAGGTTGTTGTTTTATACAACTTTCATAATTTTTACTAAACTGTTAACAACAACTAACAACTAACAACTAACCACTAAACACTAACCACTAACCACTAACCACTAACCAACAACCAACAACCAACAACCAACAACCAACACAAAACTGATAACAACAAACGTATAAAAAATAACAAAACAAAAGTTTGTAAAAAAATAAACATACAGCTAATAAAAACAAAAAAGATATATTCTAAAACATACTACTTTTGTAGTAAACATAAAAAATTAAGTTTAAATTGTGTTATAAGCTAACAACTATATTTATTACTTTTGCATGTACGAAAATAAGTGTATGGATTTCTTTACAGTTCAGATAACCTTTTATAGATATAGAAGATAAAATAGTACTTGCAAACGTTTTTGTATGATAATTTAAAGGCAATTTAATTTCTTTACGTATTTTTCCATTAATCTGTGCTAACACAGTAAACAACTGACCTAACATGCAATGTTTATTATAACTAGGCCATTTTGCATCTATTACAGCATATGAGAACCCCAAAACTTTCCATAAAACATGGGTTATGTGAGGAACAATAGGGGCTAAAATTAGAATTATTGATTTCAAAGCTTCCCTTGTTACTGCCAAGCCGATAATACTACTGTCTATATCTATAAAGTGTAATACTAAGTTAGTTAATTTCATAACAGTTGATATTACAGTATTAAAGACATGTCTTCCAATCATATCTGAAGTAGCTTTTTTTATAGTTTTCTGAAGTTGTCTATATAAATTAAATTGGTCTGGCCTTAATGATGAGAGTTTTATTATGGTATGCTCTGAGCCTGAGATATATATATATGTATGAACTATATTCCATAACCGCTTAATAAACCTGCTGGAACCAATGATGCCAGATTCAGACCATATAAGTACTTGTTCCGTTGGTGCAGAAAACATAACAAACAAACGTAGAGTATCAGCACCAAATCTATTAATTAGAACATTAGGATCAATGCCGTTGTTTTTAGATTTAGACATTTTTTCAATACCGTTTCTTATAACAATTCCACCATCTCTTTTAACCGTTGGTATTATATTTCCGTTTTTTTTATCTTTTAACAAACAAACATCTAAAGGATTAAACCACTCTTTTATGCCAAAACTTTCTCTATAATATGTATAAGTTAAAACCATACCTTGAGTAATTAATTTTTTGAAAGGTTCATCACAATCAACCAATCCAAAGTCGCGCATTAATTTATGAAAAAAACGAGCATACATTAAATGCAAAATTGCATGTTCTATACCGCCTATATACATATCTACTGGTAACCAATAATTTACCCTTGCATCAAGAATTGAGTTGTTATTATCAGTACAACAAAACCGTGCGTAATACCAAGATGATTCTATAAAAGTATCAAAAGTTTCTGTGTCCCGCACCCATCCATTTCCTAACACGTAAAAAGACGGTATTTTTTTTAAATTAAATTTACTGTTCAAACAGCCATGTTTTGGTAAATATACAGGTATTTCTTCATCAGTAAGGGGCGTTTGTTTACCTGTTATACCGTATTTTACTGGTATAGGAGTACCCCAATATCTTTGCCTAGAAATGCCCCAATCACGTAACTTTAGTTTTTGTTTTACAACACCACTCTTATATTGTTTTATAAAATAAAAGATGTAATCAAAAGCTTCAAAACAAGTTATGTTGTTAAAAATACCTGAATTGATAATAAATCCAAAATCAGTATATGCATTTTTTGAAATATCAGGTACTTTACCATTTATATCAGAAACAACAGTCTTAAATGGCAATCCATAAGTGTTTGCAAAATCCCAATCTCTGTGACTGTGAGCCGGAACACCCATACTTGCCGTAGCACCATATTCAAAATATCTAAAACTAGAAACATATAAAGGCAAAATTTCATTTGTTATTGGATGTAAAACATTGTATCCAACATATAATCCAAGTTCTTTATTCTTTAATGTTGCCAATGAACATTTACCACAAAAAGTAAAAGTATTACAAAGTTTCTTTATTTGATAATTATATTGCGCAGCTAATTCAACTAAATGATGATCAGGTGCTAAAAGTATATAAGTAACGCCAAATAAAGTGTCTGGTCGTTGTGTAAATACTTTTAAGTAAGAGTAACAATTAGGTACAGAACCAATAACTTTAAATGACACTTCTATTCCTTTATATTTACCAATCCAATTAACTTGCATTTTTTTTACAGACTCTGGCCAATCAATATTTGCTAAACATCTCAAAAGTTCATAAGCGTAATCTGTAATTTTTAAAAACCAACTAGGAATTTTTCTGTGTTCTATTTTTGCACCAGACCGCCAACCAATACCGTTAATTACTTGCTCATTAGCTAAAATCGTCTTTTCTAGAGGATCCCAATTAATAATTGCGTTATTTTTATAAATAACGCCGTGCTCGATCAATTTAATAAAAAACCATTGTTCCCAGCGATAAAAATCTATTTTACAAGTTGTTATTTTCCTATCCCAATTATAAGAAAATCCTAAGCTTTTAAGTTGATTATACATATAGTAAATGTTTGAATTAGTCCAGTCAGTAGGAGAAACAATATTTTTTTTTGCAGCGTTTTCTGCAGGCATACCAAAGGCGTCCCACCCTATAGGGTTTAATACATTTTTACCTAGCATACGTTGTGAACGAGAAATAACATCACCTATTGTGTAGTTACGAACGTGTCCTATATGTAGATTGCCGCTAGGATATGGAAACATACATAAACAATAAAACTTTTCCTTATTAGGTATTTCTACTATTTCAAAACAATTGTGATTGTACCAAAAATTTTGAGCTTCTAGTTCAATTTTTTTATAAGAAAAAGGATACATCATAAATGTATATTTGTTTTGTTTAAATTTGAATATTCAATATTTTCCATGTTATCAGCATCAGTTACATTCTTATGATTATACCCGATTAAGTGTAATAAACCATGAACTATTATATGAGCACAATGAGCAATAAATGCTTTATTCTTTTTAAATGATTCATATAAAAGTAAAGTGGGAGTTATGACTAACTCACCTAATAATTGTATGTTAATTCTTTGCGAAAGAGCTTCATATGAAAAAGAAATTATATTTGTTAAAGAATTAAAACCACGATAATAACTATTTAAGCCAATAATTTCCTTATATTCAACAAAACGAATATTAAAAACAATATCTTTATAATGTTTATATTTTGGCTTTAAAAACGAACAAAACCAAGAACTTAGTAATGACTCATTTGGCACGATTTTTTTAATTGTATTATTTTTTATAAACTGCATATGTACGTATACACATTTTATTTTCTTTTTCATTTTTTTACTTTTTGCTGTTAGTTTATTTGTGTTTGAGCTTATATTTGTTTTTTTTGTTCTTATTTCTTTTTTTTTTACTTTATTATTATTTTTATGTGTTTTTTATCTGTTATATTTTGTGTTTATTTTTATGTAGTTTAAAACAATTTATTTATCTTTTTTATGAATTATGTTTTCTGTGCAATCTATATATGTTTTGTTGTGTGCTTTATGTTTTTTTTCTATATTTCTTACTCTTATGCTTTTGTTGTTATTTTCTTTATTCCTTAGAGTTTTATTTCTTATCTGTTAGATGCTTTTTTTATGTTGTTAGAGTTTTGTTGCTTAAAACTGTTATTTTTTTGTTATTTTGAGGTTAGTTATTTGATATTAGATGTTTATTTCTTTGTTATTTAGATTTTGTTATATTTTGTTAAGAGTTATATAGTTTTAGATTATATAGTGTATGTTATATGTTATTATTCAAAGTTTGTTATATGATAGCTGTTAGAATCTGATATTTGTTATTTAAATTAGCGGTTTGTTTAAAAGGAAATTCTCTTTAAGTTGTATTCTTTTATTATATTTGAATTAAGATTTTAGATGTTTATTCCTTCTATTTTTTTGTCTCTTTTAGTTTTTTATAGTTTTTGTTGTATTAATTTATGTTTTTAAGTATATTTAGAGTTTGTAGGTTTATTTATTAGAGGTTAGAAGTTAGATTTTTGTTTGTTAGAGGTTGTTTATTTGTTAGAGTTTAGTTTATTTTAGCGGTTATTTAGTAGAGGTTAGAGTTTTGGGTTTTAGAAGTTGTAGGTTAGCTTAAGTTGTTTGTTTATTAAAAGTGTTGTTGTTTTTGAATATAGTTCTTTCTTTAAATTTATAGAGGGTTAAATGTTTACTTTATAGAGGGTTAAATTGTTAGTTATTATTTGTTACTTGTTATTTGTCTCTTAAAATCATTTCTTTGCTTTATTTATTTGTAGGTTTAAAAGGCAAAGTAAAGTGTAATTCTGTTTAGACTACTTGATAATGTATTAAAACTTAAAAAGTTGTGTCTAATTATGTTGTTATGTAGATGGTTCAGCTGTTACGTTGTTAAATTTTAGATGTTTTGTCTAAATGCTATTATGTAAACTCTGATTGTGTTGTTATGTAGTTGTTCAGAAGTTGTTATAAAAAGGTGTATGTAGTTATGTATTGTATAATACAAAATATTATTATATTTACTTACTATTAATTTAAAATTGTTTGCTGTTGTGAACTTAGTGTCGTATATTATTATTTAATTGAATTAGAATTAGTTATATAAAAATGAGTAATTAAGTAGGAATAGTGAGCTGTATTGTTAATTATATATTATGAATAAATGTTTTGTTGTTACAAGAAAACGAAATGTTAAAATTAGATGTATGTTTAATTGAAGTTATGTAGTTGTGAAATAAAAAAGTAGTGTAAATATGTTAAGCTATTATGATGTTTAGATTGTATGAAGTTAAAACGTGTAGTAATAGGTTATGTGCTTATGAATTAAAGTTGTTATGTATTGTGTATATAGGTAAGTTGTAGTTAGTAGGAGTTGCAATGGATGCATGGTGTAAGTGAATTAATTTATATGATTTTTGTATAAAGTTTGTTGCTGTATAAAATAAAAAGTAAACAATAGGGGTATAATAATGTAATATGCTTAATGTAGTAATATCGGTGTTTGTTAATATGCTTGTTTATTGTTTTGGTTAAGTTTATATTAATTGATGGTTGTTTAATATGTTGAATAAAATAGTTATTGTTAATATATAGTATTAATGTTTGATAAAAAAAGTTATTAGAAAAATGTGTTTATTTGTTAGTGTATTAAGTTTATTTATGTTATTGGTTAAAAGTATAAAAAGGTATTAAAATCATTTAAATTAGCTGTGTTGTTCGGTTTCTTTTATAGTTTGTTTTCTTTAAAATTAGAGGTTTGTTATTCTTTTTCTATTAATTGTGTATTAAAAACTTATACGTTATTAGTTAATGCAAATTTGTACTTTCTTTTTTTTTTTTTATATTAATTTAGCTTTCTAGTCTTTAAATGTTTTTAAGAAAGTTTGTTAACTGTTGTATTCTTTAAAAAGATAGTTTATATGTTGTTTTATTATTACATTATTTATCAGTTTTGTATTAGTTATATGTAAAATATGTGCTTTATGTTTGTTTAAAGGATTGAAAATTTTTTTTGTTTATACATTTGTTATTTGTTGATGTTATCTTTTTTTATTTTGCTTTAGGTACTTTTCTGTTATGTGTTAAGTTTTTATTTTTAAACTTTTATGTGTATTTTTGATTAGTTTGTATGAGCTGTGTTATATGAACTTAATATAAGCTGTAAATTTATAAAGTTGTACTTTAAAGGATGGTTTGTATGTTGGTAAAACAAGAAAACGAAATATATAACAGAAGAGAGAAGATTGTATAAAAGAAAAATGTAATCTGTATATTTGTGTTCAGTTGTTAATGGTATGTGATAGGTAAGTATGAAATAATATGATATATCAAAGAGAGTTAAAGGAAAAAAGTAATATGTGGTAGTGGTTTTTATAAGGTTTATGGTCGTTGTTTGTTAAATGTGTTTATGTTCAATAAAAAGCTATATTAGCTTTAGTAAAAGTGCTGTGTATTAAAGTTAGAAAAAACTAAGGATGTCATACTAAGTAAAACAAAGACTAACAATATGTTAATGTTAGGAATTAGATGAAATTATGTTAGCTATTATTGTTTGTTAGAGATTTGTAGGTAAATTTTGTTTTGGTATATTGCTATTAAGTTCATTTTTGTATCATTCTTTTTAATGTTTGTTATTCATTTTTTATGATATTTGAAAACTGTTATATGAACAAAACAAGTACTTAAAATGTTATTGTGTTATAAAAAAAAGACTAAGAATCGGATGGTAAAAGGAAGAAGGTGTTATGTATGTTTAATGGTAAACTGTTTAAACTAGTAAATTTTAGAAAAAAATAATAAAATAAGTAATTTAAATAAGGTAAAAAAAACAAGAAGGAAGAATCATGAATATTATACCGAATCATAAAGGTTTATTTGGTAATTTCGGTGGACGTTTTGTGTCAGAAACATTAATACCGTTAATAATAGAGCTTGAAAAAACATACAAAACAGCTAAAAAAGATGAATCTTTCAGAAAGGAATTAGCATATTATCAGAAAACGTATATAGGCAGATCTAGTCCACTATATTTAGCAGATAGACTAACTCAAGCATTAGGTGGCGCTAAAATATATTTTAAAAGAGAAGATTTAAACCACACAGGTGCTCACAAGATTAATAATTGCATAGGTCAAATTTTATTGGCAAAACGTTTAGGTAAAAACCGTATAATTGCAGAAACAGGTGCAGGTATGCATGGAGTGGCTACTGCAACAGTAGCTGCAAGATTGGGTATGAAATGTGTAATTTATATGGGTAGTACTGATGTAAAAAGACAAAAAGAAAACGTTTATCGAATGAATTTGTTAGGTGCTAAGGTAGTACCTGTAAACTCAGGTAAAGGGACATTAAAGGATGCTATGAATGAAGCATTAAGAGATTGGGTAAATAATATAGAAACTACATTTTATATTATAGGTACAGTTGCAGGACCTCATCCATATCCGTTAATAGTACGCGACTTTCAATCGGTAATTGGTAAGGAAGTACGAGAGCAAATTATAAAAATTGAAGGAAAACTGCCTGATATTTTAGTAGCGTGTATAGGTGGCGGGTCTAACGCAATGGGATTGTTTTTTCCAATGATAAAAGATAATACTGTACGGATGATAGGAGTAGAAGCAGGAGGGCATGGTATAGAAACAGGGAAACATGCAGCTAGCTTAAATGGAGGTGTGCCTGGAGTTATTCATGGAAATAGGACTTATATTTTACAAAATAAAGATGGACAGATAAAAGATGCGCATTCAATTTCTGCAGGTATGGACTATCCAGGCATAGGACCAGAGCATTCTTATTATTATAAATGCAAACGTATAGATTATGTTTCAGTTACAGATAAAGAAGCTATAGAAGCGTTTAAAAAATGTTGCTATTTAGAAGGTATAATACCCGCTCTAGAATCAGCTCATGCATTAGCATACGTAACTAAAATAGCTCATAGCTTGTCAAACAAAACAACTATAGTAATAAATATGAGTGGAAGAGGCGATAAAGATATATCTATAATACGGGAGCATAGTTAAAAAAAATGAAGCTTAATAAGCGTATAATAAATTGTTTTGAACAAAAAAAAAGAGCGGCTTTTGTAACGTTTATAACAGCAGGAGATCAAGATTACGAAAAATCTTTAACATTAATAAATAGTTTACCTAAAGCAGGAGCAGATATTATCGAATTGGGTATGCCATTTACAGATCCTATCGCTGACGGTGAAATTATTCAGAAATCAACTCAAAGGTCATTAAAAACTGGTCAAAATCAAAAAAAAACACTTGAATTGGTAAAAGCTTTTCGTTTGTTTAATAAAAAAACACCAATAATATTGATGGGGTATTACAATCCAATTTATAGATATGGAATAAAAAAGTTTATTAAAGATGCTAAGAATGCTCAAATTGATGGATTAATAATTGTGGACTTACCACCAGAACACGCTCAAGAAGTTAGTGTTCCAGCAAACAAACAGGGAATTGATTTTATAAATATAATAACTCCTAACACTAACATTAAAAGAATACCTTTTATTGTAAAAAATTCATCAGGATACATTTATTATATATCAATAAATGGAGTTACGGGAGGAAGTGTTCCAATATTTTATGAAGTAGAAAAAGCGGTTAAATTAATACGTAAATACACAAATTTGCCAATTGCAGTTGGATTTGGTGTAAAAAACAGAAACTCAGTAAAAAAACTCGCAAACATAAGTGATGCGGTTGTAGTAGGATCTGCTTTATTAAAACAAATCGAAATACATTGTTATGACCAAAAAACAGCAATTAGTAATGTATTAAACTTAACAAGTAGATTATCTAGAGGATTAGTTAAAATTTAAGGTTGCACTATACATGCAACTGGACAAACTTGTTGACATTGTGGATGAGGAAAAACACCTATGCATTCATTGCATAAATCATGATTAATTACATAAACTTCTTCACCTGGAAAAATGGCATTGTTTGGACAAACAAGTTCACACATATCACAGTTTATACAATCAGTTGTTATAAGCAACGACATATCTAAAATTTCCCAACAAAATCTATGTTTTGTTTAAAGGTTTTTGATCCGTCTGTCCAGTTAGCTGGACAAACTTCATTTGGGTGGTTAGTTATATATTGTGCAGCTTGAATTTTTCTTATTAATTCTTTTGAATTTCTACCAATGCCTATAGCATTATATTCAGCTAGTTTTATTTTACATTCAGTATCAATCACAAAAGTACTCCGTTCAGCTAAACCGGTTTCGGCAACAAACACGTTAAAACTACGTGATATATTTCCTGAAGGATCTCCAATCATTGGAAATTTAATTTTAGAAACCGTAAATGAACTATCATGCCATGCTTTATGTGTAAAGTGTGTATCTGTTGAAACACTATATATTTCAACACCTAAAGTTTTAAATGTTGAATAATTTTCAGATAAATCTAAAAGTTCAGTAGGGCATACAAAACTAAAATCAGCAGGATAAAAAAATATAACAGACCACTTACCTTGCAAATCTTCATTTGAAATATTTATGAATTTTCCATTTAAATAAGCCGTAGCAGTAAAGGGACGTATTTTTTTATTTATGATAGCCATTAAAATCCTTTTTATTAAAGTTTTTTATATCTGGTTTAATGTAAACAATATTGTTATGTATTTACTAAAGTTTATTAATGTACTTTGTGGCTTTATGTAACTTTTATTTTTTGTTATTGATTTTTTATTAAAGTTCTTTGATAACAAATTTTAAGGCTTTATGTATGTTTTCATTTCTTTTATATGTTTATTTTTTGTATTTATGTTTAATTTTTGCAAATTACTTTATTTTTCTATAATTTTAAGTTGTATTATTAAGTGATTTGTTTTGCAGAATTTATAAAATAAGGTTTGCAGTACAAACAAATGTTTTATGTATTTCGGTAAAAGATAGTTTTATCTATTTTTAGTTACTAATTTTATTTTTTGTATTCTATAAGAAATGTTAATAAGTATCAATTATTATTAGTTGTATTGAAAAAATAGTATATGTTTGTTATGAGAAATATATATGTATAAAATGAGAGAAAAAAGTAAGTAAATGTAGTTGTTAAGTGTTGTTGTTAAAAAATATTAAGATTAGTTGTTACTTATTTTGGTTTATATTATTTAGCATTAACTTGAAAATTGTTTTGTTAAAAAGATTTCTATATTCTTTTTATTATTTACAGAAAGTTGTTTTTGTAATCATCATTTAATTAAACGAAATAAAATAATGTATGATTTATTAAAGCTTTATTTGTGTTATATATAAATGCTAAATATATTTTGTTATTTCAAAAAAAATTGTCTGGTGCTTTTTATATATTATTTTTTGTTAGTTGTTATTGCAGTAAAAGAAGTTTTAGTATTAAGTTTTAAATTTATTTTTAAACAGCTTAGCTTAAGTAATTGTTTTTTTTTTTGCAATTCTTCGACAAGATAATTTCTTTGACAAAAGCTAAGTAAAGGTATATGTAAAATAAAGAATTGTTGATTTTTTTTTGAAACACAATTAATACAGGGTTCACTATATTTTATTATATTAATATTAGCCAAATTGCATATATAAATTTTATATTTGTTTATTAAAGATTTATAAAACAGTTTAACTTTTGAACAAAACACTGTTAGTTTTATTGATTTATTTAAGTATATTAAGGAACGTATACAACGTAGTTTGGTAATAAATATATTTATAAAATTAACATCATAAATAGCATTGTCATCGAGTTTGTTTATGTCTATTTTTGGCAAATCTTGATTTAAAATAGTTGTGGTTATATGTTTATTTTTATATTGTACTTGCATTATATTAATCCATATTTCATCAGTAATATAAGGAATAAAAGGATGTAATAATAATAAAATTTCTTTAAATACATATAATAATGTATTAATTGTGCTAATTTTTACACCAATATAATTACTATTGAAAACAATCTTAGTAATTTCTAAATACAAATCGCAAAAATCATACCAAAAAAACTCATAAATAGTTTGAGATGCCAGATCTAACCGATATTCGTCAAAATAAAGTAAAATTTTTCTTTTTGTGTTTTGTAAGCTTGAAATAATAAATTTATTGATTGATGTTACATTTTCCCAACAACAAAATTGATTGTATTCATTGTTATAAAACAACTCTATCTTAGATAGAACAAATCTTGTTGCGTTCCATATTTTGTTACAAAAATTCATATAACCTTTAAATCTTCTTAAATCAAAATTTATGTTTTTGCCAGGTAAAGATATAGATAAAAATGTAAATCTTAACGCATCTGCACCATAATTTATACCCTTTATTACATCAATAGGATCTATAACATTGCCTTTAGATTTAGACATTTTTTGTCCTTGTTTATCTCTAATTAAACCATGAATAAAAATTCGTTTAAAAGGTAATTCATTTATAAGTTTAAGTGTCATCATTATTAACCGAGATACCCAAAACGGTATAATATCAAAACCAGTAATTAAAACACTAGATGGATGAAATAAATTAAATGACTTTGTTCTTATTTGAGGCCAACCTATGGTAGTAAATGTCCATAATCCTGAACTAAACCAAGTATCTAGCACGTCTTGATCTTGATTTAATTTTGTTTTTAAGTTAATAGCATATTTACTTCTTATTTCTTCTTCATTACGTCCAACAAAAATTATATTATTTTTATCATACCAAGCAGGTATTCTATGTCCCCACCATAACTGCCTAGAAATACACCAATCTTTTAAGTTATACATCCAATTTATATATATTTTTTCATAATTTTTTGGTATAAATGTTATATTCCCATTTTTGACTGCATTGATAGCTAAATTAGCTAATTTTTTTATAGAAACAAACCATTGATCTGTTAGTAAAGGTTCAATAATTGCACATGATCGATCTCCACACGGCAACATTAGAAGATGATTATCTACTTTTTTTTCCAAAAACTTATTTTTTAATAAATCTTTAACTATATTCTTCCGTAAACTTTTTATAGACAATCCAACGTATACTTTAGGTAATTTAATTAAATTATACTTTAAAAGTATACCTGATTTTAAAATACATACTTCTGCTTTTTGACGAACTTTAAACCTATTATTAAACATATTTATAAATAGACTATTTTGACGTTTACCAATTTTATAATCAATTAAATTATGTGCTGGTGTTATTTTTACACAACCAGTGCCAAACTTAATATCAACAACTTCCTCCGATATAATGGGTAATATACGACCTATTAATGGTAAAACAACACATTTACCTATAAATGCTTTATAGCGCTTATCGAAAGGATGAACAGCAATGCAGGTATCGGCAAAAATAGTCTCTGGACGTGTTGTAGCAACGATTAAATAAGCTTTTTTTTGACAAAAAGCTTCAACCTTATGAATGTTTAATAAATGATAACGAATATACCATAGTTTACCAAGGTCTTGTAAGTTCTTTACTTCTATGTCAGACAAAGCTGTTAACAAGTTGGGATCCCAATTAATTAATCTTTTTCCTCTATAAATTAAACCTTCTTTGTAAAGTTTTATAAAAGCTTCCTGTACTGCTTGATAAAATCCATAATCCATAGTAAATCGTTCTTTTTTCCAATCAACACTCATACCTATACTCTTCATTTGTAATATTATTTTAGGTATAGTTTTATTACACCACTGTAGTGTTTTTTTTAAAAATAATTTTCGTCCCAAAAACATACGATTAACTTTATCATGAGATAGCTTTTTGTCCATTAGCAGTTGTGTTGCAATACCTGCATGGTCAGTACCAAATTGCAACAATGTCTTATAGCCTTGCATACCTTTTTGACGTATTATTGTATCGATTAATGTGTATTCAAAAGCGTGACCAATATGTATTTTTCCAGTTACATTAGGCGGAGGAATCATAATTGAAAAAGGTACACTAGTATACGTGTTTAGAAGCCGTTTAGTTGTTTCCCAATTTTTATGCCAATTATTATATTTCAAAAGATTTAAACTCCTTAATTACCATTTGTAGGCCATAAAAGCAATTGTATTTGTGGTTTTTGTTCTTTTGATGACGTGTGATATGTTACAAAAACTTGTAAAGTGCTTTTATTTAATTTATTATTTAATTTTCTTAGTTTATTATTTTAACTCTAATATAAAAAGAATACTATGAGCATTAACCCTAAAACTAAATTTAAAGATTTTTATAAATATATTTTACCACTTTATTCGCCTCAAAATAAAATTCCAGTTAAAGGGTATGGTAGTACAATCTGGGTACAAGATGGCAGAGATTATATTGATTTTTCAGGTGGAATAGCTGTTAACGCATTAGGACATAGTAATCCTGTTTTACTAGAAGCATTAAAAGAACAATCAAAAAAAGTATGGCATGTATCGAATAGTTATACGAATGAACCGTCTTTGTGTTTAGCAAAAAAGTTAGTAAAAAACACTTTTGCTGACAAAGTTTTCTTTTGTTCTAGTGGTGCAGAAGCCAATGAAGCTGCCTTAAAACTATCTAGACGTTATGCTTATAATCACTTTGGGTCAAAAAAAAATATTATTATTTCGTTTAAAAAATCTTTTCATGGACGTACTTTTTTTACTGTAAATGTAGGAGGTAAAAATAACTATTCTCATGGTTTTGGACCGTCTCCTTTTTGTATAATACATGCTGAATTTAATAACATACATAATTTTCGTAAAGTAATAAACAATTATACTTGTGCTGTTATTATAGAGCCAATACAAGGTGAAGGCGGTATAAATGTAGCTAATTATTCCTTTTTTAAACAACTACGTAATTTATGTAAAATCTATAATGCATTACTTATATTTGATGAAGTTCAATGTGGAATGGGCCGTATCGGAAAACTTTTTACATATATGCATTTCAAAATTAAACCAGACATAATTACTTTAGCTAAATCTATAGGGTGTGGTTTTCCTTTAGCTGCTATGTTGACAACTAATAAAGTTGGTGAAGCTTTTAGTATAGGTGTACATGGCTCAACATATGGTGGAAATCCATTGGCATGTGCGGTAGGAAATATAGCGTTTGATGTTATTTCAAATAAAGAAGTATTAAGTGGAGTAAAAAGAAAAAATAAGTTATTAAAACAGCATATAAAAAGAATAAATTTAGAATTTAATATATTTAAAGAAGTTCGAGGACTAGGTTTGCTTATAGGCATAGAATTAAATAAAAATTATATAAACCTCGGTAGAAAAATATTAAAAGTAGCTTTTGAAAATGGATTAATGTTATTAAATGCGGGTCCTAATGTATTAAGATTAGCTCCTTCTTTACTAATCTCTATTGAAGAAATAGAGGAAGGTATGAGCCGTTTGTACACAACTATTAAGTGCATTAAACAAAATTTTAAATACTTAGAATACTTATGTTAATAAATACAAAAAACATTCGTAATTTTGCAATTATAGCACATATAAATCATGGAAAGTCAACATTAGCTGATAGATTAATTCAACTGTGTGGTGGTTTGTACAAACGAGATTTTAAAAATCAAGTTTTAGACTCTTTGGATATAGAACGTGAACGAGGAATTACAATTAAATCACAAGCTGTAACATTGTTCTATAAAAGTAAACAAGGTAAAACCTATAGACTTAATTTAATAGATACTCCAGGACACGTTGATTTTATGTATGAAGTTTCCAGATCTTTATATGCTTGTGAAGGTGCATTATTACTTATTGATGCTTCTCAAGGTATAGAATCTCAAACTATAACAAATTTTTATACAGCATTTAAACGTGATTTAACAATTATTCCAGTTGTAAACAAAATAGATTTACCTCAAGCCAGTCCTAAATATACTATTTCAAATATAAAAAAAATATTCAATCTTCATTTTCAATCTGTATGTTGTATATCTACTAAGTTAGGTTTAGGCATAAAAGTTTTGTTAGAAACATTAATTAAAACTATTCATAACCCTAAAGGTGATCCCTATAAAAAATTACTAGCTTTAATTATTGATTCTTGGTTTTCAAAATATCTTGGGGTAATTTCTTTAGTTAGAATTTTTGATGGGAATTTAAAAAAAGGTGATCAAGTTATTATAAATTCAACAGGACAAAGTTGGTATATTCAAACAGTAGGTTTTTATACTCCTAAACGTTGTTTAACTTTAAAATTAAGTGCTGGTCAAGTTGGTTTCTTTGTTGCTGGTATAAAAGACATTCATGGTGCCCCAGTAGGAGATACAATCACACATGCAAATGCTAATACTGATCATAGGATCTCAGGCTTTAAAAAAGTTAAATCAAAAATATTTGCTGGTTTATATCCAGAAAACGTAAAAGATTTTAAACATTTTAGTACCGTACTTGAAAGATTAGCATTAAATGATGCTTCTTTAATTTATACGCCAGAAAATTCTAATGTTTATGGATGTGGTTTTCGTATTGGTTTTCTTGGTTCTTTGCACTTAGAAATAATTAAAGAACGTATAGAACGTGAACATGGTATAAAAATAATAATAACTTTGCCAAGCGTAAAATATAAAATAAAACTCAAAACTGGAAAAATAGAATATATTTATGACCCTTCTAAACTGCCAGAGAATTATAAATTATTTAAACTTTATGAACCTATAGTACTTGCTAGAATTATAGTTCCTAAAATTTACGTAGGTAATATTATTAAAGAATGTATAACTTTTAGAGGTAAACAGCTTTGTGTTGTTTTTATCAATAATTTCATTAAAATGATATACGAATTGCCAATGGCAGAAGTAATAACAAACTTTTTTAATAGACTTAAATCTGTTTCTAAAGGTTATGCATCATTAGATTATGAATTTTATCGGTTTAAAAAATCAAACATGGTTCGTTTAGATATATTAATAAATAACAATCGTATTGAAGCACTAACTATGATTGTTCCTTTTGATAAAGCATATAAACAAGGTCAATTTATTTTAAAAAGAATTAAACTATTATTATCTAAGCAGTTATTTGATTTAAACATAAAAGCAGTTTCTTATAAAAAAACCTTAGCAAAAACACAAATAAAAGCAATAAGAAAGAATGTTACTGCAAAATGTTATGGGGGAGATATTACTCGTAAAAAAAAGTTAATTGAAAAACAAAAAGAAGGTAAAAAACGTATGAAAAGCATTGGTAATATAGAAATTAAACTTAATAAAAATATATTTTTGTCTTTATTTAAAACCCCTAACCTATTTGACCAATTTAGCTAATGTTATTTCTTGTTTTCTTTGCTGTAATTATATAGACCCTATAAGTATTATTCTTCTTTTATTTTCTGACTTTAAACACTTTTTCTGCCCCTATTTTTTTAAACTTTTCTATAGTATATCTTTATTTACTGATTTTTTTTCGTTCATTATTCTTTTAACTTTTTTCTATTGCTTTGATCTATTTCGCTGTTACTAAATCTTTTTTTTCGTTCATTATTCTTTTAACCTTTATATTTTACCAATGACTACCTTTTTTTCCATCATTGTTGTCCTTTGTAGCGTGTTATTATAACCTTTTGTTTTCTTTGTAACCTACAATACAACCAATTTACTTTTATTATATATATACCTGATTTTTTTTAACTTATACAAATATATTTATTAAAGAACATAGTATCTAAGTACCTTTTTAGCTTTTACCTCAAACATCTAAAAACTAACCTTACACCTTATAACAAACTTACCTATAATACAGTACAGTACAGACCAGACCAGACTTATTTTATGAAATAACCATCTATTATATATTGATCCATATAGTCTACTTTTTTCTTCTACCAGATCCTTTGATTGTGAAACCAGTTGCGAACCTTATAAGTGTAGTATTTTGTTTAAATATGTATTTTTTGATGTTTAGATATATTTTGCCACTACTCTATTCATTCTTTTTAGTTTATAATCTGTCCTTGGTTTAATAGTTTTTGCAATACTACTTTTTTTCTTTTTTTACATCTAATATGTTATTACCTTATGTTTACTATTTAGTGTCTACCTGTTTCTTTTAACCTAACAAAAACCTAATCTTTTTTTTTAGTGCTAAACTACAAAACTTTTAGCTAAAGCACTAACTAACTAAGATCTCATACCATTTACCCCATCAGTACTATGAGGCATTTTGTTATTCTCGTCCTGATGATCTGCTATCATTGCTTCAGTTGTGATAATCATTCCACCTATTGAACCAGCTGATTGTAAAACTGTTCTAGTAACTTTAGCTGGATCTAAAACACCCATATTAATTAAATCACCAAACTCCCCAGTACTAACATTATATCCATAATTACCAACACCTTCTTTTACCTTATTTATTATAACTGATGCTTCTTCACCTGCGTTATTTACAATTTGTCTTAAAGGAGCTTCAAACGCTTTAAGAGCTATTTTTATTCCATGTGTTTGGTCTTCGTTGTTGCCTTTTAAATTTTGCAATTTATTTAAAATTCTGATTAAAGCAGTACCTCCTCCAGCTACAACACCTTCTTCAACAGCAGCGCGAGTCGAATGTAAAGCATCTTCTACTCTAGCTTTCTTTTCTTTCATTTCTATTTCAGTTGCTGCACCTACTTTTATAACAGCTACTCCACCAGATAATTTAGCTACTCTTTCTTGAAGTTTTTCTTTATCATAATCTGATGTTGTTTCTTCTATTTGTTTTCTGATTTGTTTCACTCTTGATTCAATATCTCTTTCTGAACCTGCACCATCTATGATCGTCGTATTTTCTTTTGACATCGTGATTCTACGAGCATTGCCTAAATTCTTTATTGTTACTTTTTCTATATTCAGCCCTATTTCATCCGAAATCACAGTACTACCTGTTAGTATTGCTAAATCTTGCAACATTGCTTTACGCCGATCACCAAAACCTGGTGCTTTAGCTGCCGCTACCTTTACTATGCCTCTCATATTGTTAACAACTAATGTTGCTAATGCATCACCTTCAATGTCTTCCGCTATAATCATCAATGGTTTTCCAGATTTAGCTACGTTTTCTAACAAGTGTAATAGTTCACGAATATTTGATATTTTTTTATCTACTATAAGTATATACGGTGATTCTAACTCTACAGTCATATTCTCTTGATTTGTTACAAAATAAGGTGAAATATAACCTCTATCAAATTGCATCCCTTCTACAACTTCTAGCTCGTCTTCAAAACCTCGACTTTCATCGACTGTTATTACACCTTTTTTACCAACTTTTTCCATTGATTTTGCTATTAATTGACCAATATTGCTGTCGCCATTAGCTGAAATTGTACCTACTTGAGCTATTGATCTTGAATCTGTACATTTTACAGAAAGTTTCTTGATCTCTTCTACCGAAGCTAATATAGCTTTATCTATACCTCTTTTTAAATCCATAGGACTTCTTCCTGAATTTATTTGTTTAATTCCTTCATTAACTATCGCTTGTGCTAATACGGTAGCTGTTGTAGTTCCATCTCCTGCTACATCTGCTGTTTTTGAAGCTACCTCTTTTACCATTTGAGCACCCATGTTTTCAAATTTATCTTTTAGTTCTATTTCTTTCGCTACAGAAACTCCATCTTTTGTTATTGTAGGGGCACCAAATGATTTTTCTAAAACCACATTACGACCTTTTGGACCTAAAGTTGTTTTAACTGCATCTGCTAGTGCATTTACACCTCGTACCATACGTGTTCGCGCATCTTCAGAAAATCTAATCTGTTTTGCTGCCATATTATTGTACCTTTAATAAGTATTAATGATTTTAATTACTCTAATATACCAAGAATATCAGATTCACTCATGATTATTACTTCTTCATCTTCGATCTTTTGTTTTTCGACTCCAAAGCTTTCTTTAAAAATCACTGTATCACCAATTTTAACATCTAAAGGACGGATAGCACCATTATTTAGTATTTTTCCTTTTCCAATAGCTACAACCTCACCGCGATTTTGTTTTTCTTGTGCATTTCCTGGCAAAACAATACCACCAGAAGTTTTTTGTTCAACTTCAATACAACGAACCACAACACGATCATGTAAAGGACGTATTTTCATTTTACGTTCTCCTGAATTACTTTATATTTTATCCTTTAAAATTATTTGTGGATAACTAAGTTGATTTCAAGTAGAAATAAAAGAGCATTTATATGTTGTTAAGTCGCTGCAATATTTTAACTGATTTATTTAAACTGTATTAAACTATCTGATTCCTTTAATTTGTATATACCTTTGTTAAATTCACATGCTGCATAATATGATTTTAATAACTATTGATCGGATTTTATGCCTATAATTACTACATTTCCTTTGTATAATTTTATTCTCACAATTCCGTTTACATATTTTTGAGAAGTATCAATTAACGCTTTTAACATTTTTATTTCTTTTGTCCACAAATTTACAGTGTAAACTTTTTCTGCATATAACGGCATTAAAATATCTTTTATTTGTAAAATTTCATGGTCTAAAGTAAAAGATTCTATTGCTCTATGTGCATGATATAAAATAGTTACACCTGGATTTTCATAACAGCATCTTGCCTTTAATCCAGATCCATAGTATCTTATTTTATTTACTCTACCAATCCCATGTTTACTACCTAAATTATTTAGTTTAATCATTATTTCATGTGATTTTAAAACTTCACTATTTATTGAAGTTGGATTTCCTTGCTTAAAAGTTATGTCTATATATGTTGGTTTATCGGGAGTGTTCTTAAAAAAATTACTCAAAATACATCTTTTTTTTTTGGCTTCATTCCATGTGTTATCTAAACAACCACATTTAGAAAAAATATGTAAGAAATCATTATTCACTGAACAAGAAATTTTATGTTTTTGAACAAATTCATTACTGAATTTCTTTTTTTTAAAATAAGTTCTTAGTTTGTTTTGAGATATAAAATTCAAATCACGCCACGGTGCAATTATTTTTATATATGGATTTAATGAATACGTACTTAAGTCTAATCTAATTAGATCTTTACTCTTCTTAGTTGTTCCATATGAAATATTAGTTGTTTTGTTTAATTTAGCAATTTCTATTAACCTTTTAATAATTAACGGCCGTACTATTGATGCACCTATTTTTTTTCCACATTCATAAATTGTATTTGCTCTAAACCTATGACATATATACTTTGTTACAAAACTTTCTTTTAAATCTTCTATATACATTTTTTTTATTCCTAATACTTTTGCTTTTTTGTAAGCTAATTCAATCTTTTTTTTTTCTTGTCCTAAGTCAGCAGTAAATGTAATGATTTCATAACCATAATTGCATTGTAACCAGTTTGCAATTACCGATTGTTTCTCCCCTCCCGAATAAGCAAGAATTACTTTTTTAGACATTTTTACAAATTCCTTATCTTTTTTTTATCAACCTTTTTAATTCCCCAGTTTTATACATTTCAAAGATAATGTCACTGCCTCCTATTAACTTGGAATTTATCCAAAGTTGAGGAAATGTTGGCCATTTAGACCATTTCGGTAATTCATGTCTAATGTGTACACTTTCTAATACATTTATATATTTAAAACGGTTTAAATATTTTTTTATAAACTTAACAGCTTGTGCAGAATATCCACATTGGGGTAAGTTCGGTGTTCCTTTCATATATAATATTATTTTGTTTTTTTTTATTTGGTTTTTTATTATTTCTATTGTTTTATTTTTCATCGTTTGTTTTGTGGAGCTTACCACATGACATCCTACATCCTACACTGCCAGTATTGAGCTTAAGCCCCCTATTTTGGTTTTTTTCTATACGTTCTTATTATATAATAAACTTATTGCTTTGGCTGGATGGCAGAATGGTTATGCAGCGGATTGCAAATCCGTTAAAATCGGTTCAATTCCGATTCCAGCCTCTTAAAATCTTAAACAAACTAAACATTAAAACATTGAAATCTTTAGCCCGAATGGCGAAAATGGTATACGCAGGGGACTTAAAATCCCCCGTCTTATAAGGCATGCTGGTTCAAGTCCGGCTTCGGGCAAATTATATTTTTTTACTTTTTTAAAAATCAAAATCTAAAATAAATAAAACTAATATCTACTAATCTACTATCTAAATACATATTGTTTCATTAGTTCCATAATAAGTAACCAATTTTATAGAAACCCTTTATCATAAACCATTACCTCATCAATTCTTTTATTCCATCTTTATAGCAACAACAACACCCTATCTTTATACCCTTTTTAGCAACAACAACACCCTATCTTTATACCCTTTTTAGCAACAACAACACCCTTTTTAGCTTTTTCTCCAACAACAACAAGCTATATCCTTCTTTGTTTAGTATGCCTTTTAACATCAAACATCAAACACATAACCTTTTATAATTAACATTTAAACATACAGCCCATCTACACAAATACACTGTATTAACACAACCATAACAAAAAGTAAACTATTATCATAGTACGACATATCTTGTACACACAAAACAAAAAGATAACAAAGACAATAAAAACCGTACACACAACAAATAAAGAAAACAAATAAAATCACAAAAAAAAATACAGCATAATCACAAAAAAAAAAGAGAAAAATACAAAACTTTAAATAGAACTAAATACTAACACAACACATAAGTTACTTAAGACAAAAAGAAAGTACAAATAAAGGGAAAACAACAACGAAAATAACATCAAAAAGTATTAAACATTTAATCAAAAAATAATACAAATTCATATAAAAATATAACAAAAAAAAAGAAGCGAAAAAGTAGTAGATGTATATTATTAAAGAGTAATAAATACTAAGATTTTATTAGCTATCAGCTTTAAATTAGTAGAAAACTTTCTGTTTATAAAAACAAAAGGAAATTTTATGATAAATATAAATTATATTATAGCTATAGCTTCTGGAAAAGGCGGAGTAGGGAAATCAACAATAACAGCTAATTTAGCGTTAGCGATGAACGTAAAAGGATATAAAGTAGGTTTGTTAGATGCTGATATCTATGGGTATAGTCAATCAACAATATTAAATGTAAAAAAAAAGATATTTATTAATAAAAAAAAAAGAATACAGCCAATTCCATATTACGGAATTAAAGCAATGTCTTTGGGTTTTATAGTTAAAAAACAAACAAAAGCTATTATAGGGCGTGGCCCTATAATCTCTAAATTGTTAGTAGATTTATTTACAAATACAAATTGGGGTTATTTAGATTATTTATTTATAGATATGCCTCCAGGAACTGGAGATATTATGTTATCTATATCAAAAAGTATAAGTGTATCTGGGGTAATTATCATCACAACACCTCAAGATGTTTCGTTATTAGGTGCATTTAAAGGAATAAATATGTTTAATAAAATTAAAATACCAATCATAGGTTTAATAGAAAATATGAGCTATTATACCTGTAAAAGCTGTGGTTATTCAACATCTATTTTTAATAATAAGTATAACAACATTTTAAAAAAATATAAAATAAAAAAAATTGGTTGTTTTGCTTTACATAAAACCCTTTGTGACAAAAAACCTATTTTGATAGCAAAACCAAATTCTAAAATAAGTGTTTTTTTAAAAGTTATAGCTGATATTGTTGACATTAAACTAAAACCACAATTTCGTATAGGACTATAGCTCATATTGGTTAGAGCACCACGTTGACATCGTGGTGGTAAGTGGTTCGAATCCGCTTAGTCCTAAAATATGGTTTTTATATAGTTATAAAAGATATAGTTAACTGAGTATAAAAGTATCTGAGCATCATAAAAAAACAAGTTATGTTAGGCTTAAGGAATAGTTCAAAAAATATACAAAAATTTATCTTAAATTAGCAAAAGAAAACATAGCTCAATAGTGAGTTATGAAGTGCAAATAGGAATATACTTGCATAAAGAATTGGATATCAACAAAATTCATGTAGAAAGAATAAAAGTAAAAGATAATAAAATTATTGTTGTTCCTATATTATGTGCATGTTTAAGTATGATGATGAATATTCAATAGTGCTCATATTTAGCTTAAAGGTAAAATGTCGTAACAAATTTTATTTTCTATTATTTTGTATCTTGTATCTTGTTTGTTGTTTGTTGTTAAATTTTTCTATTAGTTAAAGCTTTAGTCATAGGCTAGCAACATGAGTTAATTTGATTTCTTTAACAATTATGCTTAAAGAACAAGTTAAGAAAGTTGTATTAATTGCTTAATTAGTTAGCTTAGGTATAACAACATTTTAAATAGCACTATTAATAGTAAAATAAATACAGGTTCAACAAAAAAGAAAGTAATAAAAGATTGTTATATAATAATATGTATCTGTGATGCTTAAGTTAAGAAGAAGTTTTGGCATTAGATAAAAACAATAAAGTATAGTGGTAAGAAAAAAAACAAAAGATATAATATGTTACTATGGGTCGTTAGCTCAGTGGTAGAGCAGTTGGCTTTTAACCAATTGGTCGTAGGTTCAAATCCTACACGACCCATTTATATTCATAAAAAAATAATAACATGAAAAGAATTCTTATTTATAAAGAAATCATATCAGATTTAGATACTCCTCTTTCTCTTTATATGAAAGTAGCAAATTATCATTGGACTTTTTTATTAGAATCGATAGAAGGAAAAAAGCAATGGTGTAGATATTCTATAATTGGTTTACGCTGTCATCAAAGAATAGAAATATATAATAATAAAATAAATTTATTTAAAGACAAAATAAAAATTGAAAAAACAAAAAAAATAGATACGTTAGTTTGGCTTTCAAAATATATAAAAACAATAAAAAAAACTATTCTTAAAAAAAATAAAAGCAAAACAATATTGGATGGAGGCTTAGTAGGATATTTGGGCTATGATATAATAAGATTAATTGAACCAACTATTAAAACGTATAAGCAATATAATCCCATTAATACACCTGACATATTTTTGTTAAGAGCTAATGAACTATTGATAATAGATAAGTATTCAGGCAGATTAACAATCTTAGTAAATGTTAATATATATGATTTAAAAAAAGGTTTAGAACGCATAAAAATAATATTAAAGAAACTAAGTCTATGTGCAAATTTTAATAAAACAGAATTAGTTACACATTCATTCCAAACACATATCAAACATAAATATACACTTAAACCTATATTTTCTAGTTTTAATAAGTTTACTTTTCAAAATTATATTATTAACCTACAAAAATATATTAATTCTGGAGATGTAATGCAATGTGTACCTTCACAACGCATTATTATACCGTTTTATTCTCAACCATTTAATCTTTTTCGCGCATTAAGAGTTTTAAACCCATCACCATATATGTTGTTTTTTAATTTTAACGATCATTATGTTGTTGGTTCTTCTCCTGAGATTTTGGTAAGAGTAGATAATAAAACAATTACTTTAAGACCTATAGCTGGAACAATTCAAAAACGAAGTGGTATACACAATGAAATATTAAAGGATTATAAAGAAGTTTCAGAACATATTATGTTAATTGATTTAGGCCGTAATGATGTAGGAAAAGTTAGTAGTACTGTAAGAGTTCAAAATCAATTTTTAATAGAAAGATACTCACATGTAAGACATATAGTTTCAACATTAATTGGTATATTAAAACATAAAATAGATCTGATTGATATTGTACGCGCTACTTTTCCAGCTGGTACTATTGCTGGTGCACCAAAAATAAGAGCTTTAGAGATTATAAATACACTTGAACCTATTCGACGTGGTATATATTCAGGAGCAATAGGTTTTTTATCTTGGAATGGTAATATGAATATAGCTATTGCAATTAGAACAGCAATAGTTAAAAATTATAAACTACATATTCAAGCTGGTGTAGGAATTATAGAAGAATCTCAATATAAGAAAGAATGGAATGAAATATTAAATAAAAGTAGCGTTATATTGAAAGCCGCACTTATTGCTATAGTTGAAGAAAAAGGAGACAAAGTTGAGAATATTAATTATAGATAATTATGATAGTTTTACATTTAACATTGTACATTATTTTTTTGAATTAGGTGTTGATGTCAATATTATTCGTAATAATCTAAATATAAAAAATATAGAAAACGGTTATTTTACTCATTTAGTTATTTCACCAGGACCATGTACTCCGAATAAGGCTGGTTTTTCCATAGAAGTAATTAAGCATTTTGCAAATAAAATACCTATTTTAGGAATTTGTCTTGGTCATCAAATAATAGGACAAGTTTTTGGATGTAAAATGAGAAAATCAACACAACTTTTTCATGGAAAAACGTCAAGAATAAAACATATAAATAAAGGTTTATTTAAAGGATTTAAAACTCCTATTTTGATAAATAGATATCACTCGTTAATCATTGATAGAAAATATTTGCCTGATAATTTAGAAGTTACAGCTCAAACGGATTGTTACGATATAACGCCAAATGTTATTATGGGCATAAAACATAAACAATATAATATTGAAGGGTTACAATTTCATCCAGAATCAATTTTGTCTTTTAAAAGTCATGGATTATTAAAAAACTTTATAAAAAAGTAAATAATATGATTAATACAATTTTAAACAAATTAATAAATAAAAGAAATATAAAGTTTAATCAATTTTATAAAATAATGAAGGTTATCAATTTTGGTAAAATAAAATCAACACAACTAGCATCTATATTAACAGCATTATCTATCAAAAAAGAAACAAGTGATGAAATCGCAGCAACAGCTAAGGTAATTAATGATTATTATAGTTTTAATATACACAATAACAAGGTTATGGATTTAGTAGGTACAGGCAGTGATAACTTTAATTTTTTTAATATTTCCACATCTTCAAGTTTTGTTGTTGCTGCTGCAGGTTCAATAAACGTTGCTAAATTTGGTAGTAAAAGTATTTCATCATATTCAGGTAGTTTAGATTTGCTTAATGTCTTAGGGATAAATTTGTATTTGAAAAAAAAAGATATTAGAAAGTGTATAAAGCGGTTACAATTAGTTTTTTTAATATCTGAGTTTAAATATAAAAAAAAAATAAGAAAAATAAGAATGGATATAAGAATACCTACAATTTTTAATATTGTAGGTCCGTTAACAAATCCTATTAAACCGTTTAAACAATTAGTTGGAGTATATGATAGAAGGTTATTAAATATATTTTCTAAAGTTTTTATGAAATTAGGTAGCAAAAAAACGTTGATAATACACTCAAAAGAAGGTTCAGATGAAATATCTTTAAATAAAGCCACTTATATTTCTGAATTAAATAATGGTAAAATTATAAACTTCTTAATAAATCCTACAAAATTTTTTTTAAAAAAAAACACATTAGATTTTATACAAATCAAGAGTGTTTTACAAAGTTTAGATATCGTAATTCATTCTATAAAAGGGCATTTTGGTTTAGCTTTTGAAATGATTTTATTAAATGCTGGAACAGCTTTATATGTCTCTGGAATAGTCAATAATATTCATAATGGACTTGAATTGTCGAAATATATATTGATTTCTGGAAAAGCATATAAAAAGTTAAAAACAATTGTTTTTTTTACTAAATGTTTTAAAAAAGGTATACTGTAATGAAAATATTGTTTAATATTTTAAAATATAAACGTAATACAATTAATGTTTGTATAAATAAATTATCTTTAAAAATTTTACGTAAAGGGTTTTATTCAAATAAAGAGCAGTTTTCTAATAACAAATTTATTAAATCCATAAAAAACAAACAATATAAGAATCAAACTTCAATAATTGCAGAAATTAAACGATGTTCACCTTCTAAAGGAATTATTACTGAAACTAAGAACATTGAAAAACTAGCTTTGAATTATTTTTTAAATGGAGCTGTGTGTATTTCAATATTAACAGAAAAGAATTTTTTTAAAGGTAGTAAAAAATATATATTAACTGTCAAAAAACTTTTTGATATACCTATTTTGTTTAAAGATTTTATTATTGATGAATATCAAGTTTTTGAAGCACGGTTACTATGTACAGATTGTATTTTGTTAATAGTTTCAATTTTAAAACTTGATTTATTAAAAAAGTTATATAATTTGGCCTTATCAATTGGTTTAGATGTATTACTTGAAATACATAACCTTTTAGAATTAGAAGTAGCGTTATTTTCTTTAAATGCAAAATTTATAGGTATCAATAATCGAAATTTATATACATTTAATACATCTATTAACATAACCATTTCATTATTAAAATATATGCCTTCAAATGTTGTTTTTGTTACAGAATCTGGAATTTTAAATGTTAATGATTTTATAAAATTACAAATGTTTGGTGTTAATGTTTTTTTAATAGGAGAGTTTTTATTAAGTAATAATGATATCTTTTTAAGAACTTTACTTGATAAAGCTAATAAATATATATTAACATATTAACTATCCCCGATAGCTCAGTTGGTAGAGCAAATGACTGTTAATCATTTTGTCACAGGTTCGAGCCCTGTTTGGGGAGTTTAAGTTTTATAGCTTAGCTTAGCTTAGCTCTGCTCTAATCTAATTTAATTTAACACTATTAAAATTTATAAATATAGCTACGCCCTGATTTGAACAGGGGACCTCATCATTATGAGTGAAGCGCTCTAACCAACTGAGCTACGTAGCTTTTGTCTATATATGTGTTTTATATATAAAAAACCAGTTTGATTGATTTTCAAAAAAAAATATTTGTTAATGAAATTTATATAGGATTAATTTTTATTTCCTTTAATGTTTTTGCTTTGAAGTTCAATTAGGTTTAATTATTGTTGTATTAGTTTGATAATACTTCTTCTAGTATTTAATTTTTGCTTTCTTTTGTTTTATGTTATGAATTTAAAAAAAAGTATTGTTTGATTTTTGTTTAATGTTATTTATATTTAACAGCTTGTTGTTTTGCTAAAATATTAGTTTGTAAGTTGTTAATTAATTATGTTTTTTTATTTTGTTTAAAAAAAATTATTTATATGTTGTTTGCTTATTACTATTGTTTTGTGTTTAACTTTACAGCATTAATCTTTTAAAGGTTATATGGTATAACTTATTTTTTTAAAGTTTTTGTTACAATAGGTAGGATGGCATTCTGTATTTATGAACTTATGATAGGTGTAAATTTTCGTGTTTTGTATAGTTTTATATTAGATTTTTTATTGTTAGTTAATAGCTTTTGCTGTCATATTGTTAAGTGTTTATGCTGTTAGAGTATATATTATTTGATATGTGTAATATTTTATTTACTTAATACTTGTTAGGTTGTTTTTACTAGATAGGTTTAATTTTTTAGTTGCTATGTTGTTAAACTTTGCTTTTGTTTTTTTGTTCAAACTGGTAATTTGTTAATTTTTTAGTTTATATACTTTATTTATTAGACTATCCATTTTTGTATTTGTTTTATAAAAATAGTATTGTGTATGTTTGTTATTATTTTAACTTCATTTAGTTTTTGTATTTGATTTTAAAGAAGGTATGTGTTATTTAAAGGATTGATTAATGGGTTATGTACTTTATGTTGTGCTTAATGTATAATCAGTTATGTGCTTGATGTAAGTATTTGTGTTATTATGTGGACTGTGGACTGTGGACTGTGGATTGTGCAATGAATTGGTGTTTGGTGTTTGGTGTTTGCAGTTTGCAGTTTATGTTTTAGCTGGTTGATGTTAGGAGTTCTGTTAAAGGTTATGTATTTTGTTAAAAATTTGTTAGATGTATTTTGTATTGCTGTTATTTAAATAGTTATACGGTAATTAAATGTTGTTATTAAATAAAAATCTGTTAGATGTTAACTTGTATTTTTAGATGTTTGGTGTAAGATGATTGTTTTATAGTGATTGGTAAAGTTAGATAAAATAAGTTGTATGAAGCTTTGTAAAAAAATATAAAAGGTTGCTTAAAAAAGGCTGTATATATGTAAGATTATGCTTTATAAAGAGGCAGTTTCGTTTCATTGGTTTTATGAAATATGTTTTATAAGAATAAGTTTGATTAGTTGATTCTATTTAATTTGTCACATGTTTAACTGTAACTATTTTATTTGTTTTTTCTATAAAAAAAAAGTTGTTTGTTTTATAAAATTGCTTAATATCTACAGATTGTCCTACTGATAAATTGCTAACATTTATTTCAAAAGCTTTAGGAAGAAACTTAGGCAAACATTTTATTCGAACATAGCTTTTATGTAGAACCAGTAAACCTCCATCTTGTTTAACACCTTTACAAAGTTCCTTTCCTATTAGCTTAATTTTTACTAAAACTGTAATTTGTTTATTTTCATTTATTCGTAACAAGTCTATATGATTTATTAAGTTTTTATAAGGATGCCGTTGTATATCTCTTAAAATAACTTTTTCTTTTTTATTAAACAACTTAATATACAAAATCGTTGAAGAAAATGTTTCTTGCTTTATAAAGTTTAAAATTATTTTTTTTTCTAAACCAATAAGTACATTTTGTTTCTTATCTCCATAAATTATAGCAGGTATAATATCGTTATTACGTAAATTTTTATTTGCTTTTTTTCCTATATTATATCTTACAAAAGCATTTATTTGCATTGTTAATTTTTCCACATAATTTTAAATTAATTAAACATTTCACTTATTGATTCTTCATTATTCACTCTTCGAATAGCTTCTGCTATAATACTAGCAACAGATATTTGTTTTATTTTTTTACTACTCATAGCATTTGTTGATAAAGGAATAGTGTCTGTAACTATTAATTTGTCTAAAACTGAGTTGTTTATAATATTTAAAGCATTACCTGACAAAATAGCATGAGTAATATATGCAAAAACATATTTAGCTCCTTGTTTTTTTAATGATTCAGCTGCTTTGCACAAAGTACTAGCAGTGTCCACGATATCATCTATTAAAATACACGTCCGTTCTTTAATATCTCCAATAATATTCATTACTTGTGTCTGATTTTTTTTTGGACGACGTTTGTCTATAATTGATAAATCTGCATTTATTTTTTTAGCTAATGCTCGAGCACGTACAACACCCCCAATATCGGGGGATACTATTACAAGATTTTTATATTTTTGAGTTTCTATATCTGTTATAAACACAGGAGATCCATAGATATTATCAACAGGTACATCAAAAAAACCTTGTATTTGATCAGCATGTAAATCCATAGTCATAACACGGTTTACACCAGCTTTAACAATCATGTCTGCTATAACTTTTGCAGAAATAGGAACCCTGGTAGTTCTTATTCTCCTATCTTGCCGTGAATACCCTAAGTATGGAATTACAGCTGTAATTCTTGTAGCTGAAGCTCTACGTAAAGCATCTATAATTAAAATTAATTCTATTAAATTATTATTAGTAGGTACACAAGTTGATTGTATTATAAATATATCTTTACCTCTTACATTTTCTTCTATTTCAACAGAAATTTCACCATCACTAAATTTATTAACTGTCGATCTACCTAGATTTGTTTTTAAACAAATAGAAATTTGTTTTGCTAATTCAATATTGGAATTTCCAGTAAATAACATTAACTTAGAAAGAATCATATTATAGTTACCTATAACAAATTTATTATATATTTAAATATAGTATAATATATACTTTTGAATTCATATATTTATAGGTATTTAATTTTGATAAAAACCAATTTAATACATTTTTTTTATAAACTTGAAAAAAAGTTTTATTGTTTATCTATTTTACTTTCTAAATATGAAATTAGTTATAAACAGGATAAATATATAAAATATGCACAGGATTATTCACGATTGGCAAAGTTAGTTAGCTTGTGGAAACTTTATCAAAATTTAGAAATAGAACTTAGTTATAATAACAAACTATATAATGATTCTGATAATGATTTAGAATTACGTAGTTTAATCACTGAAGAAATTAAGCTTATTAAAAGTAACTTATTTAAATTTCATTTTCAAATACAACAAACTTTAATAACTTATTCTAATAAAGAAGATAAAAACGGTATATTTTTGGAAATACGTGCTGGAACAGGGGGTTCAGAAGCTGCGCTTTTTGCAGGTGATTTATTTCGAATGTACTCAAAGTATGCTGAAAAACATAATTGTAATTTTGAAATAATTAGTTTTAACTCAGGTGAATATGGGGGCTTTAAAGAACTAATTTTAAGAATAGAAGGATATGGTATATATGGAAAATTTAAATTTGAATCAGGTACACATCGAGTACAAAGAATACCTGACACAGAATCTATGGGAAGAATTCATACGTCTGCTTGTACGGTGGTTGTCATGCCAAACTTACATAAGAAAGTACATAATATAAAAATAAATACAAAGGAATTAAGAATTGACACTTACAGATCAAGTGGTGCAGGCGGGCAACATGTAAACACTACTGATTCCGCTGTAAGAATAACGCATTTGCCTACAAAGATCGTTGTTGAATGTCAAAGTGAACGCTCTCAACATAGTAATAAAGCAAAAGCTATTGAACTATTAAAAGCAAAAATTAAACAAAAAAAGAAAGATGAAGTTAAAATTAAACAAACAACATTAAGAAAATCATTAATTGGTTCTGGCGATAGATCAGAAAGAATTCGTACTTACAATTTTGCACAAGGGCGCGTAACAGATCATAGAATAAAGTTAACAATTTATGATTTAAATAATATTCTTTCTGGTAATTTAGATGAAATAATAATTCCATTGATTAATCAGTTAAAATCAGAACAACTAATGGATATTAGTTGAATAAATAAAAAAAGATAGTATACAAAAACAAAGTTTTAGGTTGTATAAAGAATAAAATGTTTAATAAATCAAATAAGTTAGAAGTATTTGTAAAAAAATAAATTAAAGAATTAGAATTAATTTTATAGAATAAATTGGTATATAAAAACAAAGATAGTTTGGGATATAGTTCAATTGTTTTCATAAAAATATAATCAAAAAATAAAAGAAAATAAGAAATATTTGGTAAGATAAGTTCTTTATTAATTGAAAGATTATAAGCACATTTTATAGCCCAGCTTTGAATTTCATGAAATGAAAATCCATTTGATGTGCGTATATAACTCCCATATAGGGTAACTAAATTTTTTATTCTTGTTTTGTTAGTTACATAAGCCATAGGTATATGTCCTGTTTCGTTTCTTAAAAGTTTATAATTATATTTTCCTATTATAAGATTTATATTAAATAATAATAAAGTATTTATAAAAATTTTATCTTTATCAGAAAAACTAGTCCATTCAAACAAAAACTCATTTATTTTGTTTGGTAATACATACATAAAATTTATTTTGTTGTATTTAAAATATTTGTTTATAAAAAAATTCATTAAATATGGTTTTTCAAAACCTATAATTTTAGAATATAATTCTATTTCTAGACCAATAAAATTTTGCCATTTCCAAGGTGAGTAATAAGGTATCTTTAAAAATTTAGGTGTAGTATCTATTGCCCAACTGGCGGTTTTATATGTTTCATTATTTAATTTCACTGATACATAATTATTATACTCTGTTATTCTAACACATTCTTTATGATATAATTTAATATTAGAACTATGTTGTATTCTGTTTAAAATCTTTTTATAAAAAATTATTGATTTGATGTTTTCATATGGAATAGAAGAATTAATTATAGAGCAATATTTTGTTGTTTTGTTTATATAATAAGAATACCAAAATATTTTGCAGCACTTTACAAATGCATGGTTTTTAGTTCTCCAACCACACCATGTTTTATCGTTGTTATATATAAATTTGTTTTCAATGAGAAAAATTCTAACGGTATTTGGTAAAAAACTTAAATAATATGCTAAAGATAAACCAGTACATCCCCCTCCTAAAATTAAAATATCTATATCATTTTTGACCATAAAAAAAAGATTTTAGTGTTAAAAACAGTTTGTACTGTAAAGATATAAAGATACGTTTATATATCCAATTTGTTTTTGATTTACATATGTTTATATAGATTTTATAGTAGATTGAACTAATTATATTAATAAAAACCCGGTTGGTATAACTTAATTGATAAAGATTATTTATACCTTTTTTATAAAAAATTTGAGATAACATAAGTAGTTTTCTAACAGCATGAGTAATTTTGATCTGGTTTTTATTTATGGGACTATTAGATAAAAAAATAATTTCTTGTGCACTTGTATTGTTAACCCAACATGCAGGTAAATAACGTCTGCCTTTAAAAGCATCTTCTAATACATCTCTAGCTATATTAATTAGTTGCATAAAGATCCCTAAATGTATTGCATTAACAACATTCTGTCTCGATTGTTTTATATTTACTATTGGTAAAATTAATAAACCTATAGTACCAGCTACTCCATAACAATAATATAATAATTCTTTTTCATTCTTTATATTCGCTGGATATTGTATGTCTTTTATTAAAACATCAATAAATTCAATAAAAATTTTTATATTTAATGATGTATTTTTTTTTAAAAGTTTTATAAATAATGAAATTTTATCTAATTTTTCGTTATACTTAGTTTTTAGTTGCTTTAAAATTAAAATAAATCTTTTTAATGATTTTGTTTTAGCTGTTAAATTATTATCAGCAAGTTCATCAAGAGTTCTACAAATTAAATACAAATTTTGTATATAGGTAGAATATTTCTTTTTTATAAAAAAACTTGTAAAGTTAATATTTTTACTATAAATTTTTACTAACTTTTTTGATTTTTTAAAAACCGTTTCTTTCATATAATTAATTTATCTATTATTTTAGCACTTAATAAAACACCAGGAATACCAGCTCCAGGATGTGTACCAGCTCCTACTAAATAAAGATTTTTAATCTTCTCAGATTTGTTATGAAATCTAAACCATGCTATTTGATTTAAATTAGGAGAAATGGAAAAACCACAACCAAATGTACTAAAATATCTTTCTTTGAAAAAAGTGGGTGTAATATAAAAACATGTATTTATGTGTTGTTTAAATTTGGGTAAGAAGTTTGAATCTAATATTGTTAAAATATATTGAACAAAGGCTTCACATTCATACAGTGACCAATTGTTAAAAAGTTTTAAATTAGGCACTGGGATTAATGCATAAAAAGTAGACGATTTGCAAAAATGATCAGTTTTATTTGGATGATGTAAATAAATACAAATGTTTTTTTTCTTTATATATTGTTTATAAAAAATATTTTTGAGTGCTTTAGTGCAAGTATTATTAAAAAATATTGTATGATGAGAAATATTTGAATAAAAACAATTTACACCAAAAAACAATATAAATAATCCAAAAGAATAATTTAAGTCATATAATTTTTTTTTTCTAACTAATTTGTTTTTAAATCCATTTATAATATTTTTATATAAATGTTTAGGTTCAATATTTGAGATAATATAATTTGAATTAATATAATGTTTATTATTTAATATTACTGATATAGACTTTGTTGTATTTTTTATAATTGTTTTAACAGATACACCTGTATATATTTTAATTCCTTCTTCACGCATTAAAAGTTCTAATTGTTGTATTAAATTACCTATACCTCCGTAAGGAAAATGTATACCCCATTTCAGTTCTAAATATAAAATTAATGAATATAAACAAGAAACTGTATAAGGATTACCTCCTAGTAACAAAGGATAAATAGAAAAAATTTGTTTTAATTTATGATTTCTCATTAAAATATTTATTAATGAAAAGTATGACTTATAACATTTGACTTTAACAAAATTAGGCATACACTTTAACATTTGATATAATTTAGTAAATGGTTTATTTGAAAATAGTTTAAAACAAAGGTCAAAAAAGTTTTGTGAAATGAATAATAGCTTTGTATAATTTTGGAGATCGTTTTTCGAAATAAATTTGATATTATTTTGAGTTGTTGTTAGCTTATTACAATATTTTAATGAAGTTTTATCAAAAAAACAAAACTTATACAAATGTTTTATTTCTTTAAAGTAAATATAATCATTAAGTTTTTTACCAAAAAGATTAAACAATTCTTCAAATAAATAAGGTGCTGTAATAATTGTAGGACCAGCATCAAAGAAGAAAAGATCATCTTTAAATAGTTGCGCTTTACCACCTATATTATTATTACGTTCTATTATTATGACATCAAATCCTTTTTTTTTTGCTCTTAAAGCAGCAGCAATACCACCAAAACCAGAACCAATAATAGTAACTATATTGTTCATATTATTTTTTTTATTAAAGACTTAATTTGTTTAGGATTTGCTTTATTGTTTGAGTTTTTAACTATACGACCTATTATAAAATTTAATAATTTTTTCTTTTTTTGTACATTACATTTTTTATATAATTTGATTTGTAATACATTTTCTTGAAAAGTTAAATTTAATATGGTTAATAAATTCTTATCATTTATTTGTTCTTTTTTTATTTCATTAATTTCTTGTTCTATATTAGTTATATTTGTTGTCCATAATTTATTAAAAATAATTTTAGCAATATTAACGGTAATAATATTTGTTTTTATATAACTTATTATTTTACCTAATACCTTTGGCTTTATTGGATTTTGTATTGTATTTAAATAATATAACTTAAATTTTTCAAAAAGATAACATCTTATCCACACAGAAGTTAACTGAACATCCTTACAAATATTTAAAGTTATTTCAACAAACTTTGCTAAATCTAAAGTAGTCGTAAAAATTTTAGCTTCTTTAAAAGAAAATCCTATTTGTACAAACAATTCTATTTTACTATGAGGTAATTCTGGTAGGTTTTTTTTTTGATTTACGATCAAGTTATTTTTTATATTAATGGCTAATAAATCAGGACAAATTAAAAACAAATAATCGTTTGTATTTTCTTTTTTTCGTAAAGTATAAGTTTTATTTGTTTGGAAATTATATAAACGAGTTTCTTTAACTACTTTACCACCTGAATTTAAAATGTTTATTTGTCTTTTAGTTTCATATAAAATAGCACCTTTTATGTATTTATAAGAATTTAAATTTTTAACCTCTATATAATTGTTAATTTGTTTTGTTATTTTATTTCTTATAGATATATTTATATCACAACGCAATTCACCTTTTGATAAATCTGCATTAGAAACATTTATATATTTGACTACCTGTTGAACATACTTCACATACCGTATAACATCTATATAAGTTAATATACAAGGTTTAGTGATTATTTCAAACAAAGGCATACCTGATCGATTAAAATCAATAATACTGTATTTTTTATAATGTATTAATTTACCGGCATCTTCTTCTAAATTTACATGATCTATATAAATAGTTTTATTTTTGATTGTAATTTTTCCTGGTCCTAAAATAGGCTTTTTTTTTTGACTAAGTTGATATCCTTTAGGTAAATCTGGATAAAAATAATTTTTTCTTTCAAATATAGTTTTATTATAAATTTGAGTAGTTGTAACTAAACCAAAGCTAACAGCCATTTCTATAGCAGTTTGGTTAAAGATTGGTAAGACACCAGGAACTCCAATATCGTAATTACATATTTGTTTGTTAGGGTATAAACAAACTTTTGTTGAACAATTAGAAAATAATTTAGATTTTGTAGATAGTTGTATATGAGTTTCTATTCCTATAATAGTGTCCCACGAATTTAACATTATTTATATAACCTTACAAACTATTCGGATAGTTTAAATGCCAATGTGTATGTTTTTGATAACAATGAGCTATGTTTAACAATAGATGCTCAGTAAAATGAGGTGTTATTATTTGTAACCCAATAGGACAATTTTTAACAAAACCAATAGGTATATTAATTGCAGGTAAGCCCGCCAAATTCACTGATATTGTGTAGATGTCTTCTTGTATATTTAAATTGTTCTTTTTTTGAGTTTGTTTTGCAATATAATTATTTGTAGGTAATATGATGCAATCAACAGTTTTAAAAAGTTTTATAAAGTTATTATAAATGAGTTTTCTAATTTTTTTTGCTTTTATAAAAAGATTAGATTTATTTAAAAAATATGTTCCTAATAAAATACGAGTTTTTACCTCTTTACCAAATCCATTTGTACGAGTATTAACATATAGTTCTTCTATAGTTTTAGGATTTATTTTATAGTAACCATATTTTATGCCATCATATTTTGATAAATTAGAAGCAGCCTCAGCTGATGCTATAATATAATAAGCGGAAATTGCTGAGTCGATATAAGGTAAACTAATATCAATAAACTTTATACCTAACTTTGAAAAAACGCGTATTGCTTCTTGTGTAATACAAGAAACGTTTGAAGTTAGATTTTTAAAATATTCTATTGGCAATCCTATTTTTTTCCCCTTTATAGATTTATTTATATATTTTAAATAATTATCAGTTTTAAAATTTATGTTTGTAGAATCAAACTTATCACAACCAGAAATAATATTTAATAAGATTGCACAATCTTTTACTGTATGAGCCATTGGACCCGCTTGGTCTAAGCTAGATGAATAAGAAATAATACCATACCTTGAAAGAAAACCATAACTAGTCTTTAAGCCAGTAATACCACAAAAAGAAGAAGGTAATCTTATAGATCCTCCTGTATCTGTACCTAAAGAAGCTGGTATTAAACATGCAGATATAGCAGAAGCTGATCCTCCAGAAGATCCACCTGAGACTAAGTTGAAGTTCCAAGGGTTTTTTACTCGTCCAAAAAAACTATGTTCATTATAAGAACCCATTGCAAATTCATCCATATTAGTTTTACCTATATTTATAAGACCAGCATGTTGAATTTTTTCAATAAGAGTAGAGTTATATGTTGGAATAAAGTTTTTTAACATTTTAGAACCACATGTTGTTTTAAGACCTTTTGTACAAAATAGATCTTTAACCGCTATAGGTACTCCATACAACTCATTTGTTTGATTAAATTTACGTAAGAAATCACATTGATTTGCTTGCTTTAGAGCTTTTTTATAGTCTATAGTAATAAAACAATTTAAATGTTTATTGGTTTGTTTAATTTTAGTTAATAAAAATTTTATTAATTCATAACAAGAAAAATGTTTGTTTTTTAATCCTTTTATAATATCAACGATTGTCATATAAATATTAAAAAATATTAGGAATTATTATAAAATAATTATTTTTATTAGGTGCAGATCCTATATACGTGTTTAGCTTATTATTGCTTTTTACTTGATCTTTTCGTAACCCAACATAAGTTTTAGCATTTAATGTATTTGTAATCGGTTTAATTTTTATTAATTTTATATTAACTATTTTTTTTACTATTCTATTTATAAACGTTTTTAATTTAATCTTTTTTGTTTTAATTTTAGATAACCTATATAACAACTTGTTATTTATTTTCATATAGCCTTTTCCTTAAAATAATAATATTATATAATATACTTTTTTAAATTTACTCTTATTTTGGTTGAATAAATATATGATAGAGCCTTTAGTAATTGCTTTATCAAAAGGACGTATCCTTTTTAAAAGTTTATCATTGTTAAAAAAAGCAGGAATAATTCCTATAGAATCTGTAGAAAACAATAGAAAATTATTATTTAATACTAAAAAAAAATATTTAAATTTAATAATTTTAAGAGCTATAGATGTGCCTACTTATGTTAAATTAGGTGCAGCTGATATGGGTATTGTAGGGAAGGATGTTTTATTAGAAAATGGGTCAAAAGGTTTATATGAACCGATAGATTTTAAGATTTCTAAATGCAGATTAATGACAGCAGGACTAATTGGTTTTAATGTAAAAAATACAACTCGTAAAGTCGCAACTAAATTTGTAAATATAGCAAAGAGATATTATGCAAGTAAAGGTATTAAAGCAAATATTATAAAATTATATGGCGCAATGGAATTGGCACCTATTATGAATTTAGCAGAGGAAATTATAGATATTGTTGATACAGGTAATACATTAAAAGAAAATGGAATGGAGCCAAAAACATTAATAAAAAATATAAGTACTAGATTAATTGTAAATAAAACATCTATGATTATAAAATATAAATCCATAAATCCATTAATAGAATTATTAATATCTATTATATAAGAAGGAATAATAAATATGAAAACTTTAAATGTTAAAATTAATGATTTAAAAACAGAATGGTATATTATAAATGCATATAACAAAAAATTGGGTAGGTTATCTACTAAAATAGTTCATTTTTTATTAGGTAAAAATAAAGTTATTTATAATAGTTATTTAAATATTGGAGATAATATTATTGTTATAAATGCCGATCAAATAAAAATAACTGGAAATAAATTAATACAAAAAAAATATTATTATCACACAGGATATCCAGGTGGTTTACGTAAAACAACTCTATTAGAACTGATGAAAAAAAATCCAGAAAAAGTAATTAAACAATCAGTTAAAGGTATGTTACCAAAAAATTCATTAGGTAGATTGATTAGTAAAAAACTAAAAATTTATAAAGGAAAACAACACCCACATATTTCTCAACAACCTTTAGAATTGTTAATTTAATTTATTAAAGTATTAAGGATATTTTTATGTATTTTTATGGTACAGGACGTAGAAAAACAGCTAGTGCAAGAGTATTTCTTAAAATAGGTAATGGTAAATTTATAATAAATAACAACACCTTAAAAAAATATTTTCATAACATAAATCTCTATTATCTAATGATTCAACCTTTAGAATTAACAAATAATGTAAACACTTTTAATATTAAAATTACTGTTAATGGTGGAGGTGTTAAATCACAAGCTGAAGCTATAAGACATGGAATTTCTCGTGCTTTAGTAGCTTATAATAATAATTTACGTTATAAACTCCGACTAAATGGTTATTTAAAGAGAGATTCAAGAGAAGTTGAAAGAAAGAAAATTGGTTTTAAAAAAGCAAGAAAATCTCCACAATTTTCAAAACGATAATTTTATTTTTAACATAATTATGCAGTCACTTATAATAAGTTTTTATAAGAGGAAAGTCCGGACTCTTTGAGCAAAAGTGCCAGTTAATTGCTGGGCAAAAATTTTTGACGGAAAGTGCACAAGAAAAAATACAATCTATTGGTTTTTATAGATAAAGGTGAAAAGGTTTGGTAAAAGCATACCACGTATTTGGAAACAAATTCGTTATGTAAACCCCACTTTGAGTAAAACTAAATAAGAATTTAAAGAGCTCTTTTTTTTTATAAACAATTCTGGTAGGTTGCATAAATATATGTAGAAATATATATATTAGATAAATGACTGTAATTAAAACAGGATCCGGCTTATTATATGTTAATAATAAACATTAGATACATAAATCTATATGACACATAAAAGTTTGTTTTTTAATAAAGCAATTGATTATTTGATAACTAATAAAGATGGTTTATATATTGATTGTACTTTGGGTTTGGGTGGCCATAGTAAACAAATTTTAAATAGATTGTCTATAAATGGTCTGTTAATTGCACTAGATAATGACTTAAATACAAAAACATTGGTTAAAAATTTAGAATTCTATTTAGATAAAAGGTTTAGTTTTATCAATATCAATTTTAAGTATTTAGAAATCATAGCCAAAAAAAAACACTTGTTTGGAATTGTTTCAGGCATCTTATTAGATTTAGGAATTTCTACATATCAAATTAAGGATTATAAAAGAGGCTTTAGTTTTTTTATAAATGGTCCTTTGGATATGAGAATAAACAATACTTTCGGTATCACCGCTTGTTGCCTTTTAAATCATTATAAATTTAAACAAATCTTTAAGATATTTAAAACATATGGAGAAGATGAACAGTTGTATAGACTAACAGTAGAGATTTGTAATCGTAGACATCACTTTCCGTTTAAAATGACCTTGGAATTATCAAATTTGATAAAAACTTTAAAGTTTACAAACTATCATATAAAACACCAATTAATTAAAACAAAACCTAAAATACAAAAAACATACATTATACATCATAAATCTATTAAAATAAAACAAAAATTCATCAAACATTCTAAATCAATTAACACCAAACACATTATAATAAAAGAAAATACAACAAAAAACAAAATAATAAAAACCAATAACAATAGCATAAATAAAAAAAAGAAAAAACACATACATCCATCAACTAAAATTTTTCAAGCAATACGTAGTTACATAAATAATGAAATACAAAACTTGGAAATAGTCATTATTACATCTTTAAAACTTTTAAAAACAAACAAAAAGTTAATAATTATTACATTTAATTCTTTAGAATCACAAATAGTAAATAAAGTACTAAAAACAACTTTAAATAAAGTAAATAAAATCTATCCTTCAATTGAAGAGGTATTTTATAACAATAGTTCACGTTGTTCTGCTATATTTATTATTCAAAAACTTTAAACTTTTTATTTATCTTGAACTTGTATTCTTTTCTATTAGTTTTAAACTCTTTTGGTTCTTTCTTTTTTTTTTTTTTTTTTTTTACTCTTTTTTATGCTTTTTTTGTTATATCTAATAATTGATTTTATGTTTTTTTATTTATGTGTTGATATTTTTTTTTGCTTTGTTTGCTGTGTTTTGTGATTTGCGTTTGTTTTATGTGTTTTTTATTCATTTTATTTGTTGTTTTTAGCCTGTTTAGATTTTGTTATTGCTTTTTGTGTTTTAGTTTTGATGTTATTTGTTAGTTTAGATGTTATGTCAATTCAAAAGTATGTTGTATAGTTTAAAAAGAAGTAAAATGTGCTTATGTAAGTTGTTTAGTTTAAAAGCTTTTAGATGTTGTTTAGAGTATAGCGATTATGTTTTGATTTTGGTGTTTTGTTGTTAAATTGGTTTGTGTTTAGTTATTATAATAAAAATATGTTTGTTGTTAATTGAAAGTTTTTGCTGTTAGTTAATTTTTTAGCTTTTAGCTTTTAGCTTTTAGCTTTTAGATGTTAGATGTTAGATGTTAGATGTTGTATTAAAGATGTAAGCGTTTATTATATTTGAGTCTTGATATTTGTTATTGTATTTTTGTATTTTTTTTAATTTATTGGTTTGGTTTGTTTAAGATGTTTTAAAAACTTAATTGTTTTAAAAGTATGTTGTATTGGTGTATAATAAATGTTCACTAGTTAGTTGTATGTTTGTTGTTTATCTTTAAGGTTAAATAAAAAAAGTTGTAAGTTAGATGAAGGTTGTTTAATGCACGTTGTAGTTTGTATGTTAGAGGTTTAAAATGTTTGCTTTTATTAGTTGTTAGTTGTTATTTATTATTTATTAGATGTTGTTTGTTAAAGCAAAGATTTTTGACTTTGTATGTAAACTAAATAAGATTGTTGTTTAAGATCAAAAAAGTTGTATAACATTAAATAAGTTTAAATGTAAGAAGATTAGAAAATAGAGGGTAGTAGTTGTTATTGTTAAGAGGTTAGTTATTATTTTTTAAGAGGTTTAAGGTTGCTTTAAAGATTAAAGTTAGGTTTGAGGTTTATTTATTAGAGGTTAGAAGTTTATTAATTGTTTAGTTAGTAAAGAAGTTTGTGTTATACTAGAAAGTTTAAAAGTTATGGTTTTGTTAGTTGATTGGTAGCTTAGTTGATGGTTAGAGGAAGGTAGGTTTATTAGTTGGTAATGGTTAGTTATAAAAAAAGTTAGTGGGTTAGTTGTTGTTTAAATAGGTTAGTGTTTTGTGTTTTGTGGTTTGTGGTTTGTGTTAAGTAGTTGCTTTTTAGAGGATAGAGTTTTGTTGATTGTTGATTGTTGATTGTTGATTGTTGTTTGTTAGTTGAGGGTTGAGGGTTGAGGGTTGTAGGTTGTAGGTTGTAGGTTGTAGGTTGTTAGTTGTTAGTTGTTAGTTGTGGTTTAGGTTTGATGGTTAAAAGGTCTTAACAAATTATCTTGTATAGTGGAAGACGATAGTAGAGGTTTAGGTTTGATGGTTAGTAAAAAAAAAGTTAGTGGGTTAGTTGTTTAGTTAAAAAGAGGTTGGTGTTTTGTGGTTGTAAAATATAAAATAGTTAATTATTAGTTGTTAGATAGAAGAAAGGTTGTGTAGTAGTATGTGTTGTTGTAAAAAAGTGAAAAACATGTAAAAGAAGAAAACAATAGAAAAAAGTATATAAGAAAATACTTAAAAGATGAAAAAAAAGAACGGTAATAAATCAGAAAAGAATATATGTATAACATATAAAAAAAGAAAAATAGAACATAGATTAGAACATGGTATATAGGAGATGGCATAAGAATAAACAGATTACAGAAACAGAAAGGAATAAAAATGTAAACGTAAACAGGAATCATGAATAGTTAGTTAATAGGAAGATATGGGTATGTTATTACTGAATTAAAAATAAAGAACATTTAAAGAAACATATAAAAATAAATAAGTAAAAATAAACATACACCATAAAACAAAAAAAAACAAACAAAACAGAAAAAAGATAATAAAATATGAAGACAAAAATAAAAAAAAACATATATAATGCAACCCCAGCAATAACACAATACCTTAGGATAAAAAACCATTATCACAAAATTTTGTTAATGTATCGTATGGGTGATTTTTATGAATTTCTTTTTGAAGATGCGCACACAGCCTCTGCTTTATTAAATATTCAATTAACTAGCAAAGGAAAATATAATAATAAACGTATTCCTATGGCAGGAATACCTTGTCATAGTTTAAGAACATATTTAAAACGTATTATCACAGCAGGAATATCGGTTGCTATTTGTGAACAAATAAAAACAAAAAAAACAAAGAAAAGTAAATTGCTTGAACGAAAAGTAATTCGAGTAATTACACCAGGCACTTTATATGAAGACAGTTTATTAGATGAAAGTAAAGATAATTTGATTATATCAATAATTCAAAAAAATAATAAATGGGGTATTTCTTGGCTAGAATTCACAACAGGTGCTTTTGGTGTTTTGGAAGTTGATAATATACACGATTTACGTTTGGAATTAGATCGATTAAACCCTGTTGAGCTCTTAATTTCTAGATTACATAAAAAATTACCTAAACTTCCCGTACACAAATCAATAATTAAACCTATAAGTGATATTAATTTCGATTATAACAATGCTTGTAAAGTTTTGTTTAAAAAACTAAATATAAAAAATATAAATAAAAAACTTAATGCTGGTGTTTCTGCAGCTGGTGCTATAATACAATATATAAATAATAATAAAATTTATAATTTAGCACATATTAACCATTTAATTTTTGAAAATAAAAAAGATAAGTTAAAAATAGATCGTATTACTAAAAAACATTTAGAACTTGATGTAAATGTTAATGGCAAACAAGAAAATACTTTGTTTAGTGTTTTAAATAATACAATGACACATATGGGGAGTCGTTTATTAAAAAAATGGATTAATAACCCTATTACTAATTATGATTTAGTTTTTTCTAGACAAAAAGGCGTTGAGATTGTTTTAACAAATAATTTCATAGATATTTTACAAAAATATATAAAAAAAATTGGAGATATAGAACGTATTGTTACGAGAATATCTTTAAAAACAGCAAAGCCCTTAGATTTAATCAAATTTAAAATTGCTTTAAACGTTTTTCCTAAACTTAAAACTTTGTTAAAGGGACTATTAATAGTAAATAAAAACAGCAAGTCTATACTAAATTATATTCATAAAGAGATTTTTACTTTTCCCAATATTGCTTTACTTTTAGATGAAGCATTAGTCGATAATCCTCCTAACTCCTTTAGATATGGATATGTAATAAAGTCACATTTTAATAAAAACTTAGATAAGTTGCGTAAAATCTATACTAATTCAGAAAAGTTTATAAAAACGTTTGAAAACAAAGAAAAATTACGTACCGGAATAATAAAATTAAAAGTTACTTATAATAAGCTTCATGGTTTGTTTATAGAAATACCTAAAGGTCGTAAACATAAATACAAAATTCCTAAAAATTATATAAGAACAAAAACATTAAAAAATTCAGAAAGATTTTATACTAGTGAATTAAAGTACTTTGAAAAACGTTTAATAGAATCAAAAGAAAAGTCAATAAAATATGAAAAAAGTATTTTTAAAAAATTAATAAAGGTTCTTGTAGGTAATATACCTTATTTTATAAAAACATCAAAATCACTAGCCACGTTGGATGTTATTACTACTTTTGCTGAAAGAGCTTTAACACTGAATTATTGCAAACCAATAATAAATAAAAACAAAATAGGCATAAAAATCATGGAGGGTAGACATCCTGTAATTGAATCTACAACTAACCATCACTTTGTACCTAATAATTTATTTTTAAATCATAATAAAAGTATACACATTATTACAGGACCGAACATGGGTGGAAAGTCTACTTTTATCAGACAAATTGCCATTATTGTTTTATTAACATATATTGGAAGTTATGTACCTGCTAAATATGCTGAAATCGGTCCTATTGATCAAATTTTTACCAGAATAGGTGGTTATGATGATTTAAGTGCAGGAAAATCAACTTTTATGATTGAAATGCATGAAACTGCTAAAATATTAAACACCGCAACTTTTAAAAGTTTAGTACTAATGGATGAAATAGGAAGAGGAACTAATCCTACAGAGGGTTTATGTCTCGCTTGGGCATGTTTAGAAAGAATAATACAAATTAAAGCTTTAACGTTGTTTTCTACTCATTATTTTAGTTTAACTCAAATAGCAAAAAAATTTAAACAAATAACAAACTTACACTTTAGTGCTTCCATCAAATCTAATAAAGTTAGTTATATTTACAATATACAAAAAGGTGCTACAAACAATAGTTACAGTTCGTCGGTTGCTAGTTTGGCTAATATAGCACAAGGCGTTATAAATAAATCCAACAATCTTATAAAGCACTTTCAAGATCATCAAAAAAGCCTAAATAAAAGACATACGTTAATGAAATATATAAAATCTTTTAAATATAAAGACTTAACACGTTATCTAAAATTTATAAAAAGTTTTTTCAAAAACCTAAAAGATATGTTTTAACAACTTTGTCTTATAAACTTTCCTTATTTTACAAATAACTCTTTACCACAACTAACCACTATAGAATTTACAGTTACTATTTTTTTACAATTCTATCATCAATTTCTTAAACAACAACCTTCTTTTATAAAAACATCTACTTCAATATTCTTTTATATGTCATACTTCTATATACCCCATATATATCCTATCATACCAATACTTCTTACACACAGCATTTAAACTTAACAACTAACTTTTTATAAGTATAACAAATTACATTAAACATTAATCAACCTTCTAAAGCAATAACCATTTAAATTAATGACAAATAAAAAAATCAATGTTTAAAACATACCATCAACCTTTTTAACTTTTAATATAAAAGCACAAACCTTTTCCATTTTCCTTTTCCCTTTCCCTTTCCCTTTCCCTTTCCCTTTCCCTTTCCCTTCCCCTTCCCCTTAATCCCCTTTCAACCTTTTTATTTTAACCAAAAACCTTTTACCCTTTATTTTTTTTCCAACCTACAACCTACAACCTACTACCTACTACCTACAACCTACAACCACTAAACACTTACCAACAACCAACAACCAACTACCAACTACCAACTACCAACTACCAACAACCTACAACCTACAACCAACAACCAACTACCAACTACCTACAACCTACAACCTACAACCTACAACCACTAAACACTAAACACTAAACACCATTCAAACCTTACTACTAACATCAACCCATACTATCAGCAAACAATTACCAACCAACACTTACTTCCAACAACTCCTTACATTTACCCATCTTCTTTTTTAACTAACATAATCAAGTTTAATCAAACTCTTTTTTAACTAACATAATCAATAACTTAATTTTAACTATAAAACTACATATTTTTTTGTTTTGTTTTCTAACAACTATTTACCTAACAAACAACCTCTATCTTTCTACTAATTTAACAAAATCTAATAACTTAACAACTAAACCAATAATTTTTAACTACCAGCTACCAGCTACCAGCTACCATCAACCATCAACCATCAACCATCTAATTTAATACTACCAACATCTAACATTTAATAACTTCTACTTATTTCATATTATATATATATACAACTTCTAACATCTAACATCTAATTTTAGCAACATCTAATAACTATTTACTACAAAACTACCAACTATCTTTCATATAACTACTATACTATATACTACTATTATCTTTCATATAACTACTATACTATAATGTATCAATATAAATCAGTTTATATCTTAAATAAAATACAACAAATAATGAAGTAACTAATTCAAATACAAAGTTATAACATATAAATACTATATTTAAAATAATATAACTTGGTGCTTTAAACTAATAACTACTGTATTACATATTACAAAACATATAAATACAAAGTACAAACAAATTACTAACAACTAACAACTAACAACTAACCTAACACCTAACACCTAACACCTCAAACCTAACAACTCTAACCTAACACCTCAAACCTCAAACCTCAAACCTCAAACCTAACAACTCTAACCTCTAACCTCTAACCTCTAACCTAACACCTAACACCTAACAACTCTAACCTCTAACTGATAACAATAACAACAACAACAACAACAACAACAACAACAAATAACAACTTTAAAGCAAAACTCAAACATCTATTAACTAATAACTAACAACTAACAACTAACAATTTACAAATACAAACTATTAAACAAAAAAGCATCAATTAACTAACAACTTTTAATCTATTTTTTTTAATCTAACCTCTAATAACAAACATCAAAAACTTTAACTCAAAAATCAACAATACAAAACAGCAAACATAACCATCAACAATACAAACTCTAAACTTTAAACAAAAATATAACAAATAACACAAAACTGAAAAATACTAGTAGAAAACAACGAAAAAAGAAAACCTAAAAAGCAATAACAAAACACCTAACTGCAACTACAAAACTAAAAAACAGCTAACAAACAACAAACAACACATAATATAAAGAGAGATAAACCCAAATATTAGATATAACAACAAAAATATTTGTAATAATATACGACCAGTATTAGCGGTAATAAAGTCAGTACCAGCGGTAATATACGACCAGTATTAGCGGTAATAAAGCTCCATAGACCAGTATTAGCGGTAATAAAGTCAGTAATATATGGAGTTGTTTTTTTGAGCCAATTTAAATGAAGAATCTGTACATAAATAATCAGGTAAGTCAAAAAAAGTAAAAATGTAAGTTTGTCCATAATAGTATTGGTTGACACATTCTATAAAAATACATTAATAAACCACTTGAAAACGATGTAAATGCAAAATCTCTATCACTTACTGCATCGAAAAATTTTTATAAGATCAAAACATAGTAGCTTTTTAATTAAGGCACAAATTCAAGTTGAATATGTAGTTACAGCAGATCATATCCTAAAGGTAATATATTTATTATTTTCCGCCAATCTAAAAATACGTAAATAAGCTCTAAATAGCTTTTAATTTTAAGCTAATACATGATGGCAAAAAGTAATTGTGTGCTGTGATGATTGTAACTGATTTTATCCAGTTAATATAGTATAAGAATCACTAATCACTAATAGCTAATAGCTAATAGCTATTTTTCTTAAAGCTGGTCTTAACTTTAGTTAGTTAATGCATCTATTTTTTTTCTTAAATTAAGATGAATAGCTGTAGAAAACAATCACATATATGCATTTTTTTTTCAAAGCTTTCTATTCTTTATTATTTTGCTAAACCACTTTATATTCTTTCTTAATACAACTTTCAATTACTTTTTATTCCTTTTTTTATACTTTTACTTTCTTTTCAACAACTAACATTTTTCTTATTGTTGTATTTTTTATATTTACGTTGATATCATACCAATAAATACGAAAATAAAACTTATAGAATTTAACTACGAAATTATCAGTATAAAAATTAAAACAGCTACGTCTAATCAGGTTATTTTAACGTGTTCATTTTAAATTTTGCTATATGCTATTAAGTTTATATTATATATAAGCCGGAGTAGCTCATATGGTAGAGCACCGCATTCGTAATGCGAAGGTAATAGGTTCAATTCCTATCTCCGGTAAATTAATTATATTACTTTTTCATTTGTCAATTCACATTTAAAATACGCGTAATACATAGGAGCAGCTATTAAACCTGAAAAACCAAATGCTGCATCAAAAAATAACATAGCAAATAATAATTCCCATGCATTTGAGTTAATACGCAAACCTATGATACGAGCATTTAAAAAATATTCTAATTTATGAATAGCTATTAAATAAGTAAGTGCTATAACTGCAGTCCACAAAGATACTGAAAGTGATACAATAAAAATCAATATATTCGAAATAAGATTTCCTATTAAAGGTATTAACCCCATTATGAATGTAATTAATATTAACGTTTTTGTTAACGGTATATACACATTTAAACAAGGTGCACAGATTAATAATAAAATAGAACTTAACAATGTATTAACTAAAGATATTTTTAGTTGTGCAAAAACTACGTTATGAAAAGCGTTACTTAAAGTAATAGATCTTTGTAATAAAGCATAAGTTAACGGAGTAAGTGATTTAATATCAGGAATATCCTGTAAAGCAATTATTGCTCCTAAAATCATACCTGATAATAATGAAAAACAAGTATGAATGGCACATCCAAAAACAAATTGAAGTTCGTTTACATGCTTATATATCAATTCATTTATAATTTGACTTAATTCATCTGCACTTTCTGGTAAATAAATGACAACACTATGCGGCAATTGATGTCTAGCTTTATCAAAAATTAACATATATCTTTGAATTAAATTATCAGGTGTTTTTATGTCTTGTAAAATAAAACTAATAACTGTAAAAAAAAATAAACTTAAAATAGTTACTATACTGGCTCCTAATAAAACTACTGAACTTAATCTGGCTTTATTTACTGGGATTAATGTTTGTAACAAAGGTGTAATTGCCTTAACTAATTCAAATACAAATAAACCAGATAATAAACAAGGTAAAAGATGCAAAGGAAAGATTAATAACAAACCCATAAAATAAATTAATAAACTTATAACGGTAGCTCTTGTCAACATATAATTGTTCATAAAGATTCAATTTTTAAAATAAAGAGGGTATTTGTTTTTACAATGAGAAACTAATATATCTCTATATTTTTTTGGTTCTTTATGTCTTAAATTATGAGTAACAGGAAAAATATTTTTAACTAATAAACGAGAAATCCAATATCTCAAAGCTGTTAACCGTAACATTTTTGGCAAAATATATACTTCTTCCTTTGTAAAAGGCCGTTCAAGAACATAATGATTTAATATTGCTTTATATTTATCTTCTAAAAGATTCCCATGTTGATCACTACACCAATCATTTATTAAAATTGCTAAATCAAAAATTAAATCCCCTGTACATCCATTGTAAAAATCTATTAACCCACAAATATTGTTACCATTAAATAATGTATTGTCTCTAAACAAATCACCATGCAGAATACCTTGTGGTAAGTTTGTTACTATATGTTTTAATAAATAAATTTGATTAAACATTAACTCTTGATCTTCTTTAGTTAATAAAGATATTACTTTATAGTAATTTAAAACAATCCAATTAATATCTCTTAAATTTTGTTTTTTTAATTTAAATTTATTAGAAATAGAATGTAATCTTCCCAAAGTTTTACCTATAATAGAACATTGTTCAATATTTTGTGTTCTTGGGTGTATACCATACAACTTAGGAAACAATAAAGCATGTTTACCAGATAACTTTTTTATTATTATATTATTTTTATCAATTAAAGGCATTGCTATTGGTAAACAATGTTCATAAAGAAATTTTAATAAGTCTATAAACCCCGTTAAATCCTTATAAGAACCTTGTTCAAATAAGGTTAATACAAACTTTTTAGTTTCTGTTTGAATAAAAAATGTTGAATTTTCTGTTCCTTGTTTTACTTCTTTAAATTTTATTTGTTTTTTTATATTAAAACTTTTTAAAAATAAACTTAATTTTTGTTTTTTTATTTTAGTAAATACAGCCATATAATATTTACTTTAATATATATTTAATCGTTTCTATTAAATAATTCATTTGTTGTATAGTTCCTATTGATATGCGTATATATTTTTTTATATTATTAAAATATCTTAATAAAATACCATGATTGCGTAATTTAATAAACATTGTTTTTGCTGATATATTATTTGGTTTAACTAACATAAAATTAGCTTTAGACGGCAAAACAGTAAAACCAACATCTTTTAATTGCTTTGATAAAGTTTCACGTATATAAATAATATAATTACAAATTTTTTTTAAATACTTAATGTCTTTAATTGCTTCAATAGCTATTAATTCACTAATAACATCAATAGGATATGAATTAAATGAATTTTTAACTTTTTCTAATCCTTTTATTAAATAAGTAGATCCTATAGCAAAACCAATTCTTATCCCAGCTAAACTATAAGCTTTTGATAAAGTGTTTACAATTAATAAATTTTTATATTTTTTTATCAGTGGTATTGCACTTTCAGAACCAAATTTTATATATGCTTCATCTATTAAAACTACATATTCATTATGTATATCAAGCAACTTGTTAACTTCTATATAAGAGATTGCATGACCTGTAGGTGTATTAGGATTAGCAAAGATTATACCTCCATTACTGATATTCATTTTCTTTAAATTTATTTCAAATTTGTTTTGCAATGGTATTGTTTTATATCTTATATTATACAACTTACAGTAAACTGGGTAAAAACTATAAGTTATCGTTGGCATTAATAATGGTAATTTCTGACAAAAAAACGTCATAAAAGCTAACGCTAATACTTCATCTGAGCCATTACCAATAAAGATTTGTTCAGATTTAACATTATATACTTTTGCAATAATTTTTCTAAGCTTACTAGTTGTTGGATCAGGATAAAGTCTTAATTTATAATAATTAAAATTTTTTAATAACTTATTTATTTTAGGAGTAGGAGGATAAGGATTTTCATTTGTATTTAATTTAATCATTTTTTTATATGGTTGTTCACCAGGTGTATATGGATGTAATTTATTAATTTTATAACTCATTCTCATTTTATGTTACCTTAAAATCTAACAGAAATTCCTTTTTTTGCCATATATTTTTTAGCTTTATCAATTGTATATTCACCAAAATGAAATATACTAGCTGCTAAAACAGCATCTGCTTTACCTGTTTTTATGCCTTCAACAAAATGATCTAAATTACCAACTCCTCCTGAAGCTATAATTGGTACGTTAACTCTTTGACTAATAGTTTTAATAAGATTAATATCAAAGCCTCTTTTAGTTCCATCTCTATCAATGCTAGTAATTAATAATTCACCTGCTCCATATTTAACCATTTTACAGGCCCAATCTATTGCACTAATACCACTATTTTTTCTGCCTCCATAAGTTAAAACTTCCCAATCTTCTTTTATATTTTTATTTGTTTTTCGTTTGGCATCTATAGCTACTACTATGCATTGACTCCCAAATTTATCAGATGCTTCACGCACTATTTTTGGATTTAATACAGCAGCAGTATTTATTGAAATTTTATCAGCTCCTGCATTCAGTAATTCTCTAATGTTCTTACAAGTTTTTATTCCGCCTCCTACAGTTAATGGTATAAAAATTTCATTTGCTATTTTCTTAACTACTTCTATAGTATTATTTTTTCCACTATAACTTGCTTTTATATCTAATAATGCGATTTCATCTGCCTTTTGTTCGTTATAAAACTTAGCAATTTTTAAAGGATCGCCTGCATAACGAGTGTTTTCAAACTTTATACCTTTTACTACTTTTCCACAATCAATATCCAAGCATGGAATTATACGTTTAGACAAGCTCATATAAAATAAAACCTATTTTTTTTATTATTTTAAATTAATAGTGCTTTATATAAATCTATTTTACCTTCATAAAAAGCACGACCTATAATAGTTCCTAATATAAAAGTGTTTTTATTTGTTTTTAAATTTACTATATCAAATACATTATTTAATCCCCCTGACGCAATTATTGGTATTTTGGCGAAATTAGCTAATTTAATTGTTTTTTTTAGATTTAATCCTTGCATCATACCATCTCTAGAAATGTCTGTATATATTATTGAGCTGATACCACAATTAGAAACGTTTTTTGCTAACTCTGTAGATTTTATATTTGCTATTTTTTTCCAACCATCTATAGCAACATATCCCTTATATGAATCTATACTTAAAATAATATGTTTACCAAATTTTTTACATAGATTATATAATCTATGTGGTTTTTTTATTGCTAATGTACCTATGATTACATATTTTATACCAACATCTAAATATTTTTTTATTGTGGCACTATTTCTAATACCCCCACCTATTTGTAAAATCAAATTAGGATAATGTTTAATAAGTTTGTTTATAATATATTTATTTACTGGCTCTCCTAAAACCGCACCATTTAAATCTATTACATGCAATCTTTTTATACCTATTTTTACAAATCTTTGTACAACTTTTAAAGGATCACCATAATCTGTAGTTTTATACATACGTCCTTGTTTTAATCTTACACATTTACCATTTTTTAAATCTATAGCCGGTATTATTAGCATTACTTATCTCTTTTTTCCATATTTTTCTTAATAACATACCTATTAGAAACTTTTTCTCTCTAATATTGAGTTTACAATACATACTGCTTGACCTTCTTTTACTCTAACTTTCTTTTACCAATATTTTTTTTCATACACACAACCCTTTTTCCTACTTCTACAACTAGTCTTTCTTCTAACAAATACACTAACAATATTCAACCATTTTTATACCCCTACAACCACCACCACCAATACCAACACTTATTTTTACATCCTTTTACCGTTTATATACCCCTTTTACACCAATACCAACCCTTAACTATTACCTCCTAACCGCTAACCGCAAACACCAACCACTTAACATATATTCTTTTTAACCAAAACTATTAACAACTATCCTCAAACCTATACCTATACGCTTTTTACAATACAAGCATTACAACCATCTTTGAATCCTATTCTTTTACCACGAACTAAACAGCTTTAAGACCTATTAACTAAACATATATTGTACCGCCTACTTTTCCTCATACAGCATATTACCTTGTTTTTTTTGTTTTACATTATACAGCCCTTACCACGAACTAACTAGCTAACAAAAATATAATAACTAATAACATACAGCTTAGTTTAACATCATACATTTCCTCTTAAACACTTCAATTAAAGCACATAACAAATTAGCCACAATTAAACAGAAATCAAATACTATAAAACACAAATCTAATACTATAAAACAAGCACATCTGCTAACAACAAACCCACAACACATTTAATCCATTGATCATAAATATAGAAGCATAAACAACAAAACATCAAACCAAAAATCACACAACCCATAAATAAAAACATTATTATCAACAAAACAACATTTAGCCATTACAATTTTCCTATTTTTTTTTAATAATACATAAACAAACTAACAAAATACTAAAGACATAAACAACACAAAAACCTTTTTTATTGTCCTTTTTCTTTCATTTAACACCTTTTTCAGCAAACACAATTTCTTTTGCCTAACAGCTAACAGCTAACAGCTAACAGCAAACAGCAAACAGCTAACAGCTAACAGCTAACAACTAACAACTAACAACTAACAACTAACAAGCAAATGTTTTTACATACAATATCTTCTTTTAGTATATATATTCTTTTTTTTATATAACTCCTTTCTGCTTACTGTAAACATTTATCAGCATACACATAACATCTTAATATCTTCCCATTAACACCTCTTAACATTTAGATCTATATCTTAACCTTTACTACTTTTTTTTCACTTACTATATAACCTTCTACTTACTTTTCTATAATACTTTAGCCTTACTGCCTATACCTTACAATCTTTAGCATTCCACCATTCTCTTATACTTTTATATAACCTTTCACCTTTTACCTTTATGAACCTACCTTTAGCCTTATCTTCCTGTTACCACAGAACCTGCTACAGCAAATACACACCACTTTTTTATTCTACTATCTTCATATAACACTGTTTCCATAACCAATATTTATTAATTATCTTATTAAAGATTTATACAACTTTTGTTATTAACCAAAATTAAACAATAACTTTTAAACTATTTTCTAAAAACTTAACAAACAATTACTTAGCAAAAAAAAAACACACAAATTTAACATAAAAACTAATTTGATATAAAAACTGTTTGATAACAACAATAAACAACAATAGCAAATAATTTTAATAACAAAATATATTTAAAAACAATAAACAAGAACAATTTTTTTTTTAATCAAAACAAGTAAACACCAAGCCACATCTTTAAACTTTTAACACTTAACTACAAATCAAATCACAAAACCTCTAATAACTAACTACACAAAAACATAAAACACAGCACGTAATATCTAATTACTAACATAACTTTTTAAATTAACTACACAAAAACATAAAACACATATCTTAACACATAATAACATAAACACAAATATCTAAAGAATATAATTTACTTTTAATTTTTTATTTAGTACATATAACACTTTATACATATCTTATATAAACCTAACATTAAGCCTACTGCAATTAATATAAGATACCTGTTGTAATAGAATAGACCAACTTTTTACATTACTATTAATAATATAACAACTAATGTACTAACAACATACAGAGTTTAAGAAGCTAAAAATAAAACAAAAAGTTTAGAATATAGTAAACAGCAGATAAATAAAGCATAATAATTTTGAAGCATAAGTTCAATTAACTTAATACAAAAAAATTAAAAAGATAAAAAGTAACATAATTAGTATTAAACTACAGATTATATTGTTGAACTTTAAGGCAACCAATTAATAAAATTCTTTAAAAATTTTAGTCCTAAAGATGAACTTTTTTCAGGATGAAATTGAACCGTTATTACTGAATTATAATATGTAATAACATTAGCACATTTTCCACCATATTCCGTAACACCCAACACATTATTTTTAAACCTTGTTTTTACATAAAAGCTATGCACAAAATAAAATCTTGATCCGCTCTTTATTCCATTCCAAATTTGATGTTCTTTGTGTTTATAGACGATATTCCATCCTGTATGTGGAATTTTAAAGTTTTTATTTTTATAGTTTTTAACTATACCTTTAATATAATTAATACCAAAAACACCTTTGTTTTCTTCACTCGATTCCATTAACAAATGTTGGCCAATACAAATTCCTAACACTGGTTTGTTTGTTGTATTAATTATTTCTTTTAATAACCAATATAGTTCTTTTTTTTTTAGTTCTTTTATACAATCTTTTATAGCGCCTTGACCTGGTAGTATTATGCGATTAGAAAGTTTTATTTTTTTAGCATCATTAGTAATATAAACCTTTTCCTTCGTAACTTTTTTTATTGCATTTGCTACAGAATATAAATTACCAATTCCATAATCAATAATTATTATTGCCATAATATATACTTTTATAACGTACCTTTGGTTGAATATAACTTGTTAGTTATACGTTTATCTTTTGTAATGGCCTTTCGTATAGAAATACCAAAAGATTTAAATATACTTTCTATTTGATGATGTGAATTAAATCCCTTTAAAATATCTATATGTAGTGTACTTTTGCAATTGTTAACCCAACCTTTGAAAAATTCTCTAAAAAGATCAAACTTACCTACTTTAGTCATATGTAATGATGGTCTGCCTGATAAATCAATAACTACACGTGATAAAGATTCGTCCATAGGTACATAAGAACACCCATATCTTTTAATGCCAATTTTTTTACCTAACGCTTTTTTAAACGCTTTACCCATTGCTATTCCTATATCTTCTATAGTATGATGATGATCTATATGTGAATATACGTTTGTTTTTATAGTTAAATCTATTTGTCCATTATTTGTTATTTGATCTAACATATGTTCTAATAATTCTATTCCACATTTTATATTTATTTTACCTTGACCATCTAAATTCACATATACCCTAATTTTTGTTTCCTTTGTTTCTCGATATATATTTGCAGTCCGATATTTTTTTTTCTTATTAACAGACATACCCTTCCCTATTCTATTCTTGTTTTTTTTTTTTATAATTTTATAATTATATCTTCTTTTGGCTAGATAGCTCAGATGGTAGAGCAGAGGACTGAAAATCCTTGTGTCGGTGGTTCAATTCCGCCTCTAGCCACTTTTTTCTTCTCATACTTTTTTTCTTTTTTTTTGGGGTATAGCCAAGTGGTAAGGCACCGGTTTTTGGTATCGGCATCCCAGGTTCAACTCCTGGTACCCCAGTATACAGCCGATATAGCTCATTTGGTAGAGTATCTGATTTGTAATCAGGTGGTATCAGGTTCGAGTCCTGATATCGGCATTTAAGTAGAGGGAAGTGGAGGCGGCGGGGATCGAACCCGCGTCCATAAAATATAAAATGATTAAGTTTCTACATGTTAAGCTTCATCTTTATAATACTTGTTAAAAAACCTGATGAGCAAGATTAATTAAGGTAAGTCTTAGTAAAGGTTAACGTTCAATAGTAAAGACAGTAATGAACGATATACTACTCTTTATAGCTCTTGATTCATTAATTATGGAATAGTAAACATAAAGTTATGAATTTGAATTATGCAGCTAAGCTATAATTCTGAGCACAACTTGTATTTTTGGAATATAATAAATATTAACTTTTGATTAACGAGAGAAGAAAAATCTCGACATGCTCTTAAAAATTTTTATTTATGTCGAATCCATAACGCCCCCAGTAATATTATACTAATTAAACTTATTATCTATGTCAAATCAAACAAAACATTGTTTATATAGTCGCTGTGTTTATATTTGTTAGTTTTTTTGTTTGTTAATATCTTTTGTTTAAAGATAATTAATGTTTGTTAATTAGAAAAGAAAATGTGTGTGTTATATAAAAGGAAAAGAATGGTCTATATAATAGAAAGAAAAAAGTTTAGAATATGAAAACGATAAAGTGTCTTTTAAGCATCAGGAAGGGACTGCGACTAGATAAAACATCAAGAAAGCTTTTTTATATTACTAGAGAAAAAATAAAAACATTTATAAAAAAAAAAATAAGATTAGACGGTTTCACAGTTAAGCAAAATATATTTTTAAAAAAATTCAAATGGATAAGCCTAATACATTATACGAAGTTGTATATTGTTGAACGAGTGTTTGAACCTGATTATTTTTACAAAAATTATGAAAATAACGAAATACTGGTTATAAATAAAAGATTTGGTTTAGTTGTACACCCTTCTAAAAGTAATATTAAAGGAACTTTAGTTAATGCAATTTTGTCTTATAAAAAGACCGACTTTATAAACTTACCAAGAGCAGGTTTGGTACATCGTATTGATAAAGATACGAGTGGGCTAGTAATAATAGCTAAGAACTTAGTATCATATAGAGACCTTAAAACAAAAATAAAAGAAAAAAGCATTATTCGAGAATATGATGTCGTTGTCCTAGGTCAACTTGATATAGGCGGTTATATAAATTCCCAAATAGGTCGAAATATAAAATATAGAAAGAAAAAAAATATAGTTAATGATGAAGGGAAAATAGCGATAACACATTTTAGAGTACTTGAAAGGTTTAATACACATACATACCTACGTTGTTGGTTAGAAACAGGACGTACTCATCAAATAAGAGTTCACATGCAATCTATAAGTCGTGCTGTAATAGGTGATGAATTGTACTTAAATAACAAAATATTGCCTAATCTTAATATTAGGCAAGCTTTACATGCTCATTGTTTAATTTTAAAACATCCTTCAAAACAAATATATATTAAATTGTTAGCTAAATTGCCAAAAGATATGACACTTTTATTAGCTCTATTGAGGACAAATAAAATACACACCATAAGCCATACTTTATAAAAGTTATATAATTTCATTTTTTCTGGTTTTTTCATTTTTTTAGATTCTGTTACTATATTTTGATTAACTGTATATTGTTAGATTTTTATTACAGTATTGTCATTATATGTTGTTATTTATGGAAATGTGTGAAAGTTGTTTAAAGATAGTGATTTGTATAAGTTGTGCGTAGTGGAATGGTTAGGGAAGTTAAAATCTGTATGCACATGTTAATCAACTCTGTATCATTATTTTGTGTAATTGTTTTATTATTTAAATTAGAAACTAAATAGCACATTTATATCATCTTTTGTATTGATGTAATTGTTGTAACGGTGTGTTTGTTTTTATTTTTTTTAATTCGTATTGTTTTGATAGACCTTTTTATAAATGAAATAGTACTATTAACATATTCTGGAAACCTGTAATAATAAATTGTACTCCCATAGAAATCAATATAAATCCCATAATACGAGAAATAGCATCAATACCAGAAGGTCCAATTCTTTTAAATATCTTATTCGCACTTAACAAACAAATTAAAAACATTAATGTAAACAACGCTGTAACAGACCATATTACAAAATGTATCAAACATGAAGAAGGCAAACTTGAAGATGAACTAATAATCAAAGCAATTGTGCCAGGACCAGCTGTTCCTGGTAAAGCAAGTGGAACAAACGATATGTTGAGGTGTGATTGTTGTAAATGATTTTTTTCTGTAATCTGTTTCTTTTCGGTAACATTAAACAACAAGTCAAATCCAAAATATAACAAAATTATGCCTCCAGCTAACCGTAGTGCATTTATAGAGACACCAAATGCATTTAGTATATTTTTTCCTGCATAAAAACAAACAAGAATAATAATACCAACATATAAAGTAGCAAAATAGATTTGTTTTTTTCGTTCCTTTGCTTTAATTTTCTTTCCTAAAGTCAACAATAAGGTCGTGCTTGCAATAGGGTTAGCAACAGGTAATAATGTTATAAAAAAAAATAGAACTGAATGTATATATTCTATAAACATTGTTTTTTCAAATCCTTGTTTTTTTTTTTGACTGTACTTTATGTTGTATTTTATATTTATTTTGTTTGTGATCCTTTTTTGTCCTTATGTTTTATAATTAATACATTTGTTTTTAGCTTTTTGATATTTATGTACTTTTCTGCCTTTTTTTGTTTTTTGCTCTCACTTCATGCTTAACAGTTACTGTGCTTAGCTCAATGCTTCATATAAACTTTGTATTTATGTATTTAGAGATTAAAATATGTGTTTGTTGTTAGATGAGAAATGTAATTTAGTAAAAAGTTGAGTGTTGTTAGAGGTTGAATAAATGAGTGTTTAGATTGTAGAATTAGATTGTTGTTAAAAGTATTAAGTTTTAAGATAAAAGATTAAAGTTTTGAGAAAGTAGATTGTAGATTATAGATTAGAGTGTTTAGTTTAGATTAAAGTTTTTATGTTTAGAGGTTATATTAAAATGTTTAAGGCTAGTGGCTAGTGGCTAGTGGCTAGTGGTTTGTGGTTTGTGGTTTGTGTTTTTTATTTTGTGGTTAGAGGTTATTTTGGTATTTTGTGTTTATCTTATTTTGCTGATAGTTGTTATAATGTTGTTTGTTGCTTAAAAGTTTTTAGAATTTATGTTTTAGAGGTTGTTATTCTAACATATAATTTGTATTATCACTATTTAGTTTAAGTTTGTACATTTTTTGTTTTTTTGTTTTTTTGTTAGATGTTGATTTTTATGTTGTTAGATGTTAATAAATTAATGGTTTATTTAGTGTTTGTTAGATGTTTATTTGTTAGTTGAGAAGAGGTTGTAGTTTAGAGTTTTATTTTTAAGAGGTGTTTGTTAGAGGTTGGTTAAAAGATTAAATATTAAAGATTTTAGATTTTAGATTTTAGCTTTTAGCTTTTAGCTGTTAGCTGTTAGCTGTTTGCTGTTTGCTGTTTGAGGTTGTATAAAAGAGGTTATCTGTTATCTGTTAGTAGTTAGTAGTTAGTAGTTAGTAGATGTTATCTGTTAGAGGTTATGTTTTGTGGTTAGAGGAGGTTTTTTGCTTAAATTATTAATTAGATGTTTAAGGCTTGTAGCTTGTAGGTTAGAGTTGTTAGGTTAGAGGTTAGTTGTTAGAGTTGTTAGTTGTTAGGTTTGATGTTTCTTTTTGTTTAGAGTTTTTAGGCTTGTAGGTTACTTTGATGTTGTAGTTTAGAGGTTTATTTAATTAAAATGGTTGCTTTGATTGTTTGTTATTGATTATTTATTAGATGTTTGCTTAAAAGATATTGTAGTTTAGAGGTTATTTGTTTAGAGGTTAGAATTATAATGGTTGCTTAAATTGTTTATTAGAGGTTGTTTATGTTTGTTGCTTAACTTGTTTTTTATTAATTATAAGTTAGAAGTTAGAAGTTAGATGATAGTTGTTAGAGTATTGTTATCTTGTTCTTGTTGTTAGTTTAGAGTAAATATGTTAGATAATTTAGATCTTGTTGTTGTTGTTAGTTTAGAGGTTTGCTTATTAGAGCTTTGGTGTGTATGACTTAAAATTATTTAGGTATGGTTCTGTGGTAGAGTGCATTTAAATTTGTTTGTTATTAATTTTGATAGTTATACGCAATATTAAATTGATAAATAGCTGTTAGTAGTTATGTTAGTCGTTGATATTAGGTGTAGTGTATTTGTGGAAGGTGTGTATTTAAAGATGTTAGAGTGATTTGCTGTAGTGTTTATAAGGACTTGTAATTGATATAAGGTTTAAAATTGCTAGATAAGAGCTATATATAGGGTATAAAATAAAAATAAAGAGTTGTATGTATATAAAACTTAAGTAAAAGAAAAAGGAAAAAATTGTTTGATATATGAAAATGGTAATTCATTATACTAAAAAGTTATTGGTAAATGTTGTGTAAAAAGGTTTAAGTTGATAGTAGATGAAATGAAAATGGTAGAGCGATAAAAATAGTGTGTTATTTGTATAATTAAAAACAAAGTAAGTAGGTTGTAAAAGGAAATTGTAGAATAAGGTTTAGGAAAAAAGGATTTTTGTTAAAGGTAAATGCATGTGAATAATGTTTGTTGAAGACTGGTAAGAGGTTATTTGTTATTAGATAAAATGTTGCAGTATGATTGATATTATTTTGTTGTGTGGTATTAAAGTCATAATGTGATGTAAAAAAAAGTAACTCTAATAGTTTAGCATAAAAATTGTAATAAATTGAACTATGTTATAAAATAAAAACAAATTTATCTATATAAAAAGGAGCTAAAAAGTGGAATTGTTGTCAGGAGCAGATATGATAATACGGTTTTTAAAAGATGAAAACGTGAAATATGTTTATGGGTATCCAGGTGGAGCAGCTCTTCATATTTATGATGCTTTATTTCGTCAAAAAGTTGTTAAACACATTTTGGTTCGCCATGAACAAGCAGCTACACATATGGCAGACGGATATGCAAGGGCTAGTGTAAAACCAGGGGTAGTATTAGTAACATCAGGGCCAGGCGCTACAAATGCAGTAACGGGTATTGCAACAGCATATATGGATTCTATACCGATGGTAATACTTTGTGGACAAGTTGTAAGTAAATTAATAGGAGAAGATGCATTTCAAGAAACGGATATAGTCGGTGTAACTAGGCCAATAGTTAAACATAGTTTTACTATCCGTGATACGGCAGATATACCTACAATATTAAAAAAGGCATTTTATATAGCAAGCACAGGAAGATTAGGTCCAGTTTTGGTAGATATTCCTAAAGACATGACGGCACCTAATGAGTTATATGAATACATTAAACAAAATGATATAAAACTAAGAGAAAAAAAGAAAAATGTTTGTAACAATAAAGAGTTTATAAAAAAAGCATTAAAATTATTGTTAAAAGCAAAAAAGCCTGTATTATTTGTCGGTGGTGGAGCAATAACAGGAAAAGCGAGTCAGAAAATAAGAGAATTTGCAAACATAGCGTATTTACCAGTTGTCACATCTTTAATGGGAATTGGTGCGTATCCTCAAAGTGATTTCCAATATATAGGTTGGCCAGGGATGCATGGATCTTATGAAGCAAATAATGCTATGCATAATTCAGATCTTATATTTTGTGTAGGGGCGAGATTCGATGATAGAGTAACAAACAATACAGAAAAATTTTGTCCTAACGCAAAAGTAATTCATGTAGATATTGATCCGTGTTCAATTTCAAAAACTATATTGGCAGATATACCTATAATAGGATCGGCAAAAAAGGTAGTAAAAGAATTGTTAAGTAAAATTAACAAGAGCTATAAAGATGAAATTAATCTTGAAAATAGAAAAAAGCATTTAGAAATTTGGTGGAAATGTATAAACAAATGGATAAAAAATAGAGACGGTAAATTATATAAGCCAGTTACAGCTTTAAGTAGAGATTTAATAAAACCTCAACAAGTAATTGAAGCTGTATATAAAAAAACAAAAGGAGAAGCTATTATAGCAACTGACGTTGGGCAACACCAAATGTTTGCAGCACAATATTATAAGTTTAATAAACCTAATAAATTGATAACTTCTGGTGGTTTAGGGACTATGGGTTTTGGGTTACCGGCTGCTATGGGGGTAAAATTAAGTTATCCTCATGAGAACGTTGTATTAATTACTGGAGAAGGAAGTTTTCAAATGATGATGCAAGAATTATCAACATGTAAACAGTTTGATATATCATTAAAAATTATACATTTAAATAATGGTTCGTTAGGTATGGTGAGGCAATGGCAAGATATAAATTATAAGGCACGGCATGCTAATTCTTACGTTGAATCTTTACCAGAGTTTCATAGATTGTTTGAAGCATATGGATTAAACGCTATCACAGTAAAAGTAATAGAGGAATTAGAATCGGCTTTAGAAACAGTATTTATTAATAAAAATGAGCTAGTATTTTTAAATATTTATATTGATCCACTTGAACATGTTTATCCTATGCAAAAACCTTTAGGAGCTATTAATGATATGATCATTTCAAAAGCGGAGTAATAAATAATGCGGCATATTATATCTATTTTATTAGAAAACGAGCCAGGGGCATTATCAAAAATAGTAGGAGTATTTTCACAACGTAATTTTAACATAGAAACTCTAAATGTAGCTCACACAGAAGATATAACATTGTCTAGATTGACATTAACGACAAATGGAGATGCATGTGTAATAGAGCAAATTATAAAACAGTTAAATAAATTAGTAGATGTAGTGAAAATATTAGATTTAACAGAAGTATCTCATATTGCTAGAGAATTAATGTTAGTAAAAGTAAAAGCAGAAGCAGATGACAGGAGAGCTGAAATAAAAAGGATTACAGATATTTTTAGAGCTAATATTGTGGATGTAACAACAACAGATTATATAATACAAATCACTGGAGATGAAGATAAATTAGATGCTTTTATTAATGCATTAAAAGGTATTAATGAAGTAGTTCGCACTGGAGTTTCAGGGATACCGCGTGTTTGGGTAAAAGTAAAATTAAGTTAGAAAAAGAAAAGGAAAAGAAAAATGAAAATATATTACGAAAAAGATTGTAATAGATCTTTAATTAAACAAAAAAGAGTAGTAGTAATTGGTTATGGATCACAAGGGCATGCTCATGCTAATAATTTAAAAGATTCAGGAGTAAATATAAAGGTAGCCTTATATAAAGGTTCACGCTCATGGAAAAAAGCAGAAGTAGCTGGTTTGAAGGTAGAAGTAATAGAAAAAGCAATTATAGATGCAGATATTGTAGTTATGTTAGTTCCAGATGAATTACAAAAAAATATTTATTATCGTTATGTAGAAAACAATATAAAAAGTGGTGCAGTATTAATTTTTGCTCATGGTTTTAATGTTCATTATCAACAAATAGAACCTAGGCAAGATATAGATGTTGTATTAGTAGCTCCTAAAGCGCCAGGACATACAGTACGCACAACTTATATGCAAGGTGGTGGTGTACCTAGTCTAATTGCTATTTATAAAGATAATTCAGGTAAAGCTAAAGATATTGCTTTATCTTATGCAAGTGCTATTGGATGTGGAAAAACAGGTATTATTCAGACCACATTTAAAGAAGAGACTGAAACAGATTTATTTGGAGAACAAGCTGTATTGTGTGGTGGCGTATCAGCATTAATAACAGCTGGATTTGAGGTTTTAGTAGAAGCTGGATATTCTGCAGAAATGGCTTATTTTGAGTGTTTGCATGAATTAAAACTTATTGTTGATTTAATATATGAAGGGGGTTTGGGTGATATGCGTTATTCAATATCTAACACAGCTGAATATGGGGATTATGTAAGCGGCCAGAAAATCATTAACAATGATACAAAAAAAAATATGAAAACTTTATTAGAAAATATACAAAATGGGAAATTTGCAAAAGATTTTATTATTGAAAAAAAAACAGGATTTACGTTACTTAAAACAAAACGGCGTATTAATTCGGAGCATAAAATTGAAAAAGTTGGAAAAGTTTTACGTAGTATGATGCCATTGATTTGCAAAAATAAAATAATAGATAAGAACAAGAATTAATAAGCATGGAGTTAGTGTAATGGTTAAAATACGGATGACGCGTTGTGGATGTAAAAATAGGCCATTTTATCAGATTAATGTTAAAGATTCTAGAAGTTCACGTGATGGAAAATTTATTGAAAAAATAGGTTATTATAATCCATTAGTTATAAGTGAAAAAAGATTTTGTATAAACAGTAGTAGATTAGGTTATTGGAAAAATAAAGGTGCAAAAATTTCTAATAGGGTTTTATCCTTATTAAAAAAAAATAAGAAAGACAAAAAGTGAATATAATTATGGGAAGTATAGCTAAGTCTTATGGGGTTAAAGGGTGGATAAAAGTTAACTCTTATACAAATCAAAGATGTAACATAATAGATTATAGTAGATTGTGGATTTTAGAAATAAAAGGTAAAAATATATATTTTAAAGTAAAGCGTATACGTTTAGTGCATAGATTTTTTATTGTGCAATTGTATGGAATTAAAACATGTGAAAAAGCTAAAACTCTTATTGGATCTTTAATTAAATTACAAAAAAAATTATTACCTAACTTACAAAAAGGTGAGTATTATCTGTATCAATTTAAAAATTTAAGAGTTTAATATTAAAAATATATAGGAAAGGTACAGTAGATTTTTGTAACAGGTAAGAATTATATTCTAGTAGTAAAGAATAAAAAATAATATTTATTGACTGCTAGTGTTCTTACTAATGTAAATATAGATAAATTTATACTAGCAATTTCTTATCTGTGAGGGTCTACTATTAAACAATTTAAAAGGAGTGTACAGTGAGTATTAATCAATTAATTCAAGCAATAGAATTAGAACAAATGAAAACTAAAATAATTCCAAAGTTTATGACGGGTGATACAGTTATAGTACAAATTAAGGTGCTTGAAGGTTCTATTGAAAGATTACAAGCTTTTGAAGGATTAGTTATTGGAAAACGCAATAGGGGTTTAAATTCGTCTTTTACAGTGCGTAAAGTAACTAGTGGAATAGGTATCGAACGTACATTTAAGACTTATTCTACATGTATATTTAGCATTAAAATTAATCGTAAAGGCAAGGTTCGTAAATCTAAACTTTACTATCTTCGTGATCTGAAAGGTAAATCGGCACGTATAAATAATATAAGTTAAGGGAATATGAAAATTGATACGAATAGGTATTTGTGGATTAGGAACTGTAGGTGGAGGGACTTTTAATCTTTTAAAAAAAAATTATAATGAAATTTTTCGGAGAATAGGTAGTCAATTTATTATAGAACAGATAGGTACACGTAGTGATAATCCAATTTGTAATTTAACAGGTATTAAAGTAACGAGAAATATTTTTGAAGTTGTGCGAAATCCTAATGTTGATGTAGTTGTTGAATTAATAGGGGGGTGTAATATAGCTAGAAAACTTGTATTAGAAGCTATTAATAATAAAAAACATGTTGTTACAGCAAACAAAGCAATGATTGCAATACATGGGAAAGAAATTTTTTGTGCTGCTAAAAAACGAGGGGTAATGGTAGCTTTTGAGGCAGCAGTAGCTGGAGGTATTCCAATAATAAAATGTATTCGTGAAGGGTTATGTGCCAATCGTATTTATAGTATAGCTGGAATTATTAATGGTACAGTTAATTATATACTTACAAATATGAAAAAAGGGATATCTTGTGAAAACATACTTAATCAAGCTAAATTATTAGGATATGCAGAAGAAGACCCTACATTGGATCTAGAAGGAACTGATACTGCACATAAATTAACAATTTTAGCGGCAATAGCTTATGGTATTCCTTTACACTTTGAAAAGATTTATATTGAAGGTATTGGTTGTATAAACCTAACTGATGTAAAAAAAGCTGATAAATTAGGATATAATATAAAACATTTAGGACTTTCTAAACGAAAGAAAACTGGAATAGAATTAAGAGTACACCCTGTTCTACTTCCAAAAAACAGATTATTATCTAATGTACATGGAGTAACAAACGCTATTGAAATAAATGGTGATGCTGTTGGATCAACATTGTTTTATGGCATAGGGGCTGGTTCAGAACCTACCGCTTCAGCCATAATATCTGATTTGTTAGATGTATCTAGAAATAAATTAACAGAACATATTAATCGTACTCCTTATTTAGCTTTTAGTACTATGGCAACGGTATCTATTTTACCAATAGATCAAGTAATTACAGATTATTATTTGAGATTTATGCTTATTAGTTTCAATATGATAGGACATGTAGTAAATATATTTTATAAACTAGGAATTAGAATAAAACATTTATTGCTAAAAAAACAGGAAAGTTCATTTGTTATTATTTTATTAACTTATAGTACAAAAGAAGCAAATATGAATTTAGCGATCGGTAAACTAGAATCTACAAATGTTATTCTAGGACATATTACTAGAGTAAGGGTTGAAAACGTTTAAAGTTTTATGACAAAAAATGGGTGGTAAATAATGCGTTACGTTAGTACTCGCGGTGTTGCTCCTGTACTTTCATTTGAAGATACAGTATTGACTGGTTTAGCAAGTGATGGTGGTTTATATGTTCCAGAAATAATTCCTAAACTTTCGCATAAAGAATTTATCGAATTAAGTAAGTGTTCATATATTGAATCAGCATATCGTATAATGCGTCTTTTTATTGATGATGTTGATGATATGTCCTTAAAACTTTTAATTAAAAAAAGCTATACAAGGTTTTGTAATGATTCAATAGTTCCAATAAAACAAATAGGTAACAATCAATTTTTATTGGACTTGTTTACTGGTCCTACATTTGCTTTTAAGGATATAGCTTTACAATTTATGGGTAATTTAATAGATTATTTTTTAAAAAAACGTGGCGAAAAAGCTGTTATTATGGGTGCAACGTCAGGAGATACAGGATCAGCTGCTATTGCTGGTTTTTGTGATTGTAATAATTTAGACATGTTTATTTTACACCCAAATAAAATGGTATCAGAAATTCAAAGAAGACAAATGACTACAGTTAAACAAGATAATATACATAATATAGCTTTAAAAGGAAATTTTGATGATGCGCAGGCAATAGTTAAAGATAGTTTTAATAATCGTGGCTTTATTAAAGGAAGAAGGTTAATTGCTATAAACTCAATAAATTGGGCACGTATTTTAGCACAAACAGTATATTATATTGTTTCAGCACTTGCAGTAGGTGCTCCTTTTAGGAATGTAAGTTTTACCGTACCGTCAGCAAATTTTGGAAATATTTTTGCAGGATATATAGCTTATAAAATGGGCTTGCCAATTAGGCAACTAATAATTGCAACAAATGTTAATAATATACTTCATCGTATTATAGAATATAATGATTTTTCTATAAGAAATTTAGTTAATACTATAGCGCCAGCTATGGATATAGTTGTTTCTTCTAATTTTGAACGGTTGTTGTTTTATGCTTATAATAAAGATTCAAATGCTATTAACAATTTGATTTATAACTTTAATAATAAAAATTACACTATACTAGACGAAAAACCTTTGAAGAAATTAAGAACTTTGTTTTATAGTACGAGTGTAAATGATAACACTATTTTGTCTATACTAAGTCAGTTTTATAACCGTAATGGTTTTATAGTAGACCCTCACACAGCTATAGGTTTAATTGCTGCCGAAAGATGTAATAATTTTCCAGAAATACCCATGATTACGTTAGCTACAGCTCATCCAGCTAAATTTTATGATACCATTTTAAAATCTGGACTTTTTCTTAAATTACCTTCTTTACTTAACGAATTATTACTAAAAGAAGAACAATATTCTATTTTGCCTGCAGATATTTCAAAAGTGCACAGTTATATATTAAGTGTTTGTCATTAATTTTTTTTTGCAGTGCTTTTTCTTGGTCTTTTTATTGTAGTACTTCTTTTTTATTTTATAGCTTTAATTCTATGTTTGATATATTAAAGTTTTTATTGTTTCGTTAAATCTTATTTTAAAAATTTTTCTTATTATTTTTCTTTTTTTAGTACAGCTATTTATCCTATATTTTTTCTTGTTTTTAGATAATTGTTATTTGTATTTTTTTTTAAAAACTTTTTCTGGTTTGTTCTTCTGTTAAATAATTTATACTGCTATATGAATTAACAATATTGATATTTTATTTTAGATGTTCAACGTTAGTAGTTATTCTGTTGTTTTTTTTTTGCTTAGATGTTTAGATCTTATGCTTTTATGTTTTTCTGCTGTTAAGTTAAGATTATATACTTAAATTGTGTTAATTATATAGAATAGTTATATGTCTTTTAAGTTTTCCATTATATTTTAGTTTTTTATTCTTTGTTTGTTGTAAGCTGTTATTTTTTAGAGTTTAGAATATGTTGGTCTGAGGTCTGAGGTCTGAGGTTTGTGGTTTGTGGTTTGTGGTTTGTGTTTTGCGCTTATAGGCAGTTAATGTGTTAGGTGTTTTCTTTTAAATGTTTTGTTGTTTTTTTTTATATGTTGCTTATTAGATGTTATTTGTTAGTTATTAGAGGTTGCTTTAAGCTTTTAGATGTTGCTTTTGTTGTAGTTGGTATAAGGAACTGATAAGAGGTAAGAGGTTGTTTGTTGTTTGTTGTAGGTAGTTGGTAGTTGGTAGTTGGTTGTTGGTTGTAGGTTGTAGGTTGTAGGTTGTAGGTTGTTGGTTGTTGGTTGTTGGTAAGAGTAAGAGTAAAGAGGTAAGAGGTAAGAGTTGTTAGGTTAGAGGTTAGAGGTTAGAGGTGTTAGGTGTTAGGTGTTAGGTTAGAGTGTATATGTTGTAGTAAAGAGGTTGTATCTGTTAGAGGTTGTTTGTTGAGTGAAAAAAAGAATTGTGAAAGGTTATATAATAGGAAAAAATATATGATGTTTATAAGGATTTTGTTTAATATCTCTTTGTTTTTCTAAATCACGTTTGTCTAGAAAATTATTGCCTTTGACTAAAGCTAATTGACATTTTATAAGATGGTTTTTCCAATAAAACTTTAAAGGTATACAAGAATATCGTTTAATAGTTATATAAGATTTAATATAAAAGATTTCTTTTTTTTTTAGTAAAAGTTTTTTTGTTTTTTTTATAGTAATTAATTTATTAGTAGTATTTATTGGGATAAAGTTAGCTCCTAATAACAAAGCTTCATTGGCTTTAATTATTACATACGTATTATCCAGATTAAACTTTTTACAGCGTATACTTTTTATTTCCCAACCAAAAAAAGAAATTCCTGCTTCTAGTTTGTCAAAAATCAAAAACTTATGTTTTGCTTTACGATTAAAATATATTATTGACATTAACGGTTTATTAACTTGAAAATTTCTATAAACGCACTTAAATCTAAGTTTAACATAAAACTAACGAACATGTTAGGAATATAATTATGTTTAAAAAAAAAATATATTCAAATAACAATAAGTTGATTTTTCAAGAACAAAAAATTACAGATAAAATAAAATCACAGATATTAAGTCTTGAAATAAAACTAGAAAATTATAAAAACGAAAACTTAAAGTCTAAAGCAGAAACAAAAAACTATATACGTAGGGCTGATAAAGAAATAAAAAACACACGTAAATATGCAATAGAAACATTTATAAAAGAATTACTACCTGTTATTGATGGGCTAGAAAAAGCTTTTGAACTTATGAAAAAAGAAAAAATAAATAATTATCACATAGAAGGCTTTAAAATGACATTAAACATGCAACTAAATGTTATAAAAAATTTTGGGGTGAATCAAATTAATCCTTTAGGAAAACTTTTTAATCCACTATGTCACGAAGCAATTGCGACTGTAAAATCTTTAAATAATAACAACAACTTAATTGTAGATGTTTTACAAAAAGGATATTTTCTTAATGACCGTTTATTACGTCCTGCTATGGTAATTGTAAGTAAAACAAATTAGTACTTGTATTATAAGCTAGTTGTTGTTGTGTTTTGTAAAAATAATATGGGTTTGCTGTTATTTTTTGTTTTAAAAGGTGTTTTTTTTGTTAGTTATTTGTTCAACTGTTTATATCGTATATTAGAGTTTTGAGTTTGGATATTGTTAGTTATTTAAATTATAGTAATAATATAATCAGTATATGTAAAAGGTTTGAGGTTTGAGGTTTAGTAGCAAGTGTTTAAGGTTTAGTATTTTTTAGAAAATATGTATTTGGTGTTTTGTGTTATTAAAATGCAGTTATGCAGTTATCTGTTTTGTGATAGCTGTTATAAACTTGTTAGAGGTGTTGTTTATAAACTTATTTAGGTTGTTAAGTTATATATATTGTGTAATGTTTACAGTTTATATTATCTAGTAGTTGTTAAAATCAGAAAGTTTTTGCTGTAAAGGTTTAAATTATTTAATAGTTGTACTTTCTTAAAATTATTATTATTTTTTGTTTTATGTTTAGTAAAAAACAGTTGTATGAAGTAGAAAGAAGTTTTATTGTTAGGTTGCTAAAAAAAAGGGTTAGAAGTTAGTTATTATCAGTTAGTAGTTAAGTGTATAGTTGTTATATGAAAGAGAAAAGAAATAAGTGGAAAGTGTAAGAGGATGTTGTAGGTTGAGTGGTTGCTTAAAAGATTAAAGAGGTGTTTTAAAAGATGTTATGGTTTAGAGTTTAGTTATTAGATATTTTTTGTTAGATGTTGTTGTTGTAAATTATCTGTTAGAGTTTGCTTATAATAAAGGTTGTATGAAGAAGAAAGAATGTTAGTCTGTTAGATGTTGTTTAAAAAAGAGGATAAAGAGTAGCTTAAAAAGTTATTGTAAAATTAGATGTTTAATTATTAATTGTTAGATGATATCTGTAAGATGTTAATTTGTTTGTTATTAGAGGTTTATTTATTAGTTGTTGTTTGTTAGAGAATTGGTTGTTGTTAAATCAGTTAGAGTTTGTAGGTTTATTAATTAGAGGTTAGTTTTTAAAAGACTTTAGATCTTAGATCTTAGATCTTAGATTGTAGATTAAAATAGTTTTTATATTTTTTGTATTAAAACAAACAAACAGTTAATCATAATAGTTGTATTAAAAAATCTTAAAAAATGTAAAAGTGTTAGTGTTATAAAAAAAAATAAAGAAGTTGAAGGTAAAAGGTTTGATAAATATAATTGGTTGTACATATTAAAAAAAAATGGGTTATAGGAGTTGTTTAAAGAGGTAGATTCATTAGAAATTTGTATTATAAGAGGAGTTGTTATAGATGTTTGTTTTAAATGATGTTGTTTTTTAGATAGTTGTTTAATGAGTGTGTTTTGAAATGAAATTTGTATAATGGAAAAGGTAAGTTAGAGGAGGAAAAAAGAAGAGTTGTATACAGAAGAGGTAAGACGAAGTTTGATATAAAAAAGTTGTTAGAAGGTGTTTAGTAGGCAAGGAGAATAAGACGTAAATTAATAGAAAAAGGTTGTTAGATGTGGTTGGTAAGATGCTTAGTTCAAAGTTTGTAGGTTAAAGTTGATAGGTTAGATGTTGCTTTATAGGGTTGTGATTTTGGTGGTTGTTTTTTTGAAAGTGATATTTTATTTGTTATGATAAATGGTTAGAGAAGTGTTGTTAAAAGTTAAATAAAAGTTTTTTGTTAGTGTGTTTGATAAAATATGTTATATGTAAAAGGTTGTATTAAAGAGTAAAGTTATTAGAGGATGGTTAGTAAATGTTGTAAGTTGATAGTTTATTTGTTAGGTTAGAGGAAAAATTAATTAAGTTGAATGTTGTAAAATAATTGTTAGGTTAGTGTTAAGTAAAAAAATGTTAAAGGTTGTAAGCTAAAAGTGGTTGTTTGTTAAATGAGGATTGGTTAGTTGTTAGTTGTGAGTTTGTTAATAAGTTAGGTTGCTAAAAAAAAGTTTATAGTTGTAAGTTAGTTGTTTGTTAAAAAAGGTTATGTGATTATTATGTAAGAGTTGTACGAAAAGTTGTATGGTGTAAGAGAATTATTAGGTTAGAGAAAAAGTTGTAAAGCAATAGAGTAGTATGAAAAAAAGAGAAAGAAATGCTTGTTAGAGGTAATTGCTTAGATGTTAGTTGTTATTACAAAAAACAAATAAATGTATAAAAGGAAATAAATGGAAGTTGTTAGATGATAAAAAGGTTAGTTGTTAGAATAAAATTGTGTTAAGAATTGAGGTAAAATAAACAAGATATGTTGTACAGATAAGAAAGCAAACAAGTTGTAGTATAATATGTAGTGATATTAGTTATAATTGTTGGTTAGTAAATTTTTGTGTTATGTCATGACAATTGTTGGTAGTTAGATAATTGTTGTTTGTTAGGTTTTGCTGTTAATTAAAAGAGTTTGAAAAAGTTAGGTTTTGCTGTTAACTAAGTTACAAAAGTTGTATTTATATATAATAGGGTAGTAGTTAGTATTAAGTTGATAGATGTGTTATGTAAATTTGTTATGCTAATACAAAAAAAACAGTTAAGGCAAAAAAAAAAGAGTTATACAAAGGGTGAAGAATGTTAGTTGTTAGTTGTTAGTTGTGTATTTGTGTTAGGAAATGATGAAAAAAGTTGATTGTTAGTATTAGGAAAAGTTTGTTGTGTAGGTATGTAAGAGGATTGGTGTAGATGTGTAGGTAGGGGATGCAGTTATGTGTAAGGGTTTTGTGGTAAATGGTTAGTTAAAAACAGTTAGCAGTTAGCAGTTAGCAGTAGCAGTAGGAGTAGGAGTAGGAGTAGGTGTAGGTGTAAAGAAATTAGAGGATAGATAATGGTTGTTTAGAATGTAGATAAAAGAGGTTAGGTTTGATTACTTGTAAAGTGTAAGGAGGTATATTAGGTGTATGTTTGTTAATAAGGGGTTAGTAAGTAGTTAGGTTAAAAAGAATGGTTTGTTGTTGTTAAATAAAGTTGTAGGAAAAGCGAAGTAGAGAGAAGAAAAAAAGATATAAGCAGTTAGTGGTTGTAGGTAGTTTGGTAAAAAAAGTAAATATATAAAGGTGTGTTGATTAAAGTTCAAAAGATTGGCATTGGAGAGTAAAAATTATTAGTGTTGTGTGTGTAGATGTTAAAAGCAAAATTTGGTATACAAGAGTATTGCTTATAAGTGAAAAAGAAGTAAAGAGTTGTGTTGAATAGTTATGCGTAAATGAAGGAGGTTATGTAGGTGTTGTAGTTATGCGTTTAGAAAGTTGTAAAAAGGTTGTTATGTAATGGTAAACAGGTTGTAAAAAGAGGTTGGTTACGTGAAAAAAGATCAAAGTAAAAAAAAATGGATAGATTAGAATAAAAATAAGTAAAAATTAATATAAAAAAGATTAGATTAAAGAGGTAGTAAA